>JAFSRQ010000021.1 GCA_017446055.1 Synergistaceae bacterium | reverse complement strand
GTGTTACAGCCGACGCTGGACATGGGGCAGAGTTTCTCGAAGGACAGGCTAGACCCGATGATACGGGACACGTCAGCCTTGCACGGGAAAATCAAGGAAGCCCGAAGCCGCGATTCCGGGAACACGATAATGCACAAGAAGTTTCTCGGTGGCCACGTAACAATATCCGCGACAAATTCCCCCGTCTCCTTAGCATCAAGGCCGATACGAGTCCTGCTGTGTGATGAGGTTGACCGTTATCCGCCATCAGCAGGCGAGGAAGGCGACCCTCTGACGCTCGCGATGAAGAGGACACAAAATTTCTGGAATCGCCGTATCGTCTGGGTGTCAACGCCGACACTGTTGCAGACTTCACGAATATGGAAAGGGTTTGAGTTAAGCAGTCAGGAGGAATGGTGCGTACCTTGCCCTACATGCGGTGAATATCAGCCGTTTTCGTGGGAGCAGATAGCCTTCAAGGACTTACCCGAACCCGTCATGAAGTGCGTGAAGTGCGGTGCAGTCCACAACGAAGTCGAATGGAAGGCCGGGCAGGAGCGCGGAAAATGGATAGCGAAGAATCCTGACCAGAAGAAGGTACGCGGCTTCCACATGAATGCTTTTGCATCGCCTTGGGCTACATGGGCGGGGCTTGTGAAAGATTACGAGGAGGCATTCCGCAACGGTGAAGAGTCGTTAAAGGGCTGGTGGAATACCGCTCTGGGACTGCCCTACGAGAACACGGCAGGCGCGATTGAGGCTGAAGCGTTAGAGTCCCACCGCGAGGAATATTCCGCTGAGTTGCCTGATGGAGTCTTGGTGCTGACGTGCGGAGTTGACACACAGGATGACCGCTTAGAGTGTGAGGTTGTCGGCTGGGGGATTGGTCATGAGTCATGGGGAATTGAGTACCGGGTGTTCTACGGTGATCCCGGCCTCAAAGAAGTATGGCAGGCACTCGATGACTTCCTGTCTAAGACATGGAGCTACAGCAACGGGGACAAGCTGGGGTTGGGCTGTGTGTGTATAGACAGCGCAGGCCACTTCACTGACGAGGTATACAGATTCTGCAAGCCCCGCGCCCGGCGTAATATCTTTGCGATAGTTGGACGAGGCCGTGAGGGAATGCCCTCTGTCAGCAAGCCGAGCCGTAATAACCGCCGTCATGTAGTGCTGTTCACGCTGGGAGTAACGACCATCAAGGGGACGTTGTTTTCGCGGCTGAAGGTGGAGAATCGCGGTGCAGGATACTGTCATTTTCCGCTGGATGTGAAGCACAATCACCGGGGCTATGATGCTGTATACTTCAAGGGTTTGGTGTCTGAGCGGATGGTAGTGAAGCGCGTGAAGGGCAGGGACACAATCACGTGGGAGCCTCGTTCGCCGGGTATCCGCAATGAGCCGCTGGACACACGGGTATATGCGACTGGTGCGCTTGAGCTGTTGAACCCGAATTTTGAGGCACACAGGAAACGGCGTAGCAGGAAGGCCGACACAGTGCCGATGCCGAAGCTGAAGTTGCCGGAGGTACAGCCCAAGCCCGAAGAGAAGGAGACTCTGAAGCCCGTTGTGAAGCGCAAGGTGTCATCAGGGAGCGGGGGATTCATCAGGCGCGGTCTTAGGATGTAATGATATAATGACAAAAATTCCCAAGAAAGGATTTTTGCAGATGAATAAGGATGATGCCAACATAATGTTAGACTTTATGCACAGCCCTTCAGCAAAAATCTTGTTGTCTACGGGGTTGAGCATCAACGGAGACTCGGATATAGTCATTCTCAATTTTCTTCAGGGGTTGCCTACTGACATGAACGGTGATTACATGTCTGTTGTGGCGCGTATTGCTGTAACCCCTACGCACCTTAAGGCGTACATAAAGATGATGCAGGATGCTCTGGAGAGGATGGAGCAGGCTAAAAACGCGATTGACAGGGGGTAATGCAATGTACAGCATACCTTTTATCATAGTGTGGGCGTGTCAGCCCTCCCCAAGTTTTCGGGAGCAGAGAATGTTCGACATGAGCAAGATAGTCGTATCTAATCCATGTACACGAAGCAGGGACAGCTTTACGATACAAGATGAACTGACAAGCAATCTTGAACGTTTAGAGGATATTGCGCGGCTGGATTCTGACTGGAACGGTTACGGCGCAAAGCCTTTCACTCGTACACTTATTGCTGAAGTCAGGAACATAATCCAGTACTTGAGTGAGCAACCTGAAATATTCCCTACGGGGCGCGAGAGCATTCAGCTTGAGTATCACCTGCCAGATGAGAGCTATCTTGAATTTGAGGTGTTCGAGGATAAAGTTGTTGCGATGCAGGTTACTGGCACAGATTATGACAATGCACAGTTCTGGGAATTTGCCAGTAATGATGTGGCGCAAATATGTAATATCACCGACAGGTTTCTGAATGCTCAGTAACGATATTCAGAATCACGAGCGACTTTATCGTGCCGTCAAGCGTTCAAAGTCTTACTGGCTTGACAGTCAGAATCGTCCTACATCAGCAATGTTCAAGGATGTTAACGGTGTATCTGTTGACAGGGACGGAGGGCGTGAAGAGCCTGAAATCGTCAGGTTCATGTGTGAGGTCAGCTTGCCGAAAAGGGTGAAGGGTATTGCGAGTCTGTCTGTTTCTGAGTGCCTTGAGACAGGCGCGGACGTAGCACCAGCTCCCAGCAAGGTTAATCCGTATCACGCGAATATATTTCTGGACTCGTCTGACTTCCGCAGGTATAACGTACAGGCATTGAGGCTTGCGCGGGCGAGCAAACTTATCTTCTTTGACGAGGCTAAAGAGTGGACACAATAAACTGCATACACGATTTCTTGACATTCACAGCTCCTTCCAAGCGGGAGGAGCTTTTTTTATGGGGAAAAACATGACGACCACAACCATTAAGGAACAAATACACATAGCGGAGTCCCGTCTGACGCTGTACTACAAGGCCGAGAAAGCAATACTCTCCGGGCAGTCCTACGAGATCGAGGGACTCAAGCTGACCCGCGCCAACTTGAAGGACGTACAGAGCATGATTTCCGCCCTAGAGAGCAAAATCTCCGCCCTGAAAGCCCAGCTCAAAGGCTGCGCAAGATTCAGGGTGGTGCGTCCGGGATGGTGATAATGTGAAGATACACAGAGTGAGGAACTCCGGCTACTCGCATTACGGAGCGAGCCGGACTAAGCCAAGCGTGTCAGCGTGGTATTCCAGCTCGAAATCCCCTGCGGAAGACATCACCGACAATCTCGAACTGTTGCGTGAACGGTCGCGGGACTTGTACGCAGGCGGCGGGCCTCTCGGTCGCGGCGCAATCGACAGGATAGTCCTGAACTCAGTAGGGCCGGGGTTGACCCTGAATTGCCGTATCAGCGCGGAGACTCTCGGACTCTCGGAAGAAGAAGCCGCCGCATGGGAAGAGAATACCGAACGCGAGTTTGCGTTTTGGGCGGAGTCTAAGGACTGCGACATTGCGCGGGGAATGAATTTCTACGAGCTACAGAACCTGTGCTTCAAGTCGGTGTTGCTGAACGGTGATGCCCTAGTCATGCTCCCGATGAGACACACACGGAATTTTCCTTACGACCTGAGAATCGCACTAATTGAGGGGGACAGACTGCAAGACCCGCCGCTGAGGACGTACAACATGATGATTGACGGGGGCGTTGAGTTCGACCTTGACGGGAAGCCAGTAGCCTACCACATAGCGAACCGCCACCCGTTAAGCGAAATCACAGGCCAGCCACGCCTCGAATACGTGAGAGTCCCTGCATTCGGACACCTCACAGGAAGGCGCAACGTCCTTCACCTTTTGCCGATGGAGCGCATAGGCCAGCACAGAGGAGTCCCATTCCTCGCGCCAGTGATTGAGACGTTGAAACAGCTGGGGCGTTACTCTGACGCTGAACTTATGGCGGCGGTTATCGGGGGGATATTCGCGATATTCTTCGAGCATGGCGTTGATGACGATGATTCGTCTGACTTCATAGGCG
>JAFSRQ010000020.1 GCA_017446055.1 Synergistaceae bacterium | reverse complement strand
GTCGGCAGGAAGGACGCAACGACAAACGTCAAGGCACTGTACAGCATAAGCGATAACCCTTACACCTACGCAGGAGGAATAGCAGGTTACATCAGCAACACCTGGAACAACGAGACGACAGTAACAGGCAACTATTCCCGCCTCAAGACGCAGGCCGGACATACTGACACGCTGACTTACGGCGCGAGGTACTCATCATCTTACGGCACGTTCAACAACAACAGAGAGTTTGACCCTGACGACTACCCTGACCCCGAACCGACTCCTTCAGCCGTCATCCCTACAATCACAACAAGCTCTCTTCCTGACACGACAAAGGGTACGGCGTACACAGCTACCCTCACAGCATCAGGAACAACGCCGATCACGTGGTCGCTCTACGCAGGCTCGCTCCCGACTGGACTCACTCTCTCAGAGACCGGGACAATCTCAGGGACTCCGTCAGCAGCAGGCACATACACATTCACGGTGAAGGCCAGCAATTCCGGCGGCGAAGTCCTGAAGTCGTACACCATCATTGTTGAGGAAGTAGAAGAAGAGATATATCCCGAAATACTCACAGAGTCATTGCCTGATGCGAAGGTCGGCAAAGAGTACAGCGTTCAGGTAAGGGCAACGGTAACTGACGGCATGACTTGGGAATCTCACGGAGACATGCCCGCGGGACTCTCGATAAACGCATCAACGGGCTTCATCTCAGGGACTCCCATAAAGGCAGGGGTATACGCCCTCGATATATGGCTGGTCAAGGAAGAAGTCATTTACGGCTCAACAGTAAGACGCTACGAGAACAGAGAGTACACCCTCACAGTAACAGAAGACGAATCATCACGTGTCTACGGCGAGGAAGGCTACGAGGAACACGGCGGCAGTGAAGATGATGCGTGGGAGATCAATTCCGTTGAGGTTCTGATTAAGGTACGTGATGACACCAACAGCGGGACGCTCCAGGCAGGAAAGTACTTCAGGCTGACGGCTGACCTTGACCTCACAAGCTATACGGACTGGGAGCCTGTCGGAAAACTTGAGGGCTATCACGGCTTCGGCTGCCACTTTGACGGGGACGGACACACAATCACAGTAGACATTTCACGCACAGCAAAAGAGACGGGCAAAGAATACCTCGCGGGAGTGTTCGGTTATGTCCGCAACGCTGAGATAAAGAATCTTTCTGTTACGGGGAATGTGATACTTGACGTTTCCGCATCAACGGTAAATTTCCATTACGCCGGAGGAATAGCGGCCTATGCTTTGAGCGGTGTAACAATCGACAACTGCAAGTTCGACGGAAAAGTGAGCATGACGGGAGCGGACTACTTGAACGCCGGAGGAATTGTCGGTAACGCTTACTCCTCAGTGCTGACCAACAACACGGTAGGCGGCAGGGACACGTCAACAGTAGTAGAAACGCTGCCTGTAACACAAGTAGGCTGGGCAGGGGGAATAGTCGGTTTCGTCAGCTCTAACTGCACAGTTACGGGCAACTATTCGCGGCTGTCTACGCAGGGGAAGTACACCAAGACCCTCACGTGCGGGCGCGGAAAAGAGGACGGCACATTCGCGAACAACATCGAGATTGACACTTCCGGCAGTGAGTCGTCAGCAACAGCTCCCAAAATCACGTCAAGCATCAATCTGGGAACGTTCAATACAGGAGACAGCGTATCGATTCAGCTCAAGGCAGACGGCACGAAGCCAATCACATGGATGGTTTCAGGAGGGACTCTGCCTGACGGTCTGACACTGAGCAGCGCAGGACTGATTTCCGGGAAAATATCCGTCTCAGAGTCATTCACGTTCACGATTACCGCGTCAAACACGGCAGGACGTGATTCAGGCACATTCCTCATCAGCGTGGAAAATCCCTCATCCGTTACTCACCGCTACCAGTTAATCAGCAGCTCTATGACATGGACGGCGGCAAAAGCATACTGCGAGTCACTCGGCGGACACCTTGCCACAATAACGAGCCAGGCTGAATATGACGAGGTACTGAAGCTGCTTCCTGAGAACGAGAGAAGAATATACTGGATCGGCGCATACAGAGACAGCACTGACAGCACCGAATGGAAGTGGGTTACGGGCGAGGATTTCACGTTCACGGCATGGCAGGACGGCGAACCCAACAACGCGCGCGGCAATGAATGCTACATGGAGCTGACAAACTATCAGGGCAACTACAACGGCCAGTGGGGCTGGAATGATGAGAACGACAGCAACCTGTATTCATACGTTACCGGGCTTCTGTGCGAGTGGGACGAGGAAGAGCAGACAGTAACAGCTCCCGAAATCACAACATACACGCTCCCGGACGGTACAGTAGGCACTGAGTATTCCGCGCAGCTCAACGCTAAGGGTACAACGCCAATCACCTGGACAGCATACGGACTGCCTGACGGTCTCAGCATGAACAGCGACGGGCTGATTTCAGGAACGCCGACAATGTTAGGCTCATACGTCCCCAGCATAACGGCGGGAAATTCCGCGGGCAACGACAGCAGGGTGTACAAAATCGTAATCGCCGAGCCTAAGTCAACAGCAACAGCCCCGGTAATCACAACAGGCTCTAATCTCGGAACTCACACGGTCGGCCTCAGTGTATCAATTCAGCTTTCGGCAACAGGAACGACTCCTATTACGTGGATGAAGACTGACGGTAATTTGCCGGGAGGACTCACTCTTGACGAAGACGGCCTCCTTTCTGGGACATTGACGGACGCAGGGACATACAGCTTCCTCATCAGCGCGACTAATACGGCCGGGAGTGTCTCGCGCAGGTTCTCACTTACGGCAGTAACCATAACCCCATCAGTAACAGCACCTACAATCACAACGAGTCCTGACTTGGGGAAAATCGAGGCTGGCGGCAGCGTGTCAGTGAAGCTCAAAGCTACAGGTACAACGCCAATAACGTGGAGCGCGGAAGGTCTGCCTGACGGACTGAGTATCAGCAGTGCGGGACTGATTTACGGCACTGTAACTACGGCGTGGGAGTACAGCTTTGCGGTTACTGCGGAAAACTCTGCGGGAAGTGATATGCGCACGTTCACTCTGAAAGTTGAGGATGCCGCGGTTGCTCCGTCAATCACAACGGCTCAGGACTTGGGTACATTTGAGTACGAAGACAGTATTTCCGTCCAGATTGAGGCTACTGGCACTGACCCAATCACTTGGACTGCTACCGGGCTTCCCACGTGGCTGGAGATTGATGCTGACAGCGGCGCGATTTCTGGCACAGCACCGAAGAGAACCGGGGATTACAGCTTCACGGTTACGGCGAGGAACTCAAAGGGTACGGACTCGCGTAAGTTCACGCTGAAGGTAAAGTCTACTGCTTCAGTGGTAACAGCACCGACTATAACCACGGCTGCGCTGCATGACGGTGAGACAGGAGTCATCTATACCGCAATGTTAGAGGCTACTGGCACCGACCCAATCACGTGGAATGTAGCAGGACTTCCTGAAGGTTTCACACCGAATGTATCATCGGGCAAGCTCTCAGGCGTTCCGAAAACAGGCGGGACTTTCACCCTGACTGTAACCGCGACCAACTCGGCGGGTCATGATACGAAGGAGTACACGCTGACTATTGCGGAGAAAATCAAGGTTTCACCGCCCAAGATCACAACAGGGAATCTCCCGGAAGCGACCGAGGGCCAGCCTTACACGTTCAAGTTCGAGGCAGAGGGCGAAAAGCTGACTTGGTCGGCCACCTCAAAGACTATGACTTGGTTCACGTTCACGAATGACGGCGTATTCTCAGGGACTCCAGATGCCGCAGGAACGTACAACCTAACGGTGAAGGTCAGAAACACAGCCGGAGCTGATTACGCGAACTTCACGCTCAAGGTGAAAAGCTCAGGCGGTAATCTCAAAGTTCCAGAGGTGAAAACTACTAGGCTTCCTGATGCCTGCAAGGATGAGGAGTACAGGTGCTTCCTTGAGGGCGAGGGGGAGAATCTGACGTGGGCGTTGGCGGCAGAACAGGGCTACGGCCTTCCCAGAGGTCTAACTCTTGATGAGGACGGACTAATCTCCGGGCTTGTCAGGGAGTCGACTGTTGGGACGTTCCGCTTCAGGGTAACGGCAACAAACAGCGCGGGAACATCTCCTGTAAAGACAGTGAGCATCAAAGTAACCGGGAAAGCCCCTGAGTTCACGACCCAGACCCTTAAAGCGGCGAAATGGAACAAGAAGTACTCATTTGCTCTGAAAGTACGCAACATGAAGCCAACAGCATGGAGTATTGAGGGAGAATTGCCAGAAGGGATAAAGTTCGACAAGGGCAAGTTCACCGGGAAAGCTACGGAAGTTGATGAGTACAACCTGACGATAACGGCGAGCAACGGAGCAGTAACGCTGACAGATGACTTCACTCTGACGGTGCAGGGAGTAACGCCGAAAATCAAAGGCTCGTTCAAGAAGGGTACAGAAGGCCAGCCGTACACCTCAGTCCTGAAGGCAAAGGGAGTAACGCCAATCACATGGGACTTTGAGGACTTGCCTGCGGGTTTGGACTACACCACCGATGCAACCGGGGAAGTCTGCACGATTTCGGGAGTCCCGGAAAAGGCATTCAGCGACAAAATCAAGGTAACGATAGAGACAGGTGATGAGCAGACATAC
>JAFSRQ010000019.1 GCA_017446055.1 Synergistaceae bacterium | reverse complement strand
GCGGTCGAGTGTAGCGGATTTATCCATTGATGTCAAGATTTCCTTTCACCTTTGATTTTCACCGATTATAGCACAGACTAGCGGGGCAAAATTCGGGTATGCTATAATCTCTCACATCTCGCACAGACAAGGCATTAAACGTTTTTTGACGGCCTCAGTTTGGCGTAAGGAGGAAAATTCACACATGTACGCAGTAATCGAGACAGGCGGAAAGCAGTACCGCGCAAGTGTCGGGGACAAGTTCAGGGTCGAGAAGCTCCCCGGTGAGACAAGCACGGAGATCATCTTCGACAAGGTTCTTGCTGTCGGCGGAGAAGGAACAGAGGCACGCTTCGGCAGTCCCTACATCACGGGCGCAAGAGTAACAGCCGAGATCGTCAAGCAGGCAAGAGCGGACAAAGTTCTCGTGTTCAAGTACAAGAGCAAGAAGAACATCCGCAAGATGCGCGGACACCGCCAGTACTTCACGGAAGTAGTCATCCGCAACATAGAAGCGTAAGGAGGAAATTCACTCATGGCACACAAGAAAGGTCAAGGAAGCTCAACCAATGGCCGCGACAGTCAGCCCAAGTACAGAGGGATAAAGGTTTACGCAGGACAGACAGTAACAGCAGGAAGCATTCTCGTCCGCCAGTGCGGGACACAGGTACACCCCGGCAAGCACGTGGGACTCGGAAGGGACTTCACACTGTTCGCGCTCGCACCCGGAAAGGTCAGCTACCACAAGAAGATGGGTCGCAAGTACGTATCAGTCCAGCCCGCGCAGGCATAACCCAGAAATCACGAAAGCCCCTGAAATATGGGGCAATTTTTTTACTCGCACAATGAAATTCACAGACACAGCAGAAATTTACGTTAAGGCAGGTCGCGGGGGCAACGGGGCGTTAAGTTTCCGGCGTGAAAAGTTCGTGCCCAAAGGAGGCCCGGACGGCGGCGACGGAGGCAAGGGCGGCGATGTCGTGATTGAGGCGGTCGGCGGGATTGTTACGCTTGCTGACTTCGAGTATGACAGACGCTTTCAGGCAGGCCACGCAGGACACGGCGGCGGTGCTTTGCGCTCAGGCAAGGACGGCGACGACCTCACAATTCACGTGCCTTGCGGGACTCTCATCCGTGAGACTGGGGACGACACTATTCTTGCTGACCTCACAGAACCCGGACAACGATTCACGGCGGCTCATGGCGGCAAAGGAGGCCGGGGAAATTCTCACTTCGCATCATCCTCACGGCGAGCACCGAAATTCGCGGAGAAAGGCGACCCCGGAGAAGAGCGGGCGTTATCCCTTGAGCTGAAACTGATTGCTGACGCTGGACTCGCAGGTTTCCCGAACGCAGGGAAGTCAAGCATACTCTCAGCCATAAGCGGCGCAAAGCCCAAAGTTGCAGGCTACCCCTTCACCACTCTCACGCCCAATCTCGGAGTCCTCGCTGTTGATGACGCGCAGGTTGTTATCGCTGACCTTCCGGGACTCATCGAGGGAGCGCACGAGGGAAAAGGACTCGGCTTGCAGTTCCTGAGACATGTTGAGAGGACTCGAATCATCCTCCACGTTATCGACTTGTCCCAGCCCGACCCTGTCGCAACATTCCGCGCATTGATGACAGAGTTCCGCGAATACGGAGCAGGACTCGACACGCGGCCCGGAATCATCATCGGCAACAAGATTGACATTCCCGGCACCTACTCCAACTCACAGGCACTTCAAGCTGAGGCAGAAAGATTGTCGCTGCCCTACATGGCCGTGAGCGCGTTATTCGGCACTAACATTCCCGAACTCATCCGGGCAGTGGCTGACTTAGTCCGCAAAACTCCCGCAGCGTCCACCGTCCCAACATCACCCGCAGTAATCGAGCTTCCCGCTCGGAAAGCCAGGTCGTCACGAGAGCCAGTGAGAATCATCCGCCAGTCTGACGGGTCATTCAGGGTTGAGCACGCCAACTTCGAGAAGTCTGTAGCACGCATAAACTTTGAGCATGAGGACGCGCTCCAGAAATTCGCCGGGCTGTTGAAGGCACTCAGCGTTGAGGAAGCATTAGAGGCGGCAGGGGCAAGGGAAGGCGACAAGGTATATATTGGCGAGGTCGAGTTTGACTTTGAGCCTGACACGGTAGCTTAGGCCATGAAAACGGGCATTATGGGAGGAACTTTTGACCCGATACATTACGGGCATCTTCTGGCAGCTGAGGAAGCCCGGATAAATCTCGGAATCGACCGCCTAATCTTTGTGCCGACTGGAGACCCTCCCCACAAGCACAGCAGGCACATCACCCCAGCTGAAGACAGGTACGCTATGACTCTTCTTGCGACTGCTGGAGTCCTTGAATACTCGGTCTCAAGGATTGAGATTGACCGCGAGGAAGAGACTCATACGGTCGACACTTTGAGGGCTTTTGCTGACGAGGGGATTGCGCCGGAAGATCTCTACTTCATCACCGGGCTTGATGCTATGCTGTCTATCACGTCGTGGTTTGAGTACGAGAGAATCCCGGAGCTTTGCACACTTGTTACAGCGAGAAGGCCGGGCTACCCTGTCAGCGGAATAGAATCTCTCCCGGAATTTATCCGCAATAAGCTAAAATATATAGAGATTCCACAGTTCGCAGTCTCAAGCACAGACATACGGGAACGTGTGAGAGACGGAAAGGGCATAAGGTTTCTCGTGCCTCATCTTGTCGGAATATATATCGAGTCCAATAATCTCTACAAAAATTTATGACGAGGTGAACAAATCTATATGAGAGTGCTTAAGATATTGGGAATAATATTCATGGTAACGGCATCCGCTGTAGGAGGAGCGGCGTTAAGGCTCATGGAAGTCCTCAATGACCCCAACCCCCTGCCCATTCCCCAGAAATCACAGACAAAGGCAGAGCTTCCCCCTCAGATATTGCACACCGAAAGCGCGTCAGTAACAGCAGAACTTGCCGTAGGTGAGGCACAGAAGCCCGAAAGCACCGCACGAAGCACCGTCAATGTTCTTGTCGTGGGACTGGACAACGTAGAGGGAGGCTCAAGGACGGACGCAATAGCCCTCGCTATATTCGACGCTGAGAACAAAGCTCTCCGAATCGCCTCAATCCCACGCGACTCACGTGTCTACATTCCTGGACGTAGCTGGGACAAGATCAATCATGCCTATGTTTACGGGGGTATCAACCTTCTCCGCGAGACTCTCGTGAACCTTACCGGGATGCCAGTAGACTATTTCGTGAAGATAAACTACAAGAGCTTCCCGCGTATTGTCGACATACTAGGCGGCGTTGATATTTACGTGGAAAAACGCCTGCACTACAACGACTATTCCGGCAAACTCTTCATCAACATTGCACCTGGCATGCAGCACATGGACGGCAAGACGGCACTGGGCTATGTGAGATTCCGTCATGACCCGCTCGGTGATATTGGGCGCGTCAGACGGCAGCAGAACTTCATCGACATCATGATGAAGAAGATAAAGACTCCCTCGATACTGCCCAGAATCCCGGCGATTGTTACTGAGCTTTACGACTCGATTGACACTGACCTTGCACCCCTTGAGGCGTTGAAGCTGGTGCAGTTCGCCAACTCCTTGTCGCCCGACCGCATCAAAATGTTCATGGCACCGGGGCGGACAGGGTCAAGCAAGAACATAAGCTACTGGATACTGGACAACAATGCGTTCTCGTTACAGCTTGCGGCAAAACTTCCTCCGACGGATAACGCAACTGTTGACGGAGCTGAAGCAGTAGAGCTTGACTTCACGCCCGAACCTGTGAACATGTCAGGCTTCGACAGCGAGAAGATAGCCGAACTCCGCGACCAGATCATCAGCATACGCATACTCAACGGCGATGGCGAAAAGGGAATCGGCAAGCGCGCACAGCAGATATTCCAGCGTATCGGAATCGAAGTCCCCTACACAGGAAACGCACGGCACTACGACTACCGGGCATCGAGCATAATCTACCCGCCCGGAAGTGATGAGTCTGTCAGGCAGGGTGCTATGGCTCTGGCTGAACTCTGCGGCATAAAGAACGAACGCCTAATCCAGCCCGACAAACGCGCAACATCTCTGACACTGATACTCGGCCATGACAAGGAGGAACTCTTCAGGAGGCTTGAGCCGCTCAACTCGTAGCAGGAAAGAATGCCCCGTGCTGACTTGGTGCGGGGTATATTTTACGCAGAAAGGACTTGACAAAATGCAAAACCGCCCCATAATTGACACGACACGACACGACACGCACCCTCATGCGCAAGAATCACCAGACGTAAAGATACTCATAGCCTGCCACAAGAAATGTGATGTCCCGTCCGACCCGATATATTTTCCCGTCCATGTAGGCGCGGAAGGCAAACTCTCCATAGGCTTCACCCCCGACAACACCGGCGACAATATCAGCGCGAAGAACCCAATGTACTGCGAGATGACCGGGCTTTATTGGGCGTGGAAGAATTTATCCTGCGACTATATCGGCCTCGTTCATTACTCACGCTTTTTCTCGCGCCGCGCAAAATTCGGGACGGCCTCCATCGATGACGCTCTCACAGGCGATGACGTACGCGGGCTTCTCTCACAGCACAAAATCATTCTCCCCAGACGCAGAAAGTACTACATTGAGACGATATACAGCCACTATGCGCACACTGCTGACGGGACTCACCTCGACATTGCGCGGAGAATAATATCCGGGACCTGCCCGGAATACCTTCCAGCTTTCGACACAGTCATGTCCCGGACGTGGGCGAATATGCTCAACATGTTCATCATGCCTAAGAGTCTGGCCGATGAATATTGCTCGTGGGTTTTCCCGGTCTTGAAGGGAGTTGAGGACAACGCTGACAGGAGCGGCCTCAATTCGTACCAGACAAGATTTGTCGGAATGGTCAGCGAGATGATGCTTGACGTTTGGCTTGACCGAATGATTGAGACAGGGAGAATACAGCCCGGCGATATTGCTGAAATCCCGTATGTGTACACCAGAAAAATCAACTGGCCGAGAAAAGTAACGTCATTCCTCATGGCAAAATTCTTCGGAGTGAAGTACAAGCGGAATTTCTAGTGAGACATTTTCCCCCTCGCATTGTGATTTTGCAGGGGGGATTGCGTTATAATGGCAGACAAATTTTTTATGAAAGGAAGAGGAAATCCGTTACAGACAGACATAATTCCGGCTAACGTATATGCTATAATTTCCCTTATATTCTCAAAGTACATTGACAACTGAATATAGGGGGGTTGGGCAGAGAAAATAGAAGCGATAACCAAGCTGTTCTGTGGTTCTGCCCGTAAAATATTCAACCTTTCGAGTGCTGAATATAAGCGTGTACCCGTACGTTAGCGGGGAATTCAAGGCTCTGGAGCGTCATATCAAACGTGAGTAGCAGCAACATCGTGAAAGCGGACGTGATGAAGGAGCAAGGGAGCAGAGAAGCTATCAACTTTTCATAAGTCTTCTGTAACGGTGTATCATGCCGAAATTCTACACGTCAGAAGCCAACAAGCAGATTCTGATTGCCCTCCTCAAAGCCCACAACATCCGCAAAGTCATAGCCTCCCCCGGGACAACAAACATAACCTTCACCGGAAGCATACAGAATGATCCGTGGTTCGAGATTTATTCCAGCGTTGACGAGCGTTCAGCCGCGTACATGGCCTGCGGAATGTCAGCGGAGTCAGGCGAGCCCGTCGTCCTCACATGCACAGGAGCTACAGCCTCGCGCAACTACATTCCCGGTCTCACTGAGGCGTATTACCGCAAGCTCCCGGTACTGGCCGTAACAGCAAGCCAGCATTTCGGCCGGGCAGGACAGTACAGCCCCCAGATGTTAGACCGAACTCGTCCCCCGGTTGACTGCGTGAAGATGAACGTCAACATCCCCATGATACAGAGTGCCGAGGACAGGTGGGCGTACACGGTGATGATGAATGACGCGCTTCTTGAGCTCCGGCACAACGGAGGCGGCCCGGTCCTGCTGAACATCGCGACGGATTACAGCCCGGACTTCACGGTTCACGAGCTTCCCCCCGTCCAGGTCATCAACAGGATAGAGCCGGGAGACGAGCTTCCTGCCCTCAACGCCGGGACTGTGGGAGTGTTCATCGGCGCGCATACGGAGATGAGCCCGGAGCTTGCGGGGAATATCGAGGCTTTCTGCGAGCGTTACAACGGGGCGGTTATGTGCGACAACACGAGCAATTACCGGGGCAGGTACAAGGTCAACCCAAATCTTGTGCCATTGTCGCCGCGCCAAGGAATGGACGTTATGATTCACATCGGCGAGGTCTCCGGGGCATATATGGCGATGAGACCGAGTCAGGTGTGGCGGGTCAGCCCGGACGGTGTTGTGCGTGATACGTTCAAGAAACTGCGCTACGTCTTCCAGATGAAGGAGAAAGATTTCTTCAGCCGCTACGTAGAATTACATACGGGGGGGGGGGACTGATTACTATACGGCTTGGCGGAATGACTATGATTACGTCCTCGAAAGAATCCCGGATTTGCCCTTCTCCAACGCTTGGATAGCACAGAACACAATCGGCAGGTTACCGCCCAACTCAGCACTTCACTTAGGCATCCTCAACTCACTTCGCACATGGAACTTCTTTGAGCTTCCCCCGACAGTAACAGGCTTCTCCAACACCGGCGGCTTCGGAATTGACGGTGATGTTTCCGCATTGCTCGGAGCGTCTCTTGCGTCGCCCGGAAAATTATTCTTCGGGGTTATCGGTGATCTCGCCTTCTTCTACGACATGAACGCCGTCGGCAACAGGCACGTCCGCAACAATCTCCGTATCATGCTCATCAACAACGGCTGCGGTGCTGAGTTCAAGCTGTACCATCACCCTGCGGCAAGGTTCGGTGATGACGCGGACAAATTCATGGCGGCAAGGGGTCATTTCGGCCAGCAGTCGAAGAAACTAGTCCGGCATTACGCGGAGGATCTCGGCTTCGAGTACATGACAGCGTCAAACAAGAATGAGTATCTCGCCAACGTTCCCCGCTTCACGACACCTGAGACTCTTACCCGGCCCATACTGTTTGAGGTCTTCACTACACCGCAGGACGAGAGCGACGCGCTTTACGCCATCAACAATATCGATGTCTCAGACATACTCCCGCCGTCAATGAGGGCAAAACATTTCGCCAAGCAGACGGTGAAGACAGTACTCGGCCCGGAGGGAGTCAGCAAGGTCAAGAAAATCATAGGGAGGAAGTAAATGAACATTAAACGAGCGGTGAAGAAAGTATTGCGGGGATTAGTCCTCCTCATGAAGGAGCGCGAGATGATACCGATTCCGTCCCCCGTCAACACTAACACTCTTCTTGACGGCAAGGTCGCTCTCATCACTGGCGGAAGCGGCGGTATAGGCATGGGAATAGCGCGGGCATTCCTCAGAAGCGGCGCGAAGGTCATCATCGCAGGCACAAACACGGAGAAGCTCTCTCAGTGTTTGCAGAAATTACGTACCGGGGGGGGGGGGGCAAGACTGTGCGTCATTAGTGCTTGATGTTCTTGACGTTGCGGCCATGCCAGGAAAGGTGAGCGAGGCTGCCGGGCTTTTCGCGGAGAACAGGATAGATATTCTCGTGAACAGCGCGGGGGTTGTCTCACATTCGGGCTTCGAGGGTATGACCGAGGAAGAGTACGACAAGATCATGGGCATCAACGCTAAGGGTACATACTTCATGTCTCAGGCAGTCAGCAGGTTCATGATTGAGCGGAAAATTCGCGGGCATATCCTGAACGTTTCATCATCGTCATCACTCAGGCCGGCGTGGACTCCCTACCAGATGAGCAAGTGGGCAGTCAGGGGTCTAACGCTGGGGCTTGCGGACTCTCTTCTGCCTTACGGTATAACGGTGAACGCGATTGCCCCCGGTCCTGTAGCGACTCCTATGCTGGGAAAACATGAGGGCGACAGCATACACAACCCGTACAACCCGGCCGGGCGTTACTCTATGCCGGATGAAATAGCCGAGTTAGCCGTATTCATGGCCAGCAGCATGGGAGACCTGATTGTGGGAGATACCTTCTACATCACGGGAGGGAGCGGTACGATAAGCCTTCACAGGTAGAAATTCACGCAATCCCCTGAAGTGATGACGCGGAAAATTTCAGGGGAGTGTGAATCTACAGTGAAAGTTTTGGTTACCGGCGGCACTGGGGCAATGGGAGCATACCTAGTGAGGATACTTGCTGAGGCCGGGAATATTGTTGACGTTACTACGAGGCGCGCTAGGGAGTCGGCAGTCAGCAGCATGAGGTACATTCAGGGCGACGCGCATGATACCGGGTTCATTGCGGGGCTTCTTGGGACTGGGAGCTATGACGCTGTCGTTGACTTCATGAGCTACACAACGAGTGAGTTCACCAAGCGGGCGGAAATCATGACTGGCGGGACTGGACACTATATGTTCCTCAGCTCGTCGAGGGTCTACGCGGACTCGCCTGCACCGATAACGGAGGACTCGCCGCGTCTTCTTGATGTGAGTGATGACAGGAAATATCTTGCGACTGATGAGTACGCGCTCGCTAAGGCAAGGCAGGAGAATATCCTGATGGGCGGCAAGTCAGCAAACTGGACAATCATCCGGCCCTACATCACGTACAGCAACGAGCGTTTGCAGCTTGGGTGCTACGAGAAGGAACGCTGGCTGTGGCGGGCAGTTCACGGAAGGCCAGTAGTGTTTTCGCGGGACATTGCCGGGAAGTTCACGACTCTCACGTGGGGGAATGATGTTGCCGGAGCGATTGCCGGGCTTGCGGGAAAACGTGAGGCGTTCGGCTAGGCGTATCACATCACGGGTGATGACTCGATGAAGTGGGGTGATATTGCCGAGGTCTACAGGAAGGTTTTTGCTGACGTTACCGGGCGTGAGATGGAGATTGTGTATGTTGACCGCTCTATTGATGATACAGCACAGTGGAAGTATGACCGCATGTATAACAGGATATTCGACAACAGCAAGATACGTTCAGCGGTGAGGAATTTTCGTCCCGTACCAATACGCGAGGGACTCACGAGATGCCTGACTGAGTTTCTGACGGGCGGCCATGATTTCAGGCGCATAACAGGGTCAAACGAGGGAAAGATGGACAGGATTGCGGGAACTTCAACGCCGCTGGGGGAAATTCACGGTGTCAAGGACAGGGCAAAGTATTTCCTGTACCGTTACACTCCTGCGCTCGCTGAAATTCTGAGGCAGGGAAAAAGAACACTAAGGAGGCAGAAATCATGATACACGTAAGCAACATCAGGAAAGAGTCTGCTGACGGCTGGACGAGGCTAGTTGCAGATATTACGTATCAGGGGGGGGGGGGTATTGCCTAGTCTTGAGCCAGTAATTTGGCTTGCGGTGAAGGACGAGAACGCACACATGCTCGCGGATGACGTGTACGACGCGTTCGTGTTAGTCCCGCTGTATCTGGCGATGTACTTCAAGCAGGACCTCCACATTCACGGGAACGTCTCGAAGCGTCTGTACAAGAACATCATGAATTACCTTCAGCGTATACTGTGCGACTTCAGCCCGGACTTGTCGAGGGTCAATGTTACTGCTGACGGGTTCGCTGAGGCCGCCGGGAATCAGAGCGTCATAGGCACGGGAATATCCTGCGGGGTGGACTCACTCACAACGATATACGACCGCTATGTGATGGAGGATGACCCGGATTATAGGGTGAACGGGCTGTTCTTCTTCAACTGCGGGACTCACGGGACATTCAGCGACAAATCACGCGCTCTCTACATGGAAAGGTACAACATGAACAAGAGATGCGCGGATGAGCTTGGCCTGCCGATATACCAAGTCGATACAAACCTGCGGGCATTCACGTACCAAGCCAACGACCCCGGCAACGGCAAAGCAGGTTACCTCGCGATATGGTCATGCGTACTGGGACTTGGGCGGGCGGTCAGGAGATATTACGTGTCAAGCTGCTACAGTTACAGAGAGCTTGAGACATTCGGACGGAGCAAGCATGATACTGACTTTGCGGCATATTCCGAGTCATATTCTGTTCCGCTCATACGCACAGAACGCCTCGAGCTGATTATTGACGGCAGCCAGTACGAGCGCAACGCCAAGACCGAACGCATAGCCTCATGGGACATAACCCGGAAATACCTGAATGTTTGCGGCCTGTACTCAGACGTTACAGACAGCGCGAAAAACTGCTCACAGTGCAAAAAATGCCTCAGAACGTTATTTGCGCTTGAGGCTCTCTGCAGGCTGGATGATTTCGCCGGAGTGTTTGACCTTGACACCTACAGGCGGCACTCTTTCAGGAACAAGTGTGATGTAGTCGTCAGCAAGTATACTGACGCTCACAAGCTGGACAACTACAACCTCGCACGGTCTCATGGTCTTAGGCTTCCCTCATACCCTGTGGCTTGGCTGTACCTTCTGCCCTTCCGCATGGCCGGACTCGCAAAGAAAGCCCTCCGCAGAATCATCGGCAGGAAACGCTATGAGTCCTTGAAGAGTCGCATTAAGCATAATCACTCGTCATAGCCTGAACGGGTCAGCTTCATCTTCACCAGCTCCGAGACAAGCACAGCACACGCAAGAATCACGCCGCTGCCATTGGGAGAGACTCCCCTCGAACGCACAGCCCTGTCGAAATCCAGAACAGCCGCAGTGCCTTCGGGGGTGAGCATTCCGCCCGCCTCAAGGACTCTTTTAGCCTCATCCTGAACCCGCATAAGCTCGCCGATACCCATACGCCCGGCAATATCAGTGTCTTGGTTTTCCGCAATTACCGTTACCAGCGTATGAGTCAGTCTCTCCCTCAGTGCAAGATGACCGTGCATAGCCTCAAGTTTGCGGAGAGTCTCAGCCGCCTTCATTGTCTGAATATACCCCTGCTCTGCTTCTCCCCGGCAGCCTTCGAGGCCGTATGACATGTATGCTTTCTCCCCCGCCGTAAGAACCTTCAGCCCTCCCGTGTCAGTGAGAGGCCACAGTTCCCGCGATGCTATACCCTGAGCGAATGCCGAGGCTGTGAGGGTCAGTGCTCCGGGAGTGAGTATGCGCTTCTGTGATATGAGCTTCCCCGCCGCCGCGCAAAGCAAGCCCATGCACAGCACATGTCCCTTCATGGCGAGTTTTCCCCGCGTGGCCGTGAGTGAGTCGTTGCTGCCGATTCTGCCGGGTGATTTCAGGATGGTGAATGCGTCGGTGGGCTTGAGGGACTCTGTGTCCGCTCCTGCTGAAGCCAGGTTGATGAAGCACTGGAACAATGACATTGCCGCGTCCAGAAGCGCAGGGTATTCTGTTCCGTCAAGCGCGCTGCTGTCTATTGGGGTGATCAGTCCGGGCTTGGGGTAAACTGAGGCTGTCAGGATTATTGATTTCACGGCTGACTTTGCTGTGTTGAATATGTACACTTCGTTCATGGTTGGGTCATCTCCGGCTGTATTTTACTCTGCTATAATTATTCGGTCAGAAAGGAGATGTAAATTCATGGCTACGTCAAGCATATTCAAAACGTTCACTATAGAAGGGCCGGTTGAGGTTGAGAATTTCGTAAAGATGCTCGATGCTGAACCGATGCCGATTCCTGAAAGCAACGCTGTAGAGATTACTGACCCTGAAGAAGCATGGAGGATACTCAGGGCAGGCGTTGAGAACATGAAAAGGTTACATGAAGGGAAACTTGTCATAAGGGAAGGAAGGCTTGTCGAGAATGATTAACCGTTTTTACAGCGTAAACATCAGGCGTTATATTGAGAGCAAGAATGAGGACGACAGACAAATTTTAGCCAGAGCTGTCTCCTCGTTCACCTGCCCCAGTAATCCAGACATCGAGAGATTCCTCAAGAACAGCGCGGTGGAGTTCACCAAGAAGCAGCAATCAGTAACCTATCTAGTTATGTCAAGAGATATACCCGGTCTTGTCGCGGGATATTTTGCGCTGACAGTGAAGCCGCTGGAAATCGGAGTGAAGGACATTCCCAGCAACACAATCAGGCGCAAGATTGAGCGGGTCGCAAGGTTTGACAGGAATACGCAGACATATTCAGCGGCAGGGTATCTAATCGCGCAGTTAGGCAAGAACTACACGGACGGTATCAACAACATGATTTCAGGCAATGAACTTCTTGGGACGTCATTAGACACTATACGCAGGATACAGTACATGGCCGGCGGAATGATAGCCTTCCTTGACGCAGAGAACGCGCCCGGCCTCATAGACTTCTACACACGCAACGGCTTCCACCTCATCAGCGACCCCAATTCACCCCGCGAGGAACTCATACAGTTTTACCGCACCGTATAATCCCCCTTGACGTAAACCCCGCTTCAGCGTGTACCCTCCCAGTATCCCAATCACAACAGGAGGCACAGAACATGAAGCGTTCAGCAATAATTCTCACCGCAATATTCACACTCGCATTCGCAGCAGCATCATACGCCGCGCCGCAGGTATTCTTCACGAAGGACATATCCCCCGCCGGGTTAATGGCCGTCTACAACGCATTAGGCCGCCAGGCTTCCGGGAAAGTCGCCGTGAAACTCAGCACAGGCGAGGCAGGCAACACTCACTACCTCTCGCCCGCCCTCATCAAGGACTTAGTCCAGAAGGTTGACGGGACAATAGTCGAGTGCAACACAGCCTACGGAGGCTCACGCGCAAGCACCGCCCTTCACCGCCAAGTCATCGAGGATCACGGCTTCAATGCAATCGCCAAGGTTGACATCATGGACGAGGAAGGCGACATTGAGCTTCCCGTAACAGGAAACGGCATCAAGCACCTCAAGTTTGACGCTGTCGGCTCACACTTCAAGAACTATGATTTTGTGCTGGTGCTCTCACACTTCAAGGGCCACGCAATGGGAGGCTTCGGCGGCGCACTCAAGAATATTTCAATAGGGATAGCGTCATCAAGGGGCAAGGTCATAATCCACACGGCGGGCACAAGGGAATCCGGCTCTATATGGTACGACAACCAGATAGCAAAAAATCAGGACGAGTTCCTTGAGTCAATGGCTGAAGCGGCTAAAGCGGTCTCAGATTCACTCGGCAACGGCCAGCGCATAATGTACATCAGTGTCATGAATCATCTTTCGGTTGACTGTGATTGCGACGGGAACCCGGTAGCCCCCGACATGCACGACATAGGCATTCTCGGCTCGCTTGACCCTGTTGCGCTGGATCAGGCATGTGTTGACTTGGTGTACAAGGCTCCCGACGGCGCATCGCTAATCAAGAGAATGGAAGCTCAACACGGGATTCATATCCTTGAGCACGCGTCGGCAATCGGCTTCGGTTCACGCGAATACGACCTTGTGAACATTGACTAGCATTCTACGCAGGGAGTTCATATATCTCTGGTACTACTTCACCCTCCAGCTTGAGCAGATTTATGCTTACTGGCTGGCGGGGATGGCTATAGGCTCGTTCGTGTCAGTTTTCGGCAAGCAGAAGATTCACTCACTCTTCGCGGCCATGAACGGCAGAAGGTGGAGCCTGTTCGGAATCGTCCCGGCATGTATACTCGGCATAGCATCGCCACTGTGCATGTACGGGACAATTCCCATCGCCGCGTCTTTCAGCGAAAAGGGAATGCGCGAGGACTGGCTTGCGTCCTTCATGATGGCATCAATCCTCCTCAACCCGCAGCTCATAGTGTACAGCTCTGCTCTGGGTGCTACGGCTCTGGCTGTGCGTGTGATTTCGTGCTTCGCGTGCGGAATTTGCGCGGGGCTTGCCGTCAACGTCTACACCAGAATCACAGGGCATCCGTTCTTCTCGTTCACGGGCTTCTGGGAGTCATCGAATCGTGATACACATCCCAACATTTTTGTGCGCTACATCAAGAACTTTGGCCGCAATGTTCGCGCAACAGGCCCGTGGTTTCTCGCGGGAATTTTGCTGACGGCTCTGTTCATGCGCTACGTTCCGGCGGAGTCATTCGCGAGGCTTTTCGGGCGCAAAAACGGCTTCGGTGTCCTCATGGCCGCGACTGTGGGAGTGCCGTTATACGCCTGCGGAGGAGGGACTATACCCCTGCTTCAGATGTGGCTTGCTGACGGTATGAGCATGGCGAGCGCAAGTGCATTCATGATTACCGGGCCTGCAACGAAGATAACGAACTTGGGCGCGATGAAGATAGTTCTGCCCGGCTGGAAATTCGCGGGGTATCTGGCGTTTGTGATGATATATTCTCTGGTGAATGGGCTGGCTGTCGGCCTGCTTCCGTAACGGCAAAAATACCCGGCCATGATGTTACAGACTGAGACAATCCCATTGCTACAGGTGCGGTTTGCTGGCTAGTGCGTCCGTGATGACATATTCGGTGAACGGCCTGCTTCCGTAACAGCAAAAATACCCGGCTATGATGTTACCGACAGAGACAATCCTATTGCTACAGGTGCGGTTTGCTGACTAGTACATCCGTGATGACTATTCGGTGAACGGGCTGCTTCCGTAACGGCAGAAATTCCCGGCCATGATGTTACAGACTGAGACAATCCTATTGCTACAGGTGCTGTTTGCTGGCTAGTGCGTCCGTGATGACATATTCGGTGAATGGTTCACTTCCGTAACAGCAAAAAAATTCCCGGCCTCGCGAAAAAGACCGGGAAAGTTTCAGGTGTCCTTACTTCCTTCCGCCCAAGTACTTGGCAATCTCAATACATACAGCTTTGGCTTCTTCTATGTCCTCGTTCTTGATGTACTCCGGGTGAGCGTGGAATATAGGATCTCTCACCCACTGAAGTTTGGCGAACTTGTCCTTCCAGTATGATGCGTAGGGCTTGCCGCCGAAATACGCCCCGAAGCATTCGTTCCAGTACTGCCGCATCACAGCTCCGAGCGCGTTTATCGGCAGAACGTCAAGAAGCCCCGCGTCAGGATTGTACTTGCGCTTCGTCTTCTCCAGCGAGTTCACATATTCCTCCGATGCAAGCATGGGATTGGCCTTCTTCAGTGCCTCATCGAGATTCTCCGGGGAAGCCTTGAGTATCCTCCCTAACTCATCCTTCATGAGGCGGACTATCATATTCTGCACGCTGAGTATCCGCAGTATTTCGGGCGACAGCTTCACTTCCGCGTCCTGTATCAGCTCATCACTCTTGTTGTAGCCGTCAAGGGCTTTCTGGAACGCCGCGAGAATCTCACCGTCAGCATTCTCCTGTGAGTACACGCCAGCGTCAAGCCCAAGCTCAGACAGAAGGCTCCCGGAATATTCCAGGTTATGCAGCAGTGCCTTCACTGTAGGAATGAGCAAGTCAGCCCCGGTAACATACGCGAGAGTCAGCAGGCCCTCAAAGAATTTCCCGAAGTCGTTGAACTCCAAGAGGCTGCACCCTGAGAGCGAGACATTCTGAGCAGACCATTTCCCCGAAGAGCTGTGAAAGCGCAGGCCGTTCACGAAATACGAATATATATATATCCTCAGCCACGTGTTGTTCTCGTCAATGCGCCGGGATTCCTGTATCTCGTCAGCAATCTTCAGGAGGCAGTAACGCCGGGCAGTGTCATAATTGGCCTCGTTCCTTGATGCACCGTCAAGTTGTGAGTAGAGCAGGTATTCCAGTCCCTTATAGGCCATGATCCTTATGTTGTCCTCCTCGGAGGCCGGGTACTGCTTCTTGTCGTCATCTCCTGCCAGCGTGAAGAAGCTGTAGACATAACGCGCCATGATGAAGCAGCGTTCAGCCCTCTCCGCGTTGGTCATGGCGGTATTATCACTGTTGAAGCGGCTGACCATTGCCAGATAGTTCGCGCGGACTTCCCTGTAATGCCCGGAGCTGTAATGTGTATCACTGAGGTAAGGCGTTCCGTATTTCTCCTTCATGTTAATGGCGAGTATTCTTCCCTGAAGGAACTTCGGAAGCTCTCCGAATGTCTCAGCTTTCACGGCCTTGTGATTGGCGCGGGCATTATTGGGACTGTGCGACAGCTTGAGACCTTTCGTTTCCGGCGTGTAAGGGCCAAGAGGGACATATCCGCGGGAAACAAGCTCTTCTATTTCCGGGCTTGTCTCTTGGGGAACGTCCGGGAGATTCTCGCTTTTCATCTTCTCTTCGTGAGTATTGGCACTGAGTCGTTCTTTCGCTTTCTGAATCATGCCGGAATCTTCCCATGCCTTCAATTTTTCTTCCGGGAACGGGATTGCCGACTCTACGTTCTGTATCTGGATTTTCCCGCTCTCGTTCATGCTCTTGGTGAACCTCACAGGATAGCCTTCCGCTGACGGCTCAACCTCAAGGAACACGGCTAATGCAGGGTCAGTAATATTCTTCGCGTTGAACGTGTAGAGAGTCTTATCCTTAGCGCGGACTTTCCCGAAAGGCGGATCATTGTAGCGCATGAAGAACTCTATTTCCCCCTCCTCGGACAATGCCGACATCATATCTACAGACAGTGCTGAAGGAGTCTCGGTTTTCTCTTTCACGTCATAGGCGGCGGGGCCTTCTACGTTGTTGCCGAGCTTGAACGTTACGCGTATCATGGGCTTCATTTTTCCGCACGTCAGCAATTTCCGCCTCAATGCGCGGTCTTCTACCTGGTTAATGTGAACGAACACTGAGCCTTCCGACCTCAGCGGGACATTGTACTTCTTGAGGATAGGACACCTGATGAAGCCGTATAACTTATCCCTGTTAGGGTTGAAGTAGTCGAATTCCCCCTCGAAACGCTGAGTCCTCCAGTCTATGCTCCTGAATTTTTCCGGCTCTGTGCGAACGGCGGTGTTTGCTTTGTCCGACAGCCTCAGAGCGTCCCCGATAATTTTCGTGTCTGAGGGCTGGGTCTCTAACCATTCAGTGAGAGCGTCAATATTAGCCTTAGAGTGAAGCGTTCCTTTGTCCGGGAATGAGTCCGGCGTATAACCCAATAATTTCCACGAAACAGCGCAGACACACCTGAAGCATAATTCCCTGTAGTCCTCCGGGTAATCGTTATTCAAGACATTGCTGCTGATTGTCCACCTCAAGAGGGCGTTAATCTGCGGCGGCTCAAGTTTCATGATTACGGAAAAATTCCTGACGGTCAGGGGCTCGCTGACTATGAGGCAGGCGGCGGCTAACATTCTTGACGCTGCTGATGTTGACGCTGTGAAGGCCGCGCGGAAATCGTGAATGTTCATGTAAGTCTTCACGCTCCTTGAGTTTTCCCCCATAAGGTAAAGAACAAAGCCGTAAATTTCTGACGCTGCTATGTTGGTCTGGTTGGACCGCCATAAATTTTTCGCCTCGTCAAGTATCTGCCTCATGCGCATGGAATACGGCCTGTCCTCGTGAACCCTCACAGCATAGTCGTACTTCGTCAGGATGCTCTCCAGAACGGTCTGCACTCTGTCCATTCTGTCTTTCCTGAACTTGCGGACGTAATCAGTGTTGAGGATGTAGCTGTCCGATTTCGCGTCAAGGTCATCATAGCAGGCTTCAAGCTCATCGGTGAATGAGGGCGGGGTGTCTTCAGCTTTTGCCGGGACTGAGGCTGCAGCTGTCTGAGGGGCATATGCGATCGGCTGAGAATTGACAGCGGGCACTGGAGGGATCACAGGCTGTTCCGCAAGAGGATTTATTCCCCACACAATTGGGTAAACATAAATCGCCTCCCCAGAGGGACTCCCAAGAGTGAAAAATTCATCCTCGCACCTGAGAATTACGCCGGAGGTTTTGTGTCCGTCCGGCATTAACATAATCTCGACACTGCGGCCGAGGTACTGCTGAATGATATTACGGTTCAAACGTTAACAGCTCCTTTTGCTAGAGTTTACTGAAATAGCGGCAGGCAGCCTCGAAAAACCTCATGCTGAAATTTCCCGGGACATTGCGGCAAAGATTTTCCCCGTTGCGCTCGACATGACCCATTCTGCCGATGATTCTTCCATCCGGGGATGTTATACATTCTACAGCAAAACACGAACCAGAGGGATTATCTTCCGTGAGCATTGAGGGCTTCCCGTCAAAACCGCAGTACTGACCCGCTACTTGCCCGTTCATCATGAGGCGCGTGAATTCCTCTTCGCCGCAAAGGAATCTTCCCTCGCCGTGTGATATTGGGACTGAGTAGACTTCGCCGGGCCTGGTGAGCTTCATCCACGGGGAATTATTGCAGGTTACTACCGAGCGTATTATCCGGGACTGGTGTCGGCCTATACGGTTGAACGTGAGAGTCGCGGAAAGATCACCGGGATTCATGAACTTACCGTGAGGCAGAAGCCCGGTCTTCATGAGAGCCTGGAAGCCGTTGCAGATTCCGCAGACAAGCCCGCCCCTGTCATCAATGAGATTCTCGACTGCGCTCCGTACTTGCGGACTGCGTAAGAATATCGCGATGAATTTCCCGGAACCGTCAGGCTCATCACCATTCGAGAAGCCTCCGGGTATGATTAGTGCCTGAGACTCTCTGAGTGCCTGAGCGAATCTTTCGGCTGACTCCTGCATCATTTCCGGCGTAAGCGAGCGGACAACGAATATCTCGGCTTTGCCCCCGGCCATGTTCACGGCTCTTGCTGTCTCGTACTCGCAGTTAGTCCCGGCGAAAACGGGTATCAGGAATCGCGGCTCGGCAACAGGGCTGTGAGTGTAGACGGCTGAAGGCAAGCCGGGCTTCACGGCTATGCTTGGGATTTCGGCGGACTCGTTTGTTGACGCGGGGAATATTTCGGCGAGCGGGGCATCATATATCGCTTCGGCATCAGAGAGAGCGACTCTTCTTCCGTCAGCAAGAATCATCACAGGCTCATCAATCACCCGCCCCAGTTCGGGATAACTCACAGCTAGGTCGTCGGCAACTTCCACGAGAAACACTCCGCACCCGTATTCAGTAACATTCCCGGTGAACATGAAGCCCAGATTATTCCCCAGGCACATGCGGAATATCTCGGACTCTATGTTTCCTGACACTAGAGAACACGCACGAATTTTCCCCTGCTCGTTCATGGCTCTGATGTCGGCAAAAATCCCCAGCATTGACTCCTTCACCGGGAGGCAGCGCGAATCATACTCAGGCTTGAGGACTATCACCCGTGAGCCTGAACGCTTGAACTCCGGCGACATTGCCCGCTTAACGTCAGCAACAGACACAGCAAAGGCTATCAGCGTCGGAGGGACATCGAGCCTTCTGCCGTCAGCACCCGTGAAAGTGCCGCTCATTGAGTCCTTTCCGCCGATTGCAGCTACACCGTAATCGACTTGAGCCTTCAGCGCACCCAGCAACGCCCCGAAAGGCAGCCCCCACCGCGCCGGGTCATTCTCAGGCTTGCCGAAGTACTCCTGCAGCGTGAGCCAGCAATGAGACATATCACCGCCGGAAGCCGCGACCCTGCACAGAGCCTCAAGAACAGCGACATACGCACCCTCAAACGGAGACTGTTCCGACAGATACGGGTCAAATCCCCACGACATGAGCGAGCATGTATCAGTCTCACGCATGGCCGGGATTTTCGCGCACATGGCCATCACGGGAGTCTTCTGGTACTTGCCCCCGAAAGGCATCAAGACCGTGCGCCCTCCGACTGTGGAGTCGAACCTCTCAGACAGACCGCGACCCGAACACGCATTGAGATCCGCGAGGCACTCAGGGAAAACATGACCCCCCTTTTGTTCCCCACTTGCAGAAGAATACCCCCCTGTATCCTCCCTTGGCAGGAGATGACCCCCCTTTGCTTCCCCCCTTGGCAGGGAGGACGAGAGTCCCGATGCTTCTTGCCTCCTCTGCGCAAGGGGAGGTGTCATGAGCGCAGTGAATGACGGAGGGGTCGACTCTGGGGGACTCACTTTCACCGAGATATGGCGTGATGCTCCGTTCGTGTCGATGAATGAGCGTGATATGTTGACGATTTCCCGCCCGCGCCAAGTCATCCGCATACGTCCTGAGTCATTCACCCTGGCTATCACGGTGGCTTCAACGTCCTCACTCAGCGCAAGAGACTTCACACGGCCTTCATCGTCAGGAGAAATCACCACTGCCATGCGCTCCTGGGACTCGCTAACGGCTATCTCTGTCCCGTCAAGCCCGGCATACTTCAAGGGCACTGCGTCAAGATTGATGTCGAGTCCGTCAGCAAGCTCGCCTACTGCAACACTGACACCGCCAGCCCCGAAATCATTGCAGCGTTTGATGAGCCGGGTAAACTCCGGGTTCCTGAAGAGACGCTGTAACTTGCGTTCTTCGGGAGCATTGCCCTTCTGCACTTCCGCGCCGCATGTCTCGATTGATGATGCTGTGTGTGAGACGGATGAGCCTGTTGCGCCGCCGATGCCGTCCCTGCCTGTCCTGCCGCCGAGCAATAATACGATGTCTCCTGCTGACGGCTTTTCGCGGATAACGTCAGACTCTTTCACCGCCGCCACAACCGCACCGACCTCGAGACGCTTCGCCCTGTAGCCCTCGTGATATATCTCCCGGACTATTCCTGTTGGGATTCCTATCTGGTTGCCGTATGAGCTGTAACCCTGCGCCGCCTTCGTTATGATTGTGCGCTGGGGGAGCTTTCCCGGAATTGTGGCCGTGAAGGGATCTGCCGCCCCGGTGATTCTCATGGCCTGGTAGACATATGCACGCCCCGAAAGAGGGTCCCGGATTGCCCCGCCTATGCACGTAGCCGCACCCCCGAAAGGCTCAATCTCTGTAGGGTGATTGTGAGTCTCGTTCTTGAACAGTAACAGCCATGACTCGCCCTCTGCGTTAATCCTCACAGTGCAGGCGTTGTTCTCTTCGCTGTCGTAAATATCAGTCAGCAGTCCTTTTGCCCTAAGATATTTCGCGCCAATCGTGGCAATGTCCATCAGCGTAACAGGACGTGATGAGTCATAGCCCAGCTCTTTGCGTATGTCCTGATACATCACGTAAGCCTCGCTCACAGCATCGTCATGAATCTCCGCGCCGTCAATGTGAGTCGTGAACGTGGTGTGCCTGCAATGGTCTGACCAGTAAGTGTCAAGCACCTTGATTTCCGCCCGTGTAGGCTTGCGTCCCTCAGCGTCAAAATACTCCTTCACGCAAAGCATATCTTCCCGGCTCATTGCGAGTCCTTCAAGGCTCATAATGTCGTCAACAGTCATAACGTCATCAGGAACGGGATAATCGGCACTGAGCGAGTCATATGCGGCTGACTGAGCTTCGCGGGCTTCCACCGGGTTGATGAGGTGCTTCTTGACGGCCATGAAGTCAGATGTCTCACCGTAAAACAGGTAGACCTTCGCGGTTCTGATGACCGGCCTGAAGCCCAGAAGGAGTCCCGCGCACTGTTCAGCGGAGTCGGCTCTCTGGTCGTACTGGCCCGGCAGAAACTCTACGGCGAGGACATAATCAGCGTCATCCGGGACTGAGTCAAGAACATTGTCGGTGAATGGCTCTGAGAATACCGAGTCCCTGCAAGCGGCGAGCTGTGAGTCTGTGAGTCCCTGAACGTCATAGCGACTGAGGACGCGAATATTCCTGATACCCTCGGAGCCTTTGAGGGCGCGTATTTCTGCGAGGAGCGACAATGCTTCAGGGTTATGGGAGTCTTTGCGCTCCGTGTAAATTCTGTGTACCAAGATGATACCTCCATGCGGGATTTTGCGATAAGTTTAGCATGAGAGGATTATTCAGAATATATCAGGCCGTGAACATACCCCTGCTTCAGCGAAGACTGCTCCATAACGTTACGCGCGCTGCAAAGTCTTGCACCCTCTCAGGTTTACCGCCGCGTTTATATCCCGGTCATGATTGACTCCGCATGATGGACACGTACACTGCCTTATGCGAAAGTCTTTCACTGCTTTGTTACGTTATCGCAGATGTTGCAGAGCTGGCTTGACGCATATCATTTGTCTGTCTCAGTATTTCCCGCATTTTCCCGAAGCTGTTATCTGATACCGTGCTTGCCAAACTTCAACTGATGGCTCATCGCCCGCATATTCAGTGTCTCAATGCACACCGCATCATAGTCTTCCGCCAAGCGATATGACTTCTTGTGCGATAATCTCTGCGCTGGTTCGCTATCCTCTAGACGCATTCGTTCCCGGTTTCGGCTTCCTTGCTTGTGCCTGGAATGCCACCCGCATAATCTGGCCAGTTTCCTTTCATGCCTGCGGAAATATTCCGGACAGTTAGCCCGTTCTCCCTATGATGTTACGCATAATTCATGCATTGAGTAATCCAAGCCTGTAAATTTCTTCAGCTCTGCTTCGGGGACTTGGCTTTTATACTGAGCTGGCGTTACTGATAATGTTTTATCTTATCTGTCAGCAATATAAATCTTACACAGCCAAAGGTCTCAGCAAACATGATACTCTGTTCTTTGTTGGGATAGCTGGTTCGTTTGTATTGCCCTTGCGTATGTATATACTTCCTTAGTTTACGAAGTACAGCAGGGAAATTCTTCTTGACTAGGCGTTATGTACATGGTCTTTATCGTGATTCCATTGCTCCAATTGCGCGGTTATTAGGAAAGTTGCGTAACTTGCAGGAGATCACGCAGGCGAATGTGCAACAGGCAAGGCATTAAAGGCGGCTGTCCGCAAGCAAGTGATTGATGGCAGTTTGCCGCAAAGCTGGTGAATATGAAAACCGGGCAAAGACACTAACACCTCCGCCCGGCATTCGGTCTCATGTGTCCTAGAGCAAGAACATTCATCCCCGCCCGGCAAAATCTTTACGCCTTCTCTAGGTCGTCAGCAAGAACTTTCGTCAATGCAGGGTCAAACGTCAGAGAAACCTTCTCGCCCTCGTCATAGATTTTCTTCACGTCAGGGTTGTCTATCTGCACAAGGACATTCCCCAAGTCAGTCTTCACCCACGTCTCAACGCTGTTGCCGAGATAGATATTCGCCGTAACGACTCCGTCCTCGACACCAGCCCCCGGCTCGCCAACCGAAAGCGACTCAGGACGCGCCATCACAAGAGCCTTGTCCCCGGCCTTGAGACTCTTCGCCCATCTAGGAGCGGTGAACTTCTGCCCGCGAATCTCAACGTGGCAGCCGTCATCAATCCCCTTCACATCGCACGGGAAAAACGCAACCTTCCCCACGAACCCCGCAACGAACGTGTCCACAGGGTCGCGGTAAATGTCGCTGGGCGTGCCAATCTGTATGATGTGGCCGAGCTTCATGACTATGATTCTGTCTGACAGGCTCATTGCCTCGACTCTGTCGTGAGTAACGTACATTGCCGTGATGCCGAGCGATTTCTGAAGGCGGCGGATTTCGACTCTCATCTGTTCACGCAGAAGGGCATCAAGGTTCGACAGCGGCTCATCAAGTAGCAACACTGACGGCTCAACGATGAGGCTTCGTGCGAGGGCTACTCTCTGCTGCTGGCCTCCTGAAAGTCTCGACGGAGGACGCTTCCCCATCTGCCCAAGCCCGACCATCTCAAGGAATCTCTGCACCTTCTCGTCGATTTCCTTCTGTGGGACTTTGCGCAGTCTCAGGCCGTAGCCTACATTATCCGCGACGTTCATGTGTGGGAACAAGCCGTAGCTCTGGAAGACCATCGCAGTATCGCGCTTGTTGGGCGGGGTGTTGGTTACGTCGTTGTCGCCTATCATGATTTTCCCGGAGGTAGGCTGTTCGAATCCCGAAAGCATACGGAGGATTGTCGACTTTCCGCACCCTGAAGGGCCGAGCAGAGTCACCAGTTCCCCCGGCTCAAGCCTGAATGACACGCCCCCTACAGCCGCAACGTCCTGGCCTGACTGGGGGTCGCGGAATATCTTCTTTATGTTGTCGAATGTTACTGATTTGCTCGCCAATTTCGTTAGTCTCCTTTCTTCATCATGTTACGTTCTTGGTGAGGTTGCTGTTCTCGCGCACTATCAGCCGCATTATCCCGAACGCCCCGAACACGATTATGATCAGCACGGTCGACATCACGCTAGCCAGACCGAAGCGCAGGTTCTCCGAGAAGTTGTAGATGAGCACCGTGATGTGATACCACCGCGCCGAAATCAGGAATATAACCGCGCTAACCGCCGTCATTGACCGCACGAACGTGTACGACAAACTCGACAGGAACGCCGGCCTCACCAATGGCAGAACGATTGTACGGAACACTGTAGCTTGATCAGCGCCCAAGTCAGTAGCCGCCTCCTCAATGGACGGGTCAATCTGCCTCAGTGAAGCGATGCCGCCCTCAATTCCGACGGGAAGCTCGCGGATTACGTAGTTGATGATGATGATTGCCGCTGTGCCGACTAGGATTATAGGAGCATGGTTGAACGCGAGAATGTAGCTGATACCCAGAAGAGTCCCGGGCAGGGCGAACGGTGTCATGAGGAGCATCTCAAGAAGTTTCTTGCCGTGGAATTTCCGACGTACAATCAACAAAGCCGCTATCATGGCCACGATTCCGGCTATAGGAGTCGCGATTGCCGCGAGGGTTACAGTGTCGAACAGCGCATCAGTCGACCGCGTTATTGCCTCCGTAATGTTCTCAAGGCTGAACGTGTAATCGATGCCCCAGTTCTTGACAAAGCAGCCCGCAAAGATTGTGCCGTAAAGCATGACGAGGAAGAAGATTATCACGAAGATTATCCCCGTAAGCGCACGCCTCACTCCCGGTGTCGTCAATTCTGTGATACGCCCGGAAGGTTTGCCCGTTACTGTTACGTAGGAGCGTTTTGCCACCCAGAACCTTTGAGCGAGGAAAGCCGTCAACGTCGGCAACAGTAACAATATCGACAACGCCGCGCCATGTCCGAGCCTGTTCATCCCGGTAACCTCAATGTAGGATTCGAGCGATAACACCTTCAGGTCGCCAGCGAGAAGCAACGGGTTCGCGAAGTCAGCAAGCGATGTCGTGAACACCAAGAGCCACGCGCTGAGGAGTCCCGGAACTGCGAGGGGCAGGGTGATTTTGCTGAACGTCTGGAATCTTGAGGCCGACAAGTTCAGGGATGCCTCCTCAAACGTCGAGTCGATAGCCTGCAATACCCCGCTCAGTGTCAGGAACGCTATCGGGAACATTCCCATTGTCTGCACGAGGACGAGTCCCGGAAGCCCGTAAATCGAGAAATCCAGCCCAACAACACGAAGCCAGCGCGTAATCAGTCCGTTGTTGCCGAAAAGAAGAATGATTGACAGCGTCAGCGAGAACGGAGGCGAGATTACCGGGAGGACTCCCATTGTCGATATGAGCTTCTTGCACGGCGCGTTAGTCCTCGACACCACGAACGCGAACAGGAATCCCACGAGTGTCGAGAATGTCGCCGTCCAGCATCCCAGTTTCAGGCTTCCCCACAATGCCGACATGTAGCCTTCCGACTGTAGGATTGTCTTCCACGTTGAGAGGGAGAATTTCCCGTTCTCCAGGAATGACAGCCTCAGTGCCTCGAACAGCGGGTATGCCACGAAAATCAGCGTCATCAGGAACAGCCCCGCCAGCGCGAACCCCACAATCGGATCCCGGCTCATCATCAGCTGCCATATCACCACCGCGAAAAGCACGAACGCGCAGAAAAACAGGGTGTTCATCATGCGCATGAAGTTCTGCTCGCCCTCTGTGCTGAACGCGAACACTAACGCTCCCTCTACCTCGTGAGTCTTCGTGTCGATTGCCGGGGCGAAGAATAATGCCTGCTCCTCTTTTGCGCCGACTGTCCAGTTTTTGCTGCTCCTGTAGATTTCCTCGTAGGCGGCGTTGTCGAAGCCTTTTGCGAACTCAGGGTCTAGTGCTGACTCTTCTGTGAGCTTGGCGAGAGCTGAGTCTCCTTTTGGGGCTGACGAGAGTTTTTCGCCCGGCATTGGGAGCTCCGGGACGAACGCGACTGTGTAGGTTGCTGACTCTTCCGCAAGACGACTGAGCCAATCACTGACCTCGTCATCGCCGGAAGGGTAGCCCGCCGCCACTGTCTCGACTGTCCTTCGCTGGGACGCTCCCGTCTGCTTCATGAACTCGTCGCGGACGCTGGAATATATCCAGTACCCGACAAGCACCACGAAAAGCATCGTCAGCAGGAAATTGATTGCTTTCTTGTTCAAATTCATACCTCCTTATCCATTTAGCGAACTGAGGCTTTCATCAAGGAAAGAGCCTACGCATTCTTCAAAGTTGAGGTTCATTCTTTCCGCGAGAACCGCAAGCCACCAGACGCATTCGCCGATTTTCGAGGGCAGAAGCTCCTTGTTCCCTCCCGGCCAGCGTCCCTGGTTGTCCATCGTCATCCTGCCTGCAATCCCCGCGTCAGTGAGAAATGCGAGCGCGTCTTCCTCTACTGTCCATTCAGAGCCGTGTATCTCCCTTTCGAGATTGTGATAACGTTCTCTGATTTCCATTGCTTTTTGTCTCACTTCAGAGAGATTCATTACCGGCCTCAAAAAATATGCCTCCCCGTCATAGAGACAGAAAGGCAGGCAGTTTCACTTGCTACTTTTCGGGAGCGGTTGAGATTTCCCTGTTCCAGCGTTCAAGCAGGCGTTCCTTGTTGGCCGCGTCCCACTGGTCGTCCTGGTTCACGAGGTTCATGCTCGCGAGCGAAAATCCCGTGTCAGTCGGCGTAGCTTTGTCCGACAGAGGAATCACGTACCATCTCGCTATCGTGTCCATTGCTTTCTGGCCGAGTACCCAGTCATAGAGCTTTTTGGCGTTGAGCTGGTCGGGGCCGCCCTTGAGGATTGACATTGATGCGGTCTCAAAGCCTGTCCCGTCTTCAGGTATCACGATTTCGAGCTTCGCGCCCTCACGCTGTAGCTTTATCTGGTCATGAAGGTAGCCTATTGCGATTGGGATTTCACCGAGTGCGCATGACTTTCCCGGTGCTGACCCTGAGCGCGTGAACTGCTCGACTGACTTGGCCATGTCCTTGAAGTATGCGAACGCTTTATCCTCGTCCCCGCCGAATATCCGTATCACCGTCGTAATCATGTTGTAGGCTGTTCCTGACGTGCTGGGGTGGGCGACTCTGACTTTCTTGGCGTACTCAGGCTTGAGCAGATCCGCCCAGCTCTTGGGCATGTCGAGTCCGAGCTCCTTAGCGCGCTCCGTGTTCATGCAGAACGCTATCGGCCCGACGTAGAGTCCCGTCCAGTAATTTTCGGGGTCTCTGTATTTCGCCGGGATGCTCCCAGCCACGCGTGAACGGTAAGGTGTCGACAGCCCGCGCAGTTTCGCCTCGATGTGCTGAGTGCCGACTCCGCCGACCCAGATTGATGCCTGCGGATTCGCCCGTTCAGCCTCAAGACGCGCTATTGCCTCGCCGCCTGACAGCCTCACCCATTCGACTTTGATCCCCGTATCAGCCTCGAAAGCGTCAAACAGTGCCTTCGCTAACGGTTCTTCCATCGTGGTGTAAGCCTTGACAGACTCAGCCGCCGAAGCCATGACCGAAAACATCATGACAATAACGAGCGCAAACATAAATTTCTTCATGCTGCAAAATCCTCCTGAATGATAAATTTTTTGCGATGTGAAAAATTTGGTGATGTTTGATATTTTAGCCGTTAATCCCAATTTCCTACAGCGTATTTCTATCAGCCTTGCGAATGCGCTATAATGCCCTCAACACATGCGAGGTGATATTATGCCGCTCTCTGATTATGACTTCTGCCTTCTCTGCCGTAACGGTCTCTATGACGAAATCAAATCCGCCCTCAATGACGGTGCTTTTGTGAATGCGGCAGTGAGTCTCAATCCCCAAAATTTCATGGCCGTCCTGAAATCGTTAGTCCTCAGGAAAAATTCCCGCCCGACAACCACGCCATTAATCGAGGCAGCGGCAAATAACCCCAGCTCATCAATCATAGAGATTCTCTGCGAATACGGAGCTGACCCCGACAAGCCCAATGACGCAGGCATTACACCCCTTGAGGCGGCACTCACAGCAGGCAGAACGGGCAATGCATTGGCACTCCTCCGTGTTTGCAGGGATGATGACGGCAACGGCAAGAACCGCGCGTTAATGTCAGCCGCAAAAGACGGAAACATTCCCGCCGTCCGCGAACTAATCACCGCAGGAGCTGACCTTGACGCAAGAGACTCAGACGGCAATACGGCACTGATGCTCGCTGTCATGAACAGGCACGTCAAGACCGCAAATATCATCATAGAGGCAGCCGGAGACACCATAAAGCAAAAGGACGAGATACTCATAAAGGCAGTAAGCGCACCAAAGCCAAGCCAGAAACTTATCGAGAAGCTGCTTGAGTGGGGAGCAAGTCCCAAAAGCGCAGTAAGTTACGCAAGAGAGAACCGCGCATTGATGGGCAGCAGAATTTTACGGAGGATTATCAGTGAAAGCAGGGGATAACATGACACCCGATGAAGCCTGCTGGTATCTTGGGATTTCGCCTGAGGATGAAGACCTTGACATTGACAGGATAGAGAGGAACTACAACTCCCGCATGTCAATATATGACCCCATAAGATTCGCTCCAGGTACCCCGGAATACGAAGAAGCCCGGAGAATGCGCACCAGCATAGAAGAAGCGTATGAATATCTCACAGAGGCGTATTACGACATATACGGCCATGAAGAGGAAGAAGTGCCGCCCCAAGAAAAACCATCGGCTTCACGCCCGGACAATCACAGCGAAAAGCACACGCCGAAGCCCCGCGGCAATATCCTGCTGAAGCTCGCTCTTCTCATGACGACAGTAACAGCTGTGACTCTAGCTTACTTCCTCTACGTGTCATCAGACAGCCCTAAAGATGACCGTGATTATTCGCGCTTGATGGCCGAGATAGAACAGCTCCGCGCAAAAACTGACATTCCCGCAAGCACAAGCTCTTCTGCGCCAGATTATGCGGACTTGGTTGAACGTGTAATGCCCTCAATCGTTATGATCAAGACAGACTCAGGAACAGGAAGCGGCTTCTTCGTGAGTCCGGCCGGGGACATCCTCACGAACTGGCACGTCATACAGGACGCGGGATATATCACCGTAACCCCCCAGAACGGAAAGCCCCTCACAGCAAGCCTCAAGGATTATGACGCGAAAAGGGACATGGCTCTTCTGACAGTGGAGACATCATACCCTGTGAAGTACCTGACGATAAGCCCAAGGTTACCCAGACAGGGAGAAGCCGTGATAGCAATCGGGAATCCTAAAGGCTTAAGCGGGACTGTGTCGAACGGAATCGTCTCAGCCTTCCGTGAAAATAACACATGGGTGCAGTTCACCGCTCCGATTTCGCCGGGTTCAAGCGGGGGCGCACTAGTGAATCTCAGGGGTGAGGTTGTCGGAATGCCCACGAAACTGCGCACTGACGGCCAGAACCTGAACTTTGCGATTGCTCCGGGAATATTGTCGAGGTTCTTCCAGTCAGCAAAAGACAAGAAGCCGAGGAATCTTCCGCGTTCGTCCGGGTACACAGGGCGTGATGATTCGGAGGGCATGATATTTGTCCGCAAGGATGAGAGCTACGAGATGTACATTGCCGCTGACTATATCGAGTATGACCGGGCGGCGAGGCAGGCGGCGTTTGTGTCAGTGTGGTTTCCGACCGAGAGGACTAACCGCCAGATGAAGAGAGATCCCAACTTCAAGGCCATACAGGGAAAGGATTTCGGGCCGTGTATCTTGCTGTATGCTGTTGACTTTGACGACGGGACGTATCTTCACCTGCGGACGGTGAACCTGTACACTGACGGGAGCATTGCGCGTGATTACGTGAAGCCTCAGAGCCAATACAGATGGGAGAAGCCTTCGAGGGGTAGCAGGGTTGATGAGCTTATAGGGGCGGTGAGGAAGTATCTTGACAGGGGGATATGAGGAAATTCCCCCCAGGCCGCTTAAGCCCGGGGAGAAATCATCCGCTAATATCCGGTGCTGTCCCTGTAGTTTACGTTGGCTATGTAGTACTTGTACAGGGCAATCACAGCTTTCTTCAGGTCGGTATCATCTGACAGCCTCATGACTAGGTCAGCATACGACAGGGCAGAGGCTTTGATGTCGAAACTTTTTCCCGCCTCAGCATGTACCGTGTATACGTCCGCGAGCATGTGCGCAGAGATTCCGCTTATCGTGATTCTGTAGCTCCCATCACGCTGTAGCACGGCCATGTTCTGATTGCTTCCGTCAAGATACGCGTTGACCGTCCCCGTGTAATCACTCGCCGGGTAAAGGTATATGTTCAGCGCAGTCTCAGAGTTAAGCTCAAGCTGAAGCATAACCGACTCAATCCCGGTTTCGTCAGTGTCCCTTGAGGCGACATGCCCGGCCAGTGTTGCAGTAACCTCGTCAATGTCCGAGTCAATATTCCCGTCAGCAAAATCCATCACAGCATGTTTCACGCCATACTCCCATCCGTTGAAGTCAGCAAGCGGTTTCTGGACGTAATGCCCGTAATCCTTGATGGCTTTCACGAGGGCGACTAGGTCGGCTGACTCCGGGGCGGCTTTTGCGATTGCTGTATCGAGGTAATCTTTCGCGCTGCATTCGTCCGTAACAGTATCATTGCCGTAATGGAACGTTGCCGTGATTGTGTCGGCCATCTGCACCGAGTTGATGTAGCACGTGAACATGTAGGTGTTGCCGCTGACTTTCTCGGCGTTGTCGAGCATCTGGGGGTTGCCTGTTATGCCGTTGATGGTGAAGTCGGCGTATGCTCCTGATGTGATTACGTCGTCGGGTATGTCAACGTAGAAGTCGACTCCTATCTGGCCGCTGAGGACGAGAGAATGACCGCTGAAGCTCGGCAGGCGTTCTATGAGGACTGTTGATGACTCATCGTAGGTTATGTTCAGGTTAGGGAAGCTGTGAACGTTGACCTGAGCGAGTGAGGGATTGCCGGTGATGTCGAGTGATGAGAGGTTGGGGAACACTTCGAGGCCGACAAGGTTGAGGGAGGTGAGGCCGAGTCCGCTGAGGTCGAGTGATGTTACGGCGGCTTTCTCGGCGGTGCTGAGGAAGGAGTCGGTGTTGGTGTCGAAGGCTCTGACTTGTGCGAGGAGGGCGGGGTCGGGGAATGTGTCGGAGGATATGTAGGTGCGGCTGAGGAAGTAGTCGGTCATCCAGTCATAGCGGGAGGCTAGCCAGTCAGTGAAGAATGTCAGGTTTGACTCATATGTGGCATCAGGCACTCTCACCCATGAAGGAACAGTTTTTGCTACAGTCCACACAGAATTATTCCTGCCTATTGCGTCAGAATAATATTTTGTGTAACTCTTAACGCTACTGTTCAACAATAATAATGAGCCGGAAATTTCCGAGAGTTTTTCCGAGACTTTAAGCTGAAATTCTAAGTGTTTAACCAAGTACTTATAGTATATTTTGTTGTCCATAAAGAGATTTTGCGCTGAAGTATTGCTGCCGTGATTCCCGCTTGTCCAGTCAAAATCCCAAGCAGGCCCGGCGTAATATTTTCCGTTCCTTGTGTGGAAGTATACAGATTTCGGATGTCCTATGTCATAAGTCTTCATATACTCATTCAGGACGTAATATGACACGAACGACTCAACGTCAAGGCTTGCGGCTATCTTGTCCCAATTCCCGGAAGCTATGACCTTCTCGAATCCGTCAACATCAGCTGAGACTCTTTGCACTGCCTCGTCAATATCGGCTGAAGTCTCTGGTTCTGGCTCACGGAGTCTGAACTTCTGTCCTGAAGCTACCGTGAAGTATATATTTCCGGCTTCCTCCTCGCCTGCTACAACGGTCTCAATCATGAAATCCCCGTTGTCTATATCGATATTGACCCTGTTCTTGTCCTCCTCGATTTTCTCTGTCAGCAGGTACATTCCTCGGTATTTGCCATCAACCCACACTTCAACATGTCTGTGTGCCATTGTAGAGTCAAGTCCGAGAATTTCCGCTAGGTCAAGTGCTGTTTTGTTGCGCATCAATGTGGGATCAAGGTAATCTGCCAGCAGAGTCCACTTTCTAGCCTTCCCAAATCCGAAAATATCAACCTTGCTGGAAAACTTCATATTGTAGGGTTTCTTGGGCTTGCTTGCTGTGCTGTTACCTCTAACTTTAATCTGCCCGGCCCACGACAAATCTTCGGCCATGACTCCCCCGTCCGTCCCAACAACCACCATCTGCGCCGGAACATACCCGATTGCCTTCGTCAGGCTCGTACCGTAAGAAGTCCCGTCTCCCTTGTCCGTAGCTACATAAACCTGCGCAATCTTGCTGTCAGACTTGTACGCTACATTCTTCAAGGCCGCCTCAAGCTGTGATTTCAGCCTCACCAGCGAGTCCGTATCACCATTTCCCGAAGCCGTGTCAATCTCAGCGAGCAGCCCCGACAAAGTGCTGACGGTATCACTCGTGCAGTAAGTCTCGTAGAATTTCGGTGTCCTCTTCCTGAGCGCGTTAATCTCTGTCAGAAGCATCGTGTTTTCGTCCCATGCCCCAAATGCCAGAGAGTGAGGCAGTATCGATGACACGTCTGCAGCAGAATAGTTCGCCGCTTCTGTGTCCGCTGAATTGTCGTCAGTGTCCCGGAACTTCACACGCCGGACTGCGTTCTTCTTGGACTGTACTGCGCTGAATGCTGTCTCATATGCCGGGGGAGCCTGCTTCTTCTTGTTCACTGTGCCGTCATTGTTGTAGTAGTCATTGCCGGCAACCGATAGCATGTCTACATAGCCTGTGATTTGGGGAGTGCCATCGAAAATTGCGTTTGCTTTTGCATCGGAAGGAATTTCACTGTTAGTTGATGTGAGAATTACTGATACACCTTTAGTATGAATTCCGCTTGACCCCCCCCCCCCCGCTAAGTAGTTTGTCGTACTGGCTGAGGGTTCTGCTCTCGGATTTGTAGCTTCCTGCCTCGTATGCTGAGTCCGCCGCGCCGCGTATCAGGTACGAGTGCTTTGACGGGATTTCGCCGCTAAGGTCAGTCTTGTACCACTTATCCGAGGAAGTGCCGTTCTCTGATGACCTGTAATGTACCGCCCAGCCCTCAAGACTCACTGCCGCGTCCGTTGGGTTGTACAGCTCGATGAAACTGTGAGACATGTAGCCGTCCCCCGCGCCGTAAATCTGGTTGATGATTACGTGGGGTGTGTTCACGTCATAAGCCGCCCATGAAGCCGCGCACATCATAAGCGTGAAGGTTGCCGCCGCGAAAATTCTGCGCATTGTTGCTGCCTCCTTGTGTGATTTTGTGGATGACTGTTATTGTAGCACACAAAAAAATCCCCCTCCCGTTTCATTCAGGAGAGAGAGTCGAATTGTTCGGTGATTGTAGCTTGCCCGGCTTGTTGTGATGCCTGGCTGTTACATGATACCCGGTCTATTGTGTTGTCCGGCTGTTACATGATACCCGGCTGTTGCGTTACCCGGCTGTAGCGTTGCCCCGGATTGTGCGTATTACCTAGCTATT
>JAFSRQ010000018.1 GCA_017446055.1 Synergistaceae bacterium | reverse complement strand
TATGCAGTATACCATGAGGCGCAAAATACTCACAATCTGCTATCATTGTCAGCATGGACGGAAGAATCATTCATCATCTCAGCGTCATAACGGATGAAGAACGCGAAATCTTGTCGGGCAGGAAGAAGATTGACCGCAATATCTACATGGCAGGAGACAGGGACATAGTCAGCGGCGATAAGCTCCTTCCTCATGGCAGGAACATAATGATTCGTCCTCACACGCGCTTCATCCATTTCCCGGAACACACTCATGATTACGTCGAGTTCGTCTACATGTGCGGGGGGTCAACATGCCACACGGTAAACGGCACTCACATAACCCTCAAGAAAGGCGAGCTTCTCATGCTCAGTCAGCACGCAAAGCAGGAGATTGACCCGGCCGGGAAAAATGATATTGCTGTGAACTTCATCGTCAGGCCGGATTTCTTTCACGGTGTACTCTCTTTCTTGGGCAATGAGGAGACTCCCTTAAGGCGATTCATACTGAGCTGCATTACTGGCGAGAGGGGCGCGGGCTACTTGTACTTCAAGGTCGCTGACGTTCTCCCGGTGCAAAACCTCGTGGAAAATCTCCTGTGGCTTCTCATCACCAACCCTCCCAACAAGCGCGGAATATACCAGCTCACTATGGGACTCTTGTTCGTGGAACTCTTAGAGTGTACTGACACATTAGAGTTCTCGTACGAGGCTGAGTCGGTCATCATGAAGGTATTGCGCTACATTGAGGATCACTACAGGGCAGGGAGTCTCAGCGAGATTGCCGGGACGCTGCACTACAACCACACGACACTATCGCGCCTCATCCGCAAGAAGACAGGACGGAGCTTCACGGAGCTGTTGCAGGAGAAGAGGCTCTCACAGGCGGCATGGTTTCTCCTGAACACGGACGAAAGGGTTGATGATATAGCCGAGCTCGTTGGGTATGCGAACATGACTCACTTCCACAAACTTTTCACCGAGTGCTACGGGAAGAGTCCCAAGCATTACCGGGACTTCAAGTAGCGGCCGGGCTTCTCGTGTTTACCGGGACAATTTGCGGGCGGGGAGTATCTTTGCTACTGGTGCTGATTGTAGGCGGGTTCTCTGTGTTACCGGGACTGACTGCGGGGGCGTGTGTTGTGTTTACCGGGAATGCTTACGAGTGCGGGTTATCGGTGCTATCGGATCTACTGAAGACTGATTGCTAACGGGACTTATCATGTTCACCGGGACTTCTGTCGGGCGTGGCTTCCTCTGTTCACATGGACTGCCGGGTTTCACGTCTCACACTCCGGGCATGAGCGCACATGACGATACTTTTTGCGTGTAAACCCCGGTTGCAATATCCTTCCTCCTGTCTCATAATTACGGCATTCAGACAAAATTCCACAACAACAAAATCATTAACCCGTTAGGAGTCTTCAGGCATGAAATACTATCTTGCTGTTGACATAGGCGCGTCTTCAGGGCGGCACTTGCTGGGCTGGAAGGAAGGCGGCGAGGTTCACACACGAGAGATTTACCGCTTCCCCAACGGCGTGAAAGAGAGCGGCGGCCATCTCACTTGGGACATAGACTCGCTCGTCTCACACGTCAAACACGGAATCGATGAGGCACTCAAAGTTTCATCTGACATCGTGAGTCTCTCTGTTGACACTTGGGGCGTGGATTACGTCCTCATGAAGGGTGATGAGGAAGTCCGGCCATGTTACGCTTACCGTGATACGAGGACTGAATCGCCCATAAAGGAAGTACACAAGCTGATACCGTTTGAGGAGCTTTACGCGAGGACAGGCATACAGTTTCAGACGTTCAACACAATCTACCAGCTTTACGCGGACAAAGCAGCAGGACGGCTTGAGGGTGTTACGGATTTCCTCTTGATGCCGGAATATCTGCTGTACAAGCTCTGCGGGGTGAAGTCCCACGAGTACACAAATGCTACAACCGGCGGAATGGTCAGCGCGAAGACAGGCCAGTTTGACCCGGAGATTATCGCCAAGCTGGGACTGCCGGAAAATCTCTTCTGCACTCTGCAAAAGCCCGGCACAAAGCTCGGAACGTACAAGGGGATTCAGTGCGTCTTGTGCGCGACTCATGACACGGCCAGCGCGGTCGAGGGGATTCCTATGGAGGGCGATGAAATATATATCTCGTCAGGAACATGGAGTCTGCTCGGCGTGAAAATCCCCAGTCCCATAACTACACCTTCAAGCATGGCCGCAAACTTCACGAACGAGGGGGGAGTCGGCTACATACGTTACCTGCGCAACATAATGGGTATGTGGCTGATTAACCGCCTGCGCGATGAGTTGTGCCCGGGAAAAGACTTCGGCGAGATTGTGAGTGAGGCGGAAGCTGACTCGTTTGACGAAATCGTTGACGCTAATGATAAGTCGTTCCTCGCCCCTGAGAGCATGAAGGACGCTTTTGACTCCAGCCTATCACGGAAGCCCGCGAATATTTCAGGCTACTTCAGGTGCGCTTACCGTTCGCTGGCCATGACGTACAAGAAGGCTGCTGATGAGATAGAGTCCGTAACAGGAAGGAAGTACAACAGCATATACATAGTAGGAGGAGGAGCTAAGAACAAGTTCCTCAACACTCTTACGGAGCAGGCTTCAGGAAAGAAAGTTATTGCCCTCCCGATTGAGGCTACTGCGCTGGGCAATCTCAAAATACAGATGGAGGCGGTATAGTTGAGTTATTCGGACGCAAAGAAGAAGTATTCGGCATTAGGCGTTGACACTGACGCGGCAATCCAGAAGCTGAAGGGTGTACCCGTATCACTGCATTGCTGGCAGGGTGATGATGTTCGCGGTTTCGACACAGACCCAAGCAAGCCCCTCACAGGAGGAATCCAGACGACAGGCAATTATCCCGGCCGGGCGAGGACTCCCGATGAGCTTATGGCTGACCTTGACGAGGTTATGAGCCTCATTCCCGGGACTCCCAAGATGAACCTTCACGCAAGCTACGCGATTTTCGACGGCGGCGACTGGTCAGACCGCGACAAGCTCGAACCCCGCCACTTCGCGAAATGGGCGGCCTTCTGCAAGGACAGGGGACTC
>JAFSRQ010000017.1 GCA_017446055.1 Synergistaceae bacterium | reverse complement strand
TTGAGAAGTATCGCGAACAGTAAGAGAATGCCCTTGATGAACTCAGTGATCATTGAGTTGCCTATACCCATTTGAGGGATTGCCGAGTCTATGAACACTACCATCAATGCTCCGATTACAACGCCCGTGATTTTCCCGTAGCCTCCTGTTACGCTTACGCCTCCGAGAACGCACGCGGCAATCGTGAACATCTCATCGCCCGTTGCCGACCCCTTCTCGATAGCCGCATAGAAAGCAAGCCACATTATCCCCGCAAGCCCCGCAGTCGCACCGCATATAGTGTGAGCAAGTACTCGGATTTTGTTGAGGTGTACACCGCGCATCTGTGCAGCCTCAGCGTTTGAGCCTACAGCGTAGAGATTCCGCCCTGTCCTCGTGTAGTTGAGGAATACCGCCGTCCCAACAACCACCAGAACCGCCAGCCACACCAGGAACGGAAGCCCGAGAAATTCATGATTGATGAGGCTGTCCTTGAATGCCTGAGTTAGCTGTGTGGGGTTGACCTTGTTCATTCCTAACAGCCAATTCATCGGGATTAACGCTCTGACAATGTAGCTTGTGCCTAACGTAACAATAAGAGCGATGACCCGCCCGTAGCTCATGAGGACTCCGTTCAATGCGCCGATAGCCGCGCCGATCGCGATTCCGAGAATGAACATCAGGAGCGTGTTCTGAATCATTCCTAGCCCCATCATCTTCCCCGCAACAGCACCCGCGAACGCAAGCACCGCCGTCGTCGAAATGTCGATTGACCCCACGAGAAGGACGCAGAGCATTCCGCAGCACATCACCATGTTTATTGAGCCGTTCTTGAGGACGTTAAGCCACGAGTTAGCGAGGTAGCCGGGGACTCTCATGTTGACCGCCACAAGCAGAAGCGCAAGCACCGCGAGAAGTGGAAGCTCTCTGTGTTCGATGAGGAACGAATACACCGATTTATGTTTTGCCATTGTTCTCACTCCCTCCCTATGATGCTTTCGACTGTGGCATGGCCGCGTTGAGGATCATCTCTTGGGTCAGTCCCTTCGTGTCGGTGAACTCCGCCGTAACCTTGCCTTCGCTCATGACGTAAATCCTGTCTGACATGTTGATGACTTCAGGAAGCTCCGAGCTTATCATGAGGATTCCGAGTCCCTGTGATGCCAAGTCCGACATGATTTCGTAGATTGCCGCCTTGCTCCCAACGTCAACGCCCTTCGTAGGCTCGTCGAGAATAATCAGCTTGGGATTTGCGGCTAGCTGTTTCGCAACGACAACCTTCTGCTGATTTCCGCCCGACAATGCGCCCGTGAGTGTGTCAGTGTCGGGGGCTTTGATTGCGAGAAGGTCTTTCATTCCGTCCGAGAGCTGATACTCTTTCGACTTGCTGATGAATATACCGTTCTGGCATTCTTTGGCCATTACCGGGAGCGAGATGTTGTGATTGATTGACCACTGTAACAGTAATCCGTCCTTCTGCCTGTCCTCTGGAAGATAGCCGAGTCCTTTCGCCATCATCTGGGTCGGGGTATGAGCGTGGATTTCCTCGCCCCGGAAAATTATCCTTCCTGAGTCCGGCTGATGAACACCGAAAACCGCCTCCATTACCTCAGTACGTCCCGCGCCGACAAGCCCGGTAAGCCCGACAATCTCGCCCGCCTTCACGTTTATGTTCACGTCCCGGAAATATCCCGTGCGGCTCAGGTTCTCGATGCGCAGAAGCTCCTCGCCCGTCTCAGTCTCCTTCTTGGGGTAAAGCTGGTTGATGTCCCTTCCGACCATCTGATGAATCAGGAATGACTGCTCTACCTCGTGAAGATTCCACGTCCCAATATATTGCGCGTCCCTGAAGACCGTTACCCTCTCTGCAAGTCCGTACATGTCCTCGAATCTGTGGGAGATGAGGATTATTCCCGTGCCATTATCACGCAGGCGCAAGGCGATTTTGTAGAGAGCTTCGGCCTCACGCTGAGACAGTGCCGCTGTAGGTTCGTCCATGATGAGGATTTTCGCGTTCATTGAGAGTGCCTTTGCGATTTCAACGAGCTGCTGTTGTGCCACCGACAATGACCCCACCGAAACCGTAGGGCTGAAGTCAGCATCGACAGCCTCAAGAAGTTTCTTTGCCTCACGGTTCATTCTCGCCCAGTCGATGAACGGTCCGATCTTGTACTCATGGCCGGCAAAAATATTCTCCGCAACACTCAGATCGGGATAGCTTGCCGCGTGCTGATAGATTGCCGCAATTCCCCGTTCCTGCGCGATTACTGGGTCAGACATTACGACCTTCTCACCGTTGAGAATGATCTCGCCTCCGTCCGGCTGGTGGGCACCCGTTATGACCTTGATGAAGGTTGATTTTCCCGCGCCGTTCTCACCTGCGAGGGCGTGAATTTCTCCGGCCTTGAGGTTGAAATGTACGTTGTCGAGTGCCTTAACGCCCGGAAATATTTTAGTGATACCGTTAAGCTCAAGTATGTATTCCGACAAAGTTTTTGCCTCCTTTCAGTTGTAGTAACGACCCCTCCGCCTAAAAGCGACCCCTCTGTCTCACTTCGTTCAACATCTCCCCTTA
>JAFSRQ010000016.1 GCA_017446055.1 Synergistaceae bacterium | reverse complement strand
TTTTTCGTCCTGAGTGTTCATAGCATATGCCGCCGCTTTTTGTGAGAGCGTGTTGACACCGTAAGTCTGGAATGATGACAGCACACACATAACGTTGATTACATTCTGAGGCGCGAAAACATAGCCTATACGCCAGCCCGTCATGCAGTGGCTTTTTGACACGCCGGAAGCCAGCAACGTACGTTCCTTCATGCCGGGGATATTCGCGAAGCACACATGTTCACCGCTGAACGACATTGACTCGTAGATCTCATCGCTCAACACGAACATGTTGCGTTCCTCGACGAATTGCGCAATCTCCTCAAGCTGCTTGCGTGTTGCGACTCGTCCTGAAGGGTTGCCGGGGTAATTGAGGATTATCGCTCGTGTTCGTGGGGTTGCGGCCTCGCGTAATTCATCGATTGTGGGGGCGAAGTTGTTTTCCTCGCGTGTTCTTATGGGTACAGGGACTCCGCCGTTGCCCCTGATTTGAGCTTCATACGGCGTGAAATACGGCTCAATCAACATGACCTCATCGCCGGGATTAAGCAGCGCACCGAATGCCAGCCAGGGAATATGTAGCCCTCCCACAGAGATATACACATTGTCGGGGGAAGATTTGAGTCCGTGATGACGCTCCCAATATGCGCAAGCTGCCTCGCGTGTGTCAAGGTAGCCTTGAAGCGGCGGGTAATGAGTGAAGCCCTCTTTGGCGGCTTTTGCTCCAGCGTCGACAATATCCGGCTCAGTAACGAAATCCGGCTCGCCTATGCTGAGATTCAGAACTCCTTGCATTTTCTCGATGGCCTGAAACACCCTGACCATTCCGGAAGGTTTCTGACGGCTGAACTTTTCTGCCAGTTCCATATGATTACACTTCCTTGATTTGTTGGATGGATGAATGATAGCACACAAATATTCAGTGGATGACGTAGCCTAATGCTATGAACTTTGACGGCGTTACCTTCTGCGCGTCCGGGGATTTTTCCATGCCCGCAATAATTCCCCGGCGGAAAAATCGGGTTCAAGCTCATTTTCACGGAGCAATTTCTTCACGAGAGCGGCATTGAATGGTTCGCCACATTTCACGCAGTCAAACGCAACAGCCTCCATTAATCGCGCAAAATCTTTGTGTTCACTCAACCATTGCAGAATATGTTTCTTCCTTGCGAGTTTCTCAGCGTCCTTGCTCTTGTCGCGTGTCTTGTAGACGTAAGCGGCGTGTGCTTTCGGGATGCTTCTATACCCATATCCCTGCGCATCGTCTAACACTTCTCCTGTGTCTTTGTCGATTACAACATAACGCCTGTCATATTCGCGTGATAGTGTTTCGGATAAAATCACTGCTATGTTTCCTGTTGGCATTTTGCTTCCTCCTTGCAACAAAAAAGCGGAGGGGCAAATTTCTTCACCTCTCCGCAAAATCTCACGTGATTACGATTACTGTTTGCTGTTATTTCCCGGCTAAATACGCATTCATGCTAGCGGCGGCTCTTCTTCCCTCACCCATAGCGAGAATGACCGTTGCAGCTCCGAGAACTATATCTCCGCCAGCCCACACACGAGGAATGCTGGTTTTCTGGTTCTCGTCAACAATAATGTTGCCATATTTTGTTGTGTTGAGTCCCTCGGTTGTCTGAGCCATGAGCGGGTTTGAGTCATTGCCTAGCGCGATAACAGCCGCGTCAATGTCAAGAACATGCTCCGTTCCGGGGATTGCTACAGGTCTGCGCCTTCCAGAAGCATCCGGCTCGCCAAGCTCATACGTGAGAAGCTCAACGCCGATAAGCCTGCCTTTGTCATCACCGATAAACTTTGTCGGGTTCTCCAAGAAGTGGAAATCGACTCCCTCTTCAAACGCGTGTGCAACTTCCTCGATTCTTGCGGGCATCTCTGCGCGTGTTCTTCTGTAAACGCAGTAGACTTTTTCCGCGCCAAGACGTAATGCCGTTCTCGCACCGTCCATAGCCACGTTACCGCCGCCGAAAACAGCGACTCTCTTCGCGTCATACATGGGGGTATCTGCGTGTTCACGGTCATATGCCTTCATGAGGTTGGAGCGTGTGAGGTATTCATTTGCGCTGAATACGCCGATGAGGTTTTCGCCCTCAATGCGCATGAATTTGGGAAGCCCCGCGCCAGTCCCGATAAACGCCGCGTCAAATCCCTGCTCCGTAAGCAACTGGTCAAGTGTTGCTGTGCGTCCAACAAGGAAGCTGGTCTTGAACTCAACGCCCATCCTCTTGAGGTTCTCGACTTCTTTGGCAACGAGTGCTTTCGGAAGACGGAACTCAGGTATGCCATACACCATGACTCCGCCAGTCTTCTGGAACGCCTCAAACACCGTAACGCTATGGCCTTCCCTGCGAATGTCAGCAGCAACTGTGAGTCCTGCAGGGCCTGACCCGATAACGGCGACTTTCTTCCCCGTCTCAGGCTTTGGAGTCGGAACGGTAATCATGTCATGAGCGCGCTCCCAGTCAGCTACGTAGCGTTCAAGCCTGCCGATAGCAACCGCCTTTTCTGGGGACTTCAACATTTTTCCGATTGTGCAATGATCCTGGCACTGTTTCTCCTGAGGGCATACACGGCCACAAATCGCAGGGAGAAGGTTCGTTGTCTTTATCGTGTCAATTGCTCCCTTGAAATCGCCTGCCTGAATGTGCTTGATGAACTCAGGAATCGGCACTCCAACAGGGCAACCCTTCTTGCATGGTGCTGTGGGGCATTGTATGCACCTTTCAGCCTCGACTCTGGCCTGCGTCTCTGTGTAGCCGAGCGCAACCTCGGACATGTTGTGAGCGCGTACTTGTGGCTCCTGTGAGGGCATTTCCTGCTGTGGGATTCCGAATCTGTCTTTGTTGGTGAGAGTTTTTCCCTCAAGGCCAGCCCATATTTTCGCGGCTTCCTCCTGGAGCATTTCTGTTGTTTTGTGTTCGCTCATGGTTTAAGCCCCCTTCTTCGCGGCATCAAGGCCGATTCTGCATTTGTGGTCAGCTTCCTTCTCTTTGTCCTTGAACGCCGTCATTCTCTGCATCATGTTGTCGAAGTCAACCTCATAGCCGTTAAACTCTGGGCCATCAACGCAGACGAACTTTGTCTTGTCGCCAACTTTGACGCGGCAGCATCCGCACATCCCGGTGCCGTCAATCATTATCGTGTTGAGTGATGTCGTTATAGGCACGTTGAACGGTCTTGCGGCGGCAACGCAGAACTTCATCATGATAGCCGGGCCGATTGAGACTATTTCGCTGACTTTTTCCTTCTCGCAAATCTCCGTAAGTGGCACGGTAACTACTGCTTTGCGACCGTATGAGCCATCATCCGTTACGACAATAAGCTCATCGCTCGCTGCTCTCATTTCCTCCTCAAAGAACAGAAGCTCTTTTGTCCTTGCGCCGATGATGGTTACAACCTTGTTGCCGATTGCGTGATTTGCCTGGACGATTGGGTGAAGCGGGGCGATTCCGATTCCTCCGCCGACGCAGAGAACGATGCCGTCCTTCTTCTCGATGTGGGTGGGTTTACCGAGCGGGCCGACGAGAACGGGTACATTGTCGCCGACGTTGAAGGTCTCGGAGAACCTGCGTGTTGTCGCGCCGACTGTCTGGAATACGATTGCAATCCAGCCTTCTTCTGCGCTTGCGTCCGCGATGGTCAGCGGAATCCTCTCGCCGTAATCCTCATCAAGCTGGAAGATGATGAACTGTCCGGCTTTCCTGTTGCGGGCGATTTCGGGTGCTTCAACCTTGAAGTAGTAGACGCTCTGATCTCTTTCCTTGTCATAAGAGAGCTGGCGTTTCTCAAGTATCTTATGCAAAAGCTGTTCCCCCTCATATAAAGTATATTATTGTGGAAATGGGATTATAACCTGCACATGATAAGACAAATTCCGCGATTAGACAAGCAATTATCACAGTTTAATTTTGCGGGGGCAACAAGGAAGCAGGCTGTCAGTTCCCGGGTGGCATGGGGTCAAGTTGGCAGTGAAAATTCACGATACTAGATTATGGAGGGAGGCAGTATTACGGCAGATTGACTTTAGGGAACTATGACGTAGAATCATAACGTGTTCCTCAAGGTTTCTGGCTATCAGCTCTTTCACGGAGAAGGAGGTTATAGGGCGGAAGATTCAGCGGTCAGGCAGGAGGGAATGCGCGGGGGAATTAGTGCCTGCGTGGTTTCCCGGAGGAGTCCTTAACGGGACAGTAACACACACAACACATACAACTAGAAGGAGAAGAAGTATCATGAAAAACAAGCGTAAGGGTTTCACGCTCGTGGAGCTGTTGATTGTCATCGTGGTGATCGGGATTTTGTCGGCAATGATGATGCTGTCGAGCACTGAAGCGGTAACGTCGGCGAAGGCCAGCAACATCGTGAGCAACCTGCGGAATCTGAAGACGGCGGCGTTGGCGTGCTACACTGACAGCATGGACACGTACAGCTCAGGGAAGGCTTCACCAGACATAAAGGCTATCTTTAAGTACTTGGGCAGCGGCAAGGCTATCCCAGAGAGCAAGGACTACGGTGTTGACACGACAAAGGGCTGGTATCTGAAATGCACCATCACGGGAACAGGCTCAGAAATAACCCAGATCAAGAACAAGCTCAAGGGCAGAGCTAAGTCATCCGGACTTCTCAAGAATGCTACGGCTGGAGATGGCACCGATGAACCATATGACGGCTCAGAGAATGTCGTCTACTACTTCGTCCGCTAGACACTGACACAACACATTCCCCCTCCTCCGCGACAACTCCCGGGAGGGGGATTTGTTTTACCGAAGGGACGGTGAATTTCCGTGAGCAGACGCAGGCATGAGGGCTTCACGCTTGTTGAGTTGCTGATTGTGATTGTGGTCGTGGGGATTCTCGCGGCTATGATGATGATTGCGAGCAACGAGGCCATATCGACAGCGCGGGCCAGCACCATCACGAGCAACCTCCGCAACCTGAAGACGGCTGTGCTTGCGTGGTACTATGACAACAGGGAGCTTCTGGAGATTGGCGAGGATTACAGGTTCAACGGCACGACTTCATTCGGGGAATATCGTTATGCTGACTGCAAGGTGATTCACAACGTGGCGAAATGGCCGACCGGCAGAGCGCAGATATTGAGATACATGAACAATGAGGGCAACATCCCCTTCAACGAGAATGATGGCAGCAAGTGGAGCGTGGGACATTACAGGGTATTTGACCCGTCCGCTGAAGGTCTGAATGTGAAGAAGGATGCCAATAATCATTACGAGTGGTACGTAGGGTATCGTCTTCCTGACAAAGACACGAGGCTTAGGCAGAAGCTGGCCGGGCGGGCAAAGTCATTAGGTCTCATGCAGAGTACCAAAGACACCTACAAGGACGCAAGCTGTGTGTGGCTCAAGGTGATTGACTTCAAGAATTGAACCCTCCCCTCCCGACATGACAACACCCCCCGCACATCACGGAGGGCATTTCTTTACTCACTGAGCTTCTACAGGATTGCCCCGCCGGCAACAGAAAGACTCTTCCGCACCGTATTACCCAAGCCAGTACACGCATTCATTGAGACCCTTCATGTCATATAATAATCCCCATGCGTAATATCACATTCAGCAGAAGCACAAGACTCCTTCTCAGCGGAAGGGAAACTCTTTCGGCCATGAAGGACGCATTAGCCCGCGCTGAACATTCCATCAACCTCGAATACTTTTCCTTCAGGGACGATGACACAGGCCGGGAAATCACGCGCATACTCTCGCGGAAAGCCTCACACGGCGTGAAGGTCAGAATGCTCACTGACTCTGTCGGAAGCTGGAGACTCAGCCGCAGGTTTATCCGGAGCCTGAAAGATTCCGGGATTGAGTTCCGCAGGTTTACCCCCTTCACCCTGCACCGTGACCACAGGAAGATCATCACGGCTGACGGACTCACCGGGTTTCTCGGCGGCTTCAACATCGGAGACGTGTATCTGCGTCAGTGGCGTGATACTCACCTGATGATTCAGGGCGGGGCAGTCAGTGAGCTTGACGGGATTTTTGCGGCCATGTGGGAGAAATGCGGCGGGAATTTTCCGGGTGACTCTGCTCGGTCATGGCCGGATATGCCTGGTGATGTGCCGATGCGAATCATAGCCAGCGGGGCGGGAAAAGGTTACAGGGCTATTGCTGACGAGTATATACGTGTGATTTCACGTTCAGCAAAAAGAGTATGGATTACGACACCGTATTTTGCGCCGGACGGGAAATTTCTTGAGGCACTCTATCACGCTTCAGGGAGGGGAGTCGATGTCCGCATAATCATTCCGTCATGGTCGAATCACGCTGTGGTCTCGTGGGCTTCACAGTCGTACATTGACGGGCTGATAGCTGGCGGAGTCAGGGTGTTCACGTATGAGGGAGGCTTCATTCACGCCAAAACTATGATTGCTGACTCACATGTGGCTTCTGTCGGGACGGCCAATATTGACGCGCTAAGTTTCGGTATAAATTATGAGGTTCAGGCGTTCGTGTACTCTTCGAGGCTGGTGCGTGAGCTTGAGGGGGTATTTCTTGCTGACTTGGAGAACTGCACGGAGGAGACTGTATCATCGCGGGGAAAAAGAAAACGCCCGGCCATGATGAGACTCAGAGAGTTTGCCGGACGCTTATTGTCGCCGATATTGTGATGCACTTCCTGTGTTTTGTTGACTACAGCATATCCCCTCGTGAAGGTTCGACCCCACCCTACACTCCCTTCGCACAAGTGAGGCAAGAACCCCGGCGACTCTCGTCCCCACTGCCAAGTGGAGATATAGGGGAGTTATTATTTCCTCACAATACACGAGGCCAGAAGAGAAAATCTCACCGCTCAATCTTCAAGAACTCATACACCCGCGCCTCGATGACCTCCCAGAACAGCCACAGTATCACGGATAACACCATCATCACCGCAAACAGCACTTCTGCCCAGACAGTCAGACCGTCAGCAAACCCCGCCCCCGTGAACGACAATACCGCCATTCCCGGAGCGCGTCCCAGCAGGCACACCAGCGACAACGGAAGGAGCTTTAGCTTCGTCAGCCCGGCCAGAAAGCACACTGCATCATCCGGCAAGGCAGGGAGCAGAAATATCATGAAGAACGTCATATATCCCCCGTCAGAAATCACCGAGTCGAAACGCTGAATGATTGAGTCCGGGACTATCTTGCGGACGAGTGATATTCCCAGCAATCTCGCAAGCACCATCGCAATAAGACTCCCGATTACGAGTCCCAGTGTCGTTAGTCCCCAGCCCTTCCAGAAGCCGAATATGAAGCCTCCCGCGAATGCCGCCGCCTGACCGGGTATCGGAGCAATCACGACTTGAAGCACCTGAATCGCAACGAAGAGCCATTCAGCACCCTCACCGAGCTTGCGGAGTTCCTGGGGATTGTCGATGTAGCGCGAGATTTCCGCCGTCCATTCTTCCGGGATTGCGCCCCGTAACAGCCATACCAGTCCGCCGATTATGAGCATTATCACGAACGCCGGGACTAATATTATCACGAGGGATGAGAGCTTGCGCTTGAGTAAATCAATAAAATCCTGCTTTGTCATTTGTCATCACCATAAAAAAATTAGACACCAGCAAATATTTTCACTGATGTCTCGTATTATCTCACATTGCCATTGTTACACCGCTTATTTCCAGCCTACGGACGAAAGGCTAACCCATTGATTTTCTTTGAACACGCTGTTGCCGAAGAGATTCATGCCGTTGCTGTCCCTAAGAACGCTAACCATTATCGTGTTGTTCGACTTCTTCCAGCTCATCTCAACGAGCATTTCGTGCTTCCTCCACCACCCCTGATAGTACGTCTTCACTCTTGCCCGTATTATTCCGGCTTCTTTCTCGAATGGATTTTCGTCATACTCAGCTACGGCTTTTGATGGGTTTGCTGTGGGGTGAAAGTCAGTGAGTACCTTTTCTTTTGCGAATGACACGAAGTTAAAATCTGCCGACTCTGCTGATGCTACATAGGACAACATGCCAATCACGAGGAGCAACGACACTAATACCAGAGCCGTCTTTTTCATTTCATATTGCCCAGCTAATAATGAGTACGATAAGTTGCACTGAAACTCTGTCGCCTTACTTGAACATCACCCTAACGTTAAAAGCAAATTCACCCTCTTTCTATGTTCGTCAAGGAATAACTCAGTAATTTATCTCTGCATACCATCATACTCTTAGAAGCTGGATGTCCCTCCTTTTCATGTGATTTTGTAGGAAAAATCTTATCAGTATGAAATCAGTATGAAATCAGTATGAAAAATAAATAAAACTACTCTGTTGTTGTCTAGTTGAAATGAGGCTTTGCACACATAAAAAAAAACGGACACCAGTGCTTCACTGATGCCCGCGAATGTTCATGTTACTGCTGACTATTTCCAGCCCATTGCCGCGATGCTGACCCACTCGCCTTCCTTGAAGAAGCGCGCTCCCTGAAGGTTGAGGCCGTTGGTGTCCTTGAGGACGTTCACGCGGATTTTCCTGTCTTCCTCGCGGTAATCCATCTCAATCAACATTGAGTGCTGACGAAGCCATCCCTTGTAGTAGATGCCGACTCTCGCCCTTGTTACGCCGTCGCCCTTCGCAAAAGGCTTCTCGTCAAAATCTGCCTGCGCATTCTCAAGTTTCACTGTAGGGTGGAAGTCGGGAAGCACTCTCTCCTTCGCGAATCTCAGGAAGTCAAACTCCGCCGCGACTTCTGCCTTCGTGTCTGCTGAGACCGTTACAACTTCTGCTTCATCTGCTGATACTGCTTCCTCCGCTGAGGCCGAAAACGCAAGCGCGAACGCAAGCATCATGACGGCCAACACGGATAATGCTGTTCTCTTCATGTGTGGTAATCCTCCTGTGTGAAATAATGTGTGAATTGTACCAGTCTCACCGCAAAAAGCAAACCGCACATGCCTCACCGCTTCCGTACACAGACCAGTAACAAACAGCCTTCCTTCAGCGAAATCACCGCCTCATTGCCCGGCAGGACCTCGTTGCTGATCCCGTACTGGTACTCCGGGACAATCTCTCCATCGTTGAGGGGGTACTTCGCGCCCGTTATTGTGATTCCTGACGCGCGGCCCGTGATGTTCAGGAGTGAGAAGCACCGCCAGCCCTCCGCAACCCTCGCAGCTTCCCCCGCCGTTACTATGCTCATCTCGGAGTAATCATCCGCAATCATGGCCGGGACTCCCGCGTTCCTCACCATCAGGAGAGCATAGATGTTCCCAAGCGTCATGTCCTCACGCCCGCCTGTAACACCCATCATCAGCACTTCACGAAATCCCCGCCGTATTGCCTCCTTCACCGCAAATATAGTGTCAGTGTCATCCTTCACGCACGGAAGGACGATAACATTGCTTGTGTCGTCAGGCCTTGGGTGCGAGTCGAAATCGCCGATGATGAGGGAGGGAGGAACGCCAAGCGGTGACTCATGCTTCAGCCCGCAGTCGCAGTAGATGACATAGTCGCCCGGCCTGAAGTATGACCGCATGAGCGCATAGTCCCGGATTTCCGCGCCGCCGATTATCACGCACCTACTCATCAGCAAACCCCATGTCCCAGAATCCCATCTCATAGAGCGAGCATTCACGGAAGATTTCAGCGAGGTGTGCTACCTGTGAGGCTGAGTAATCTTCCGCCGCCCTCTCCAGGAATGAGGCCAGCACGCTGTTCAAGCCGCAGTAGTCCTCGCCTGAGTACGTCCGTATCCATGTGCCATATAGCTCGTGATTGACGGAGTCCGGGTTGCGCCTGACGATTTCCTTCGCGATGTCCTCGTAGCTCAGTGCGCAGGAGAGTATAGCCGCCAGCACTTCGGGTTCACCTTCCTCGTAGGCGATACGGAGCATGTATGACGTGTAGGACAGGTTGGGGAGCTTGCGCGAGGCCGAGTCTAGTTCCTCCTGAGTTACGCCAAGACGGGACATGTAGCCCTTGTGTACGTTCATTTCAACGTTGGCGATCGCGTCAATGACCTTCGAGAATAGCTGCATCGTATCGAGG
>JAFSRQ010000003.1 GCA_017446055.1 Synergistaceae bacterium | reverse complement strand
TCCTGTTGGATATTACTGTGTTATCCGCGCCTATTCAGATAACTTCCTTATGCAGAAATGGTTACTGCACACAATTAACGCTAAGTTTCGAGGAAAATTTTTGCACACAGTATTCACGCTTTACTTGCCTTGTGTTATAATAACCACAGACAAGGAAGACTATATAAGGAGAGGTATCCCCTTTAGTCGTGTGCATATAATTTATTTGAACGATGAATATTATAGAACAAGCCTTGTCTATTTTTATACCCTCATATATATTTTCCGTAAAAGAATTTGAATCCCACATGAAATAGGAGGAGTTGCGCAAATGAAAGCGTTGTTTGTGAACGGATCGCCGCGCAAAAACTGGAACACTCACAAGATGCTCGAGTCGGCCATGAAGGGAGCATCTGACGCGGGGGCTGAGTGCAAAATGATTCACCTCTACGATTTGAGCTACAAGGGGTGCGTGTCGTGCTTTGCCTGCAAGGTCAAAGGCTCGAAGACTCACGGACTCTGCGCGTACCGGGATGACTTGCGGCCAGTTCTTGAGGAGGCATTAGCGTGTGATGTTATCGTTGCGGGAAGCCCGGTGTACTTCAGCTACACTACCGGGATGTTCAGGTCGTTCATTGAGCGATTGCTGTTCCCCGTCATGAGCTACGACATCAACCCCGACGGAACAAGGCCACGCGCAATCGACAGAACGATATACTCAGGCGTAATCTACACGATGAACTGCCCGGAAGATTTCGCGCCCAAAGTCCATTACCCCGAACTCTTAGCGTCAAACACAAACGTGATGAAAATCGTATTAGGTTACTGTGAGGAACTCTGCGCTTATGACACGTACCAGTTCACGGACTATTCACGCTACGAGGCCAACGCTTTCGATGAGAATGAGAAGGCAGAACACAGGGACAAAGTTTTTCCCGAAGACCTCAAGAAGGCGTATGAGCTTGGCGCAAGGCTCGTGAATATGGCGAAGGGTTAAGGGCAAAATAATACCCCCCTGAGCACTAAACCCAAGGGGGCGTTGTTATTTCGGTAAGTTAGTCCCTTCTCTTGCCGAACAAGCGTATCAGGTACAGGAACAGATTGATGAAGTCCAGATACAGCGACAAAGCCCCGATAACCGCAATTTTCCCGGCCGCCTCGTCATCATTCATCCCGATTCCGTCAGCAAGTGCCTTGATTTTCGCCGTGTCGTATGCCGTCAGCCCCATGAATATTATGATGCCTATCACGCTTATTACAGTCTCAGCCGCTGTTGACCCGACAAATATATTTATCACCATCGCAATAATCAGTCCCAAGAGTCCCATCTGGAGGAAGCTCCCCCATGAAGTGATGTCCCGTTTCGTGTACAGCGCATAGAGGCTCATCGCGCCGAACATTCCCGCCGTCGACAAAAACGCCGTGTAAACACTCTCACTCGTATACACCAAGAGGACAACCGAGCATGTTATCCCGTTGAGTATGCTGTAGACACTGAACAGCAAGAGCGATGTCGAGGCCGAATGCTTTGCGATTGTCGCGCTGAGGTAGATTACGAGTCCGATTTCTGCTACTGCTACGATGATGAGCGGAGTCTGCGAGCTGTAGAACATTCTTATCATGGCCGGGCTTGAGGCTGTGAGCCATGCTGTAAGTGATGTGAGGACAAGACCAAGTGCCATGTACTGATATACTTTGCGGAAAAGTGTGTTGACCGCTTCGAGGCTTGATGTTCCTGCTATGTAGGGTGAATAGCTGTCATACTGTGCCATAAACTGACTCCCTTTCGTGTAAAATATTACGGCTATATTCTAGCAGAGATTGTGAAATTCTAATGTGAAGGTGAAAATCTTGGCGGCAAAGAAGAATGATGTCCACGAAATGACACGGAGCGGCTACGAGAGATTATCCGAGGAACTGACTCACCTGCGGACAGTGAGAAGGCTTGAGGTCGCAAAACAGTTAGAGGAAGCCCGCGCATTCGGAGACCTGAGCGAGAATGCAGAATACGCCGCGGCAAAAGAGGAACAGGCCAAGCTCGAAGACAGGATACATGACCTTGAAGAGACACTGAGCAAGGTAACAGTAATCGATGAGGAGAAGCTAGACACAACGAAGGCGGGGGTCGGTCTCAGAATAACCATCAAGGACTTAGACCACGAGGGCAAGCTCTACACTTACGAGATAGTCGGCTCTGAGGAATTATCCGGGGCGGCGGTGTCAGCGTCAGGAGTTCAGAGAATCTCCCAGAGAAGCCCGGTCGGTCAGGCGGTGCTCGGTCATGTAGTGGGCGATGAAGTCATCGTGAAGATACCCAGAGGAACCCGGCGGCTCAGAATCACAGCAATCGAGAAATGACGAATTATCCCGGAATATTGCCCCCAGTCAGCAAACAATATCACTGGCTCGTTACGGGGGCAGGAGGATTCATCGGCTCGCACCTCACTGAAGCACTGCTCTCACTCGGCCAGAAAGTTACAGGCATCGACAACTTCAGCACAGGTTACAGGAAGAATATCGACATGGCCATAACAGCATCAGGCCATCCCGGAAATTTCGCGTTCACGGAGGGCAGCATAGAGTCTCCCGAAATCTGCCGTGAAATCACGAACGGTGTCGACTATGTGCTACATCATGCGGCGTTCGTGTCAGTCCCTGCGTCAATGAATGACCCTGCGAAATGTTTTGCCGACAACGCATCGGGCTTCGTGAACATCCTTGAGGCCGCGAGGATTAACGGAGTGCGAAAAGTCGTATATGCCACATCGAGCGCGGTTTACGGTGATGATGAGACCATGCCCAAGGTTGAGCAGTCAACAGGAAGAGCATTGTCCCCTTACGCCCTCACGAAATACATCAACGAGATGTGCGCGGAGTTCTGGACTCGCGTTTACGGACTGGAATGCACCGGCCTGCGGTACTTCAACGTTTTCGGAGTGAGGCAGGATCCCAATGGTGCATACGCCGCAGTGATTCCGAGATGGATTGACGCGGTGAAGTCAGGAAGAGTCCCAGTGATATATGGGGACGGTGAGCAGTCGCGGGATTTCTGCGCGGTTCAGAACGTGGTGAAGGCTAATATTCTCGCGGCAATGAGTTCTGAGTCAGCCGGAAGAGTCTTCAACATAGGATGCGGAGTCGAGACAACACTGAACGAGTTATTGCGGATGATTTACGCTGTCTTTGCTCCCGGCCATGAAGTGAAAGCAGAGTACCAGAGTCCGCGCGAGGGAGACATTGTGCGCTCTTCGGCCTCGATAGATTACGCCCGTGAAGTGTTAGGCTATGAACCTGCCGTGTATCTCCGTGATGGCTTGGAGGCGATGAGATGATAGTACGTCCGAGAAGATTGCGGTCAACCAAAGCAATCCGCGACATGACATGTGAGACCAGATTATCCCCGTCAATGTTCGTTTACCCTGTTTTCGTCCGTGAGGGTCATAACATCAACGAGGACATTCCCGCGATGCCCGGACAGAAGCGTTACAGCCCCGACAAGCTCCCGGTGATACTTGAGCGGGCGGTGAAGGCGGGTATAGGCGGCGTGCTGCTGTTCGGAATCCCTGAGCATAAAGACGAAACCGGGTCAGAGGCTTGGCGCGAGGACGGAGTGATTCAGACTGCAATACGGACGGCGAAGCGCGAGTTTCCCGGCCTTACGGTGATAGGGGATGTGTGCCTGTGCGAGTATACATCACACGGCCACTGCGGACTCCTGAAAGGTGAGACTGTCGACAACGACTCAACGCTTGATGTTCTTGCGCGTGTCGCGGTGAGTCAGGCTCGTGCGGGGGCGGACATAGTAGCACCGTCTGACATGATGGACGGTCATACGGGGGCGATCCGCGAGGCTCTTGACGCTGGCGGGATGACTGGCACGCTGATTATGTCTTACGCGGTGAAGTATGCGAGCGCGTTTTACGGTCCGTTCCGTGAGGCTGCCGGGTCTGCTCCTTCTTTCGGGGACAGGAAAACTTACCAGATGGATCCGAGGAATGTCCGCGAGGCCGTGAAGGAAGCTCTGCTTGACGTGGGTGAAGGTGCTGACATCATCATAGTGAAGCCGGGTATGCCGTATCTTGACGTTCTGAAGACGGTGAAAGAGGCTGTGAATGTCCCGGTCGCATCGTACTGTGTGAGCGGCGAGTACTCTATGATTAAGGCGGCTTGCGCTAACGGCTGGCTGAACGAGAAGAATGTTGCGTGTGAGTCGGCGGTGTGTCTTGCGCGTGGCGGGGCGGATGTCATCATAACGTATTATGCCCTTGAGCTGGCTGAATGGATGCGTGAAGGCTGGCTGTAATCCGCAAAAATATAGCGGCTAGTGCTTTCTCCCACGACACTAACCGCTGTCCTTCCTCACTACAAGTTCATCATCCTCATCACTGCCTGCGAGTTCTGGTTCGCCTGAGTCAGCATAGAGTTTCCCGTCTGGCTCAATATCTGGAGCTTCACGAAGTTCATGTATTCCGTCGCCATGTCGGTATCCTTGAGGCGGCTCTCTGACTCCTGAAGGTGAAGGTTAGTCTGCGTAAGGCTGTTAGAGTTGTACTCAAGCTCATTCTGGTACGTGCCCAGCTTTGACCGCTGTACGCTGACCTTCCTTATTGCCGCGTCAAGAAGCGATATAGACCGTGAAGCGTTCTCCCTGGTCGTAACGTCAACACCGTCAAGCCCAAGAGTCTCATATCTCATGTCAGCAATATTGATGTATATATCCTCGCCTCGTCCCTGCCCAATCTGGAAGGCCGTGCTGCTGTCCTTGATGTGAAGAGTCGTCTCATATGGCTGTGACTCTGATGTCATCATGTAGCGTTTAGAGCCTTCATCCCAAGATGCTTTTACCCCGGCCATGCTGTCGAACTCTATATCAGCATACGGATGAATTACCCCCTGAATGACATTCCCGACAGTGTCAGCATTACGGGCGAGGTATTCCCCTGTGTGAGCGTTGTAGACAGTAGCGGCAAAAGTATTCTCCTCGGAAGTCTGAATCGTGCTGAGGCCGAGTGCGTTCAAGAGGTCTTCATTGTCGGAGCTGAATGACAGTTCACCCGCCCTGCCTGCTACAGCACTGCGTATGAGCAAGGTTCCTCTGCGTATCTGCAGCTCTCCTGCCGCCATAAGTGGTTTCCCGTTTGCGTCAACGATGATTTTCCCGTCTGAGTCCCGCTGGCACGTCATGACATCCTCATAGCCAGTTACAGCTTCGGACGTTCCCGGAGTGCCGTCAGAAATCGTGCAGAAATTCTCCCTGTTGTCGACATACTGACCCTGCCCCAGGTCATCAGAGATTGCCTCGTTGATCTTGCGCCTGACATCCTCGACAGTATCGCCGCCGTAAACGAAAATATTTGCTGTCTTGCCGTCGCCCTGAGTGATTCTTATGGTTTGAGGCTCGGTGAAGTATGACACTCCGCTTGCTGTCCTGAAGGATTTTATGTTCTCCAGTGTCGCGGGATGAAGCCTCTTCTCAGTAACAGCAACCTCAATTTCTACCGGGTCTCCGTTATCGTCAGTGATGATATTTCCGTCATTGTCGCGCTTGTATGTAGTCTCAGTTGTTGCTATTTCTTCTACTGTATCAAGGTCAATGATATTTGTCTTCTGGACTTGTCCGCGTCCGGGCTTTGCGGTTATCTGTATCTTGTAGTTGCCCTCGGTCAGTTTCCTCTGGCCGTATTTGTCGGTTGCGGTGATTGCTCCTGACACTTTGAGCTGTGTAGCGGCTTTGTCGGATGTCCACTGAGCCGTTGAGCTGCCGTCGAGGAGTCTCCTGCGGTTGAAGGTTGTCGTGTTGACGGCGTTGTTGATGTTCTCGCGGAGTTCTGCTATCTCTGTCTGTATGTAGCTCCTGTCTTGGGCTGTCAGTGTGTCATTGGCGGCCTGAACGGACAACTCGCGCATTCTCTGCAAAGCTGAGTTTATCTGACCGAGTCCGCCTTCCGCGACCTGAAGCATAGATATACCGTCCTGAGTGTCGCGTATGGCTCGGTCAACTCCTGCCACTTGCGCCGACATGCTCATACCCATCGCGAAACCTGCTGCGTCATCTGCCGCCGTGGCCGTCCTAAGCCCTGTGGATAGAGCGCGGGCTGTCTTCTCGATGGCTTTGTTCGTGGCAGTAACGGCGTTGTAGGTCATGTTGATGGTGTTGGCTGTGTTTCCTATCATCATGATAAATTCGTGCCTCCTGCTGAAAGTTATAACTCTGCAATAATTTTCGGCGTGAACAGCAGAAATTTTTACCGCACCTTATGTTTGCGCGCTGTAGCTGTAACATTTGCCGCAAAAGGAGGGTCAGCCGCTATGAACAGTTTCAGGATTGTCGACATGGCCGGGAATTGTGAGAAGAGTTTTCCGCCTGACAGTTTCAGGGGAACGGAACTCATTCTCATAATGGGCATCACAGAATCAAACATCGATTCAGCAATCGAAATCTCAGAATCAGCTAGGGCAGAAGGAATCGTAACCGCCGGAATCATATCGGTCAGCATGAATCCGAACAGTGAGAACATGACGAGGCTTCACGGTCAGAAAATGAAGATGCTTCACTCGGAATTTCAGACCTCATCACAAAATCGGGCTTCGTGAATCTGGATATTGAGGACATCACGGAGATTCTCAGGGACGCGGGTACGGTGTATTTCGGGACTGGAGTCGCGGAGGATTCGAGGACTGCGGCGAAGAAGGCGGTCAAAATGTGCGGGGACATCAACAGAGCAAAAAGAGTTCTGATTAATGTAACGGCAGGAACAGAGATAGTGCTCGCTGAACTGTCAGAGGCTTCATATGTTGCTGAGAGGGCAGCTGACCCGGAAGCACAAGTGATTTGGGGTCATGTGATCGATGAGGGGATGAGTGATAGCGTGAGGGTGTCGGTTTTCGCGGCCATGTTCGACTAAAGGAGGGGAAAACGTATGAGCGTTTTTAACATCATCAACGTAACAGAGAAATTCACGCCCGGCGACATTGAGGGTGCAGATATTCTCTTCATGACAGGAATAACGGAATCAACTCTGAGTGACGCAATCATTCTCGCGCTTTCAGCAAGGGAGAAAGGAATCATAACAGCAGGAATCCCCGGAGGCGATATAGATTCGTGCAATGAAGACATGAAGAGATTCGCCGATATTGCTGACGCTGTAATATTCGCACGGGAGAAAACAGACGACACTTTACGGAGAATTGCGGAAGAACTTTCAGCCATAAGAGACGGTGATATTTTCGATATTCCGAAAATCGCAGCTATATTCAGGAACGCGGGGACTGTGTATTTCTGGACTGAAGCCGCAAATAATCCGAGGACAGCGGCGGAAAAGGTGGCTGAAATGTCAGGGGACGTGAAGGGCGTGAAGGGTATCCTGCTGAACATAACATCCTCCAGCAATATCAACATCGCTGAATTGAGACATGCCACGCGGATATTCGCGGACACATGCGCGGATGATGCCAAAGTCTTATGGGGGCATGTTACAGATGAGGGGATGGGGGATAATGTGAGGGTGTCGGTTTTCGCGGCCATGAATGACTCAGGATACACGGATTACACCGACTTCATCACGCACGAGAGCCCGGAGAATATCGCGGCAATAATCGAGGCAGGCCCGGACGAACGCACGCTTCTGAGGCTCGGAACAATGGAGAAATTCTTTGAGGCTGCAATCCGTCTCGGGCGCGCTGAAATCATCAAGTCCCTCATGCAGCACGGATATGAACCCAAAGCTCTGGAACGTGAAGGCTCATTCCCCGCTGACATTCTGGATGACGCTTTACACAAAGACAGCGCAGAGGAAGTGATACAGCTTCTTCTTGAGGCCGGAATTACTCTGCCCGGAAATTTCTTCAGCCCTTCTCTTGGCGGGAGATTAACGCCCGCGCTCATGCATTCACTCATAAATCACGGCTGGAACGTCAATTCCAGGCACTTTATGAACAGGACACCCTTAATGCAGGCCGTGGTGATGGAGAAGTATGACTGCGTGAAGATTCTCATTGAGGCAGGAGCAGACGTTAACGCAAGGGACAATGATGGTTTTACTCCGCTTATGGTGGCTGCATCCCGCGATGGTGTCGGGCGCAAAGACAGTGAAGTGCCGGGAATCATCAGGCTTCTTCTTGAACACGGCGCGGACATCGACGCAACGAATAACCGCGGGCAGTGCGCTCTGGGCTTGATAGTGCAACAAGCAGGAGCCGTGGGTCTCGGCAGCAAAATATTCATGGGGGAAATCCTGCCGATGATGCTCAATGCCGGGGCTGACACGAGTCTTCTTCCGCTTCATGAGCCGGAACTCCCCAGTATCAGCGATGAGGAATACGAGGCCTTCCGTTCTGGCTGGCGGGACATTCTCAGAGAGGAACACGCGAATGATTACCGCGGGTTTGCCGGGAGACTCTTCCGTGAGGCGGTCTGGAAATATGACGTTGAAACGGTGAAGGGACTCCTTGAGATTTTGCCGCCCGAATTTTTCGAGGCATATGAAGATATGGAAGATATGTTTGTGCTGAGGACAAGCGATTTCCCGGAAGCTGACACAGAACCGTCAAAGGAGAAGTCAGAGATAAAGCGCAAACTTGACGCGGGCAGCGAAATTCTCGAAGCTCTGAGCAAAGCCGGGGTTAATGTTCCGTTATTGTCCCCGAAAGGAAGGAAGCTCACATGCATTCCCGCATACCCGTTCGCGCCCCGGACAACGCTGGAAATTCCCTGTGATGACTTCAGGGAGCTTTGCATGTCGTATTCACCCGAAGCCTTGAGGAGGGCTATATCGTCAGGCCTTTCACCGAACACAGGCAGGGGCGCGGGGCTTAATCCCCTGAGAGTGATAGCTGAGGACTACCTGTACTATTACGATGCCGCGGGAATGTTCGACGTTCTGATGAATGAGGGGTGCAATGCGGGCTGTCTCAGCAGTACGTGGGCCGGCGAATGTCTCAGGAAAAGAGGCAGGCTTCTGATGCTGAGAGATATACAGCAAGTGAAGATGATGATTCAGGTTTTCGTTCACGGCAAAGAGGATGAGGCAGCAGGCTTGAGACTGAAGAAGCCCAGGACGAAGGAACGAGGCAGATATTACGGCTGGTATGAACGGTTCGGGGATTTGTCGTGCCTGAATATGCTTTCACACATGTGGGATCTCATAGAGGAGCACAGAGACCCTTCAGGCCGATGGTTCAAATTCCGGCAGATTATGCTGCTTGTGTGTGCCGGCTGGGGCAGCGTGAAGGACATTGAGGACGCTCTGAATCACAAAGCAGATGTGAACGCCCGGACATGGCTCGGCTATACCCCGCTCATGTACGCGTCAGTCTTCAACAGTGCCGAAGCCGTGAAGTTCCTCATCGACAACGGAGCAGACATTAACGCCCGCAACCGCATGAATCAGAATGCCCTCACGCTCGCAGTAACGGCTAATTTCAATCGGCGAGACCCAAAGGCTGTACGTGTTCTCGCGAAGGCAGGTGCTGATGTGAACGCTGTGTATGATGACGGCTCTGCACCGCTGATGCTTGCGGCTGAACATTGCTGGGACAGCGAGGTTGTTGCGGAACTCATTGACGTGGGGGCAGACGTGAGCGCGAGGAGGAAGGACGGGAAGAATGCCCTGACTCTTGCTGTCGAGGCCGGGAAATTCAGGAATGTGAGGACTCTTCTTGCGGGGGGCGCAAGGCCGGGTTATGCGGAAATCAATGAACGTCCCAGAACTAAGGCGTGCAACAAGTGCGGGCATATCGTGAGCGTTGATACGCATTATTGCCCTTCATGCGGGTATGTTTTCCCGGTAAGCTCGCTGTACTCATGCAGCAAGGAGGCTGATACGTTATGAGCGAGGCAAGTCCGCGAACGGAAAAGCTGCTGAATGATGTTGCCGGACTGTTGCGAACACGTGAAATTGTTTGCAGGGTTACGGGGGAGAAGTTCAACATCTTCCGTATCCTGAACATTGAGAGCAGGGAATTTTTCATCTGCAAGGTCCTGATGGAATTGCTTTCACCTTCAGGCTCACATTGTCAGGGAAGCCTTTTCCTGCGACCGTTCGTAAAAAACGTTTTGGGGCTGAATATTCCTGACGCTGAACTTGAGAGGGCTGCAGTGTCCCGTGAATACAAGACTTCTCAGGGCAGGCGCATAGACATCGTGATAAAGACGGCGAATCATTTTATCGCAATCGAGGCCAAGGTCAGGGCGGGAGACTTGCCCGGCCAGTGCAGTGATTACTACGAAGCGGCAAAACAGCACTGTGATGATGAGAACGCGAAGATAGTATACCTTACGCCGGACGGAAGAGAGCCATCGCCGGAAAGCTCATGCGGCAAAGAAATATGCGTGTCGTTCAGGAAGGATATTCGTGAATGGCTGTCGTCATGCCTCAGCTTCAAGGAGATTGAGCACGCTGTTCCAGTCCGTGAAATCATGCGCCAGTTCCTGATGACGGCAGAAAGTTTCACAGGCTGTGCAAAGGAGAGCAACATGGAAGTCAAAGAGTTGATTTTGAGGTCGCCGGAGAATCTCAGGGCGGCATTCGAGCTTCAGAGCGGATTGGTCTATGAAGCAGTCGAGGATTTGAGGAAAAGGTTTCTTGAGGCCGTCAATGAGAAGCTGAAATCGCAGGGCATCACGCACGGTACATTCCATGATGATCGTAATTATGCCGTCCAGTATGAGTATGACATGCCGGGTGTTGCTGTGTGTCTCGGCAGCGGCGAAATTGACACATGGGTATCGTACGTTACAGGGGCAGGGGGCGACGACACAACACGCTTCGACGAGTTCGTAAGGAAACTTGAGGAGTCCCGCGGGAAAAACTTCAAGTCAGGCTCACATGACGGGAACTTCTTGTACTGGGAGTATTGTTGCGTGGACGGCAAAGGGTCTCCGAACTTTTGGGGGACGAATCCCAATGATGCGACATTCGGGCTTTGCGACCCGGAAACGTTCGATTCATTCGTCAAAGTTTGCGCCAGAAAG
>JAFSRQ010000015.1 GCA_017446055.1 Synergistaceae bacterium | reverse complement strand
GACGCACTCAAAGCACCGCTCTATCTCATCGCGACAAACGCAGGCTATCAGGGCGACGTAGGTGTGGAGAGAGTCAGAAGCGAGAAGATCGGGCACGGTCTCAACGCCGCAACAGGCGAGTACACCGACATGGTTGCGGCAGGAATCATCGACCCCGTGAAGGTAACACGCTCGGCGCTCCAGAACGCAGGCTCAATTGCGGCTATGGTTCTCACGACTGAGGGAATCGTTGCAGACAAGCCCGAAAAGAAGGACGCTGCCCCCGCAATGCCCGGCGGTATGGGCGGAATGGACGGAATGTACTAGACCCGGCCAGCAGTCAACACGCAGACTAACAACAGTCCCCGAAGGTCAGCAAAAGGCCTCCGGGGATTTTTTTGCGCGCTACTCCTCCTCGTATATCATCCGGGTAATTTTGCCGTCCTTTATCCTGAATGTGAAAGTAGCGTAACTCCCGGCCATGTATACACATTCTGAGCTGCTCTCATCGTCAGGCTCACCGAGAATATCACGGAGCTTGCTGACACTGTCGCCGATGCGAATATCACCGAAGCCGAAATCCTTGCTTGGATTCCACAGCTCAACCCTCGACAGCCAGCCCTGCCTGTTGTACCTCCGCTTGACCTCCGGGTACTCGAACTCGCCGTCATACTCGCCCCAATAATCAGCGTCCTCGTATGCGCAATAGGTCTGAAGCACACTGATTATCAGCTTGACGACTGGAGAACGCTGGTACTCCTCGTTGAAGAACGGCACAATGTACTTCCCGAAAACGAACGCCGTGTCCTGAGCGTTTTTCGGCAGAATCTCGTACCAGATTTCCCCGTCGACCGCCGTCTGACCCGTAACGATAACTTTCTCGTCGACACTGAGTCGCCCCCAGATGTCAGAGTCGGTGCTGGGTTCAGCGCGGTAACGAACGTAGCTTCCTGTGCATTCTCCGAGCGTGGGGAAGTCAACAAAACGTGTGCGGGCCTCGCAGGCTGACACGCATAGGGTGAACACGGCAACAACAGCAAGAACTTTGCGCATGATTATTCCTCCTTCAAGGTTTGAGACTGTCCCGGTAATTTTCGCGTATCACCATGACACTGGCAAGCTCATTGTTACGTATAACGATTGGCAGGAAGTGAAGTGCAATGTGCGGGGAGAGGCTGTTTTTGCAGAATAATGTTGCGGGAAAAAGGCATAAAAAACAGCAAGGTGTTGTGTTATAATTATCTTTGTCAAAACTAAAATTCAACACATGGCAAAGGGTAAATTAACCCTAGCTTACCTTGCTTAATGCGTATTATACCATAATGCAACAGTGGGCGGTCATGTGTCTTTATGATTTTGACGGAAAATCTCACGGGAGGCAAGAAGAATGAAGAAGTGCATTGCGTTGTTCATGGCCGTGTGTCTGCTTGCGACGGGTTCAGGGGCGTGGGCGGACTACTGGAACGAGGGGCATTCGGGGACGGAGGCTGATCCGTATGTGATTGACACGAATGCGGATCTGGTCGCGTTACGAGACAGGGTGAACGCAGGGACTGAGTCGGGGGATATGTGGTACAAGCTGACTCAGAACCTGAATATCTCTGCGATGACGGACTGGGAGTCGATAGGGAACAGCGAGAGTAACCCTTTTACCGGACATTTTGACGGTAACAATCTTTCAATTCACGTCAATATCAATCGAGGTAACAGCTACGGTAATGGAGCTTTGTTCATGCGTTTGAATGCTGAAGCTGATACATACGCTGTGAAAAATCTCACTGTGAGTGGAACAGTACAAGGCCCGCAGGTAGCAGGAATTGCAGTACTTCTCGATTCAGGAATTGTTGAGGGCTGTAAATTCAATGGGACTGTAACAGGCTATCGTAACGCGCAAAACGCCACATCATTGGCTGGTGGCATAGTTGAGCGTATTGGTGCTAGCGGCACAATTAGAGAGTGCAGCGTAACAGCAGAAATCACAAGCAGTACACAGGGAACTAACTGGTGGTCAGCTCTTGATGCCACTTCATATGCTGGCGGTATAGCAGCCAGAATGACAGGAGGAAATATTGAGAACTGCACCGTAGCGGCTAGCTCTGAGGGCATATATGCTAGTCCCAATCCTGGCAGTGGTTACACTCTGACCGCATACGCAGGAGGTATTGTAGGGTATGCCAACATAGCAAGTTTTGAGGCAATAAAGGAATGCACATTTTCCGGGAAAGTTTCAAGCAAGCAATATGCTGGCGGAATCGTTGGCTACATTGAGGGCGGAAACATACAGAACAACCACGTAACCGCAGACGCAAATTCAGCCTCAGAAGTGAAAGCAACAAGCTATGCGGGCGGAATCGCAGGGCGCATCGGCGAGTCAACAGTCCTCGAAAGCTGTGATGTCTCATCGCTCGTAACCGTCTCCGGCGGATCTGAAGCAATCGGCGGAATAGTCGGCCTCATGAACGCCTCAACAGTCCGCAACAATCAGTCCTACGCATCAATCAGCGGCGACATCGTGAACATGGGCGGCGTTGTCGGCAAACTCGACGCGGCAAGCTACACCATCAGCAACAACCGCTACAGCTCCGCAGAACACGGCATCGGCAGCAATGCTCAGGGCATCCCCAGCGAGGAAGGCTGTATCAAGGTCGGCCCAAGTATCGCAATCACAACAACTTCACCGCTTCCTTACGCTGTCGTGAAGAGCGCGTACACCACAACCCTCGCGACCGACTCGACAACCGCTGTAGTGTGGAATCTCACCAACGGAACAAGTCTCCCCGCCGGCCTCGAACTCGGAAGGTCAACCGGGCAAATCTCAGGCACTCCGACAACAGCAGGAGATTACACGTTCACGGTCAAGGCCAGCCCAACAACAGGCGCGCCCGCAACGAAAGAGTTCAAGCTCACAGTTCAGGCTGAAGGAACGCTAGCGATAACGACAACTGACCTTCCTTCGGGGACAACTGGCACAGCGTACAGCGCGACTCTCGTATCGAATCCTACGGGTGCTACATGGTCGGTAGCTTCGGGGACGCTTCCGGCGGGATTGAGTCTCAGCACGTCAGGCACTATCTCCGGGACTCCGGCAACGGCAGGGACTTCACGCTTCACGGTCAGGGCGACGCTTGGCGAGAAGAGCGCGACAAGAGAACTGTCCATCACAATCACAAGCGGGGCAACTCCGGCAGCTCTCACGATAACGACAGCGAGCCTTCCTTCCGGGACGGTCAACGCGTCATACTCGGCTGTACTCGCTGCCAGTTCATCAGCGACATGGTCAATAGCGTCAGGAAGTCTTCCAGCTGGCTTGACACTAAGCACATCGGGTACGATTTCGGGAACTCCGACTACTGCGGGAACATCGACATTTACGGTGAGGGCGGTATCAGGTTCGGCAAGCGCAACGAAGCAACTCAGCATCACAATCGCGGCCTCAATTACGCCGACAACGATCACAATCACGACAACAACAGTCCAGGCAGGAATCGCGGGAATGTCATACAACGTGGCTCTTGCCTCGAATCCCACAGGGGCAACATGGACACTCACAGGGAATCTTCCGGCAGGCCTCGTTCTCGACTCATCCGGCAAAATCTCCGGGACTCCGACAGTCTCAGGGTCTTTCCCGTTCACAGTAACAGCGACATACGGCACAGCAAGCGCGGTTCGCAGTCTAACTCTCACAATTGACGCTCTCGAAATCACAACGTCCTCACTTCCTGACGGCAGAGTCTCCCAATCCTACAATCAGACTCTCAGGTCTAACGGCTCCGGGTTAAGCTGGCGGGTAAGCGCGGGCAGGCTTCCGGCTGGACTCACGCTTTCAGAGGCCGGGCTTCTTTCCGGGACACTGACCGAGTCAGGAGAATACACCTTCACGGTCTATGCGTACAACACTTACGCAAGCGCGTCGAGGCAGTACACCGTGAACGTAACAGGCGGCACTTCAGGGACAGGGTCATCAGGAGGCGGCTGTAATTCGTTGCTTGGGATTATGGGGCTGGCTGTTCTCGGATTAGGCTTGAGGAAAAAGTTGTAGACGATGAAATATCCTGCTCCCCTTGCTGAACGTGAGGGGAGTTTTTATGCTGACTGCGGTAATTTTCGCGTATATCACGTATGCTGACAAGCTGATTTTTCCTCATGACGTGCCAATAGTCGAAGCCGTTTACGCGTTTTGCCCGGAGATTCTTCGCCCTAGCCGCGCAGGTGTGCATGTCAAGAATTTCACCGTGCCACAATAATTTTCCGTCAGCAAGAAGTTCACCGTATTCATGGCCGTCTGACAGGAAGAATTTTTCCCCCACGGCAAAATATCCTGCCTCTATCATCTCACTCATGCTCACACGCAAAGGCTTCACGTCAAAGTCAGCCCGCGCAGTTTCACCGTCAGCAAAACTCACAGCGTCAACCCTCGACCGACCGTAAGCGCAATAATCTTCGTCCCGCTCAATCATGATGTACCTTCGGCCTAACTTCTTGGCGGCGGCAGCTGTGGTCATTGTCCCGGCGAAAGGGTCAAGCACGGTGTCGCCAATGTTGGACGAGATTGCTATTATCCGTTCGAGCAAGGCAAGGGGCTTCTGCGTGGAATGTAGCTTGCGGCCTTGTGAGTCCCTGAGGCGTTCGCGGCCTGAGCATACCGGGAATCTCCAGACTGAGCCGAGCTGTTTTCCGGGAGAGTCTGAGTTGAGGGCTTTTGCGGTCTTGTAGTGGAACGTGAATTTTGCGCGGCGGTTTTTCACTGCCCAGATTAGGGTCTCGTGGCTGTTGTTGAGACGGGAGCCGGTGAAGTTGGGCGTGGGGTTGGACTTGTACCAGATCACATCGTTGATGAGCCAGTAACCGAGACGCTGCATTATTGCGCCGATTGTGTAGACGCACTGCATCGAGCCTATGACCCATATTGACCCGGAAGGCTTGAGGAGTCTGCGGCATTCGGTGAGCCAGCGTGATGTGAAGTCCTCGTAGTCGCTGAGGGAGTCGAACTTGTCCCAAGAGTCATTACAGCCCTGAAACTCTGTGCCTTCGGTGCGGTGAAGGACTCCTTCCGTGCGCATCCAGTAGGGTGGGTCGGCAAAAATCAGGTCTACGGATTCGGGGGGTAGCTTTGGGAGTTCGGAGAGGGAGTCGCCGTTGATTATCACGTCATGCATTGTCAGCACCTCTTGTTGATATAATTGCGGCATGAAAAATTATGATGATTTCACACGCGAGCTTAACGGGAAAATAAAATCCGATGATGAATTTTACTACGAGCTGTTGATTACGGTCATAAAGAATCCCAGAAGGTACACGGGAATATTCCGGGTCAGCAACGCAAGGACAAAGCTGATCCAGAATGTTACGCAGAGCAGGGAAATCAAGTTCGGCGACTTCATGGAGGATATTGTTACGTGGTACATTGCGGATATGGGCTGTGAGAATCTCGACAAGAGGATAACACCTGACCTTGAGGCAGACCAGCTTTTTGCGGACGGAAATACTGTATATCTCATCGAGCAGAAGATACGTGATGACCACGACAGCACAAAGAAGCGCGGACAGTACGACAACTTCAGGCGGAAATACGCGGCACTCAGGGAGCTATATCCCGGCCATGACGTTACCGCTGTGATGTGGTTCATCGATGACAGCCTGCGCAAGAACAGGAAGTATTACGCTGAACGGGCAGAGTTTGAGTGTTGCGGGACGTGGAGATTCACATCATGTACGGCGGGGAGCTGTTCACGGAGATTTTCGCTAGGCCAGATGTCTGGGAGGAACTGTGCGGGCATCTCAGGCGCAACAAGACCGAGCGCAGGAATGAGGCTCTCACCATCCCGGATTTTGACACAAGCCCGGAGATTCTCAGCGCATTACGCAGGCTCAAGGCCGAAAACAGGAGGCTGTACACGCGGCTGATGTCCCCAAAGCCTGAGTATGTGCAGCTACGGGCGGAGCTGTTTCCTACAGGTGAGAACCTGCGTTCGGTGTGAGAGTTTTCCCCCCGCAAATCACAAGACTCACGGGGGCTTCTGCGCTATCTATGCCGTCCTTTGTGATATTCCCCTCATGCCGCATATCGCCCAGTCAGTGTTGACGGACTCGATGACGCTCCCGCAGTACTCGCACTTCGCCGAGGCGTTGAGCTTCAGGGGGGCTCCGCAGTGTGGGCATCTCTCCGACCTCACGCCGTCCGACTCAGGATTGGTGATTGTCCCGGACTTGCGGCAAAGCTCGATCTCGTACTCCATGAACTTTTCGCGCTTCCTGTCGCCCGAAACAAGCTCGCCCGTCCTGTCGTCAAGAACGTATGACACGATACGCGATGACAGCCTCACAGTAACATAATCCATTCCTGCCGACTGCCTCCATCCCACAAGCCCGGTGTTGAGGACTGCTATACGTTCGGTGTAATCTGTCCTGCCTGCCTTTCTGAACTGTTCAAGCTGGCTGTCCATCTGGCTGAAGAATTTATCGGTCATGTACGGCCTGAGCGGTGAGATGTCCTTCTTCTGCCACGTCTCCTGCATCTGGACGTAGAGATTCGACATAAGGGTACGTATTCTTTCCTCGTCAAATTCCGGGTCAAGCTCCAGGTATTCATTCATCGGGCGCAATGTCCTCACGGTGTCCTGAATGTTGATGATATTGCGCTGTTCCTGACGCTTCTTGTTACGGCTGTGAATCATGAACCAGAACACGAGAAACACGAACAGCACGAACGCAACGCCTAAGTATTCGTCAAAATCCTCATTGCCTCCGCCTGATGACATGAAGCCTGAACGAGGGCCGACTCCCTGCACGGGTATGAAGTCTATTCCCCCGGCCATGTTGCCGCCTGTGTCGTAATCGGGCTGTCTGCGTGTACGTGTTGTGGTTGACGGGAAAGAGTATGAGCCGCCGCCTGAAGATGAGCGTGAAGATGTCGACTCCCTTGATGATGAGCGTGATGATGCTGATGATGACCGCGAGCTGCTGTAGTCGGAGTTGCCGGAGAAGCTGCCGAAGTCTGTGTATGCTGTCCCGGCGAAAATGAGCGTGATGAATATGATTAGGCCGGGTAAAATTCTGCGCCTCATGTTATGTTTCCTCCTTGATGGGATTATGATTGCTATTATAGTGTGTGTTGACAAAATCAGGGTATGAGGGGTAAAATTCCTTTCGTTACGTTCCGCCATAGCGCAATCGGCAGCGCGGATGACTGTTAATCATTAGGTTCCAGGTTCGAGTCCTGGTGGCGGAGCCAAAATCTTCACCAAAAACTTTTTCCCATTTCACACACAATCACAAGCAGAGAAATTTACGGCTATTTTGCGGGCTGAATATTGCTGTCATTAATGACGGTTGATTTAGGCGGCCTTGAGGGGTAATCTTTCACGCGAAATTTATTCGGAAGTGAGACAAGATTATGCTCATCAAATCGGTATTGGTTGTACTCTTCTTCGGTGTCATGATAGGCATCGGGCTTTACTGCCGCAAACACTCAACTGACGTTAGCGGCTTCGTACTGGGCGGGCGTTCTGTCGGGCCTTGGCTCACAGCTTTTGCTTACGGGACAAGCTACTTCTCGGCGGTCGTGTTCGTGGGCTACGCGGGGCAGTTCGGCTGGCGTTACGGAATCGCGGCGACTTGGGCGGGGCTCGGAAACGCGTTTATCGGCTCTCTGCTCGCGTGGGCGGTTCTCGGCAGAAGGACACGCATCATGAGTCAGTATCTCAGCAGCGCGACAATGCCCGACTTTTTCGGCAAGAGATTCCGCTCCGATGCCCTCAAGATTGCGGCCTCAGTGATATGCTTCATCTTCCTGATTCCCTACACTGCCTCGCTCTATAACGGGTTGAGCCGACTCTTCGGTATGGCTTTCAGCGTGGACTACTCCGTGTGCGTCATAGTCATGGCCATTCTCACGGGGATATACGTTGTGGCTGGCGGCTACATGGCTACGGCAATCAACGACTTCATACAGGGAATAATCATGCTCATCGGAATCGTGGCGGTAATCGTGGCTGTCCTCGAAAGCAAGGGCGGACTGTCTGAGGCACTCGCGGGCATAGCGCAGATCTCAGACCCTCACGCTGTAACTCCTCTCGCCAAATCCCCCGGTGTATTCGCGTCATTCTTCGGCCCTGACCCCGTCAACCTTCTCGGAGTCGTCATACTTACGAGCCTGGGCACATGGGGGCTTCCCCAGATGGTGCAGAAATTCTACGCCATCAAGAACGAGGCCGACATCACCAAAGGCACGGTAATATCGACACTTTTCGCGCTCGTTGTGGCCGGGGGGTGCTACCTTCTCGGAGGGTTCGGGCGGCTGTTCACGTCCCAGCTTGACCCGGCTGGACTCGGAGTCCCCGCTGAAGGCTACGACTCAGTGATACCTGTAATGCTCTCGAACCTGCCCGACCTGCTTATCGGAGTCGTGGTGATACTGGTGCTGTCAGCGTCAATGTCAACACTGTCATCCCTCGTACTTGCGTCAAGCTCAACCCTCACTCTTGACCTCCTCAAAGGCCACGTGATAAAGGACATGGACGAGAAGAAGCAGCTCCGAATCATGCGGGTGCTGATCGTCGTGTTCATCGTAATATCCGTGATACTCGCCCTGATACAGTACAGCTCCAACGTAACATTCATAGCCCAGCTAATGGGAGTCTCGTGGGGCGCGCTGGCGGGGGCATTCCTAGCACCGTTCATGTTCAGCCTCTACTGGAAGGGAGTAACGAAGCTGTCATGCTGGGTCAACTTCATATTCTCCAGCGTCGTGATGACCGCAAATATTTTCGTGAGGCCGGAATTTCCCGAACTCTTACGCTCGCCCATCAATGCCGGGTCATTCTGCATGCTGGCGGGATTCGTGATTGTCCCGGTCGTCAGCATTATCACTCCAAAGCCGGATAGAAAGTTCGTCGATGATGCGTTCTCTTGCTACACGAGGACAGTAACAGTCAGGCAGTCCCGCGCACTTGGCGATGATAATTGACGTTCACACGCACACATTCCCCGACAAGATAGCCGCTCATGCTCTCGAAGTCCTGAGTCATAACAGCCACACACGGCCATTCTCTGACGGCACAGTCTCAGGACTCCGGGCATCAATGAGGGAAGCCGGGATAACATGCTCGGTCATTCAGCCGGTAGCCACGAAGCCGGAGCAGGTCAGGCGCATCAACGACACAGCAATTGCCGTGAACGCGCAGGGTGAGTCAGCCGGGGTAATATCGTTTGGCGGGATTCACCCTGCTTTTGCTGACTGGGACGCTGAACTTGAGCGCATACGTGAGGCGGGAATATTGGGCGTGAAGATTCACCCGGTCTATCAGGGAGTCGCGGCTGATGATGAACGCTGTGTGAGAATCCTGAAACTTTGCGGGGAACTTGGGCTTGTCGTGATGATGCACGCGGGGTATGACATCGGATTTCCCGGTGATGACTCCGCTCTTCCTGCGAGGATTGCCCGTGCTCTGGACATGGCCGGAAGCGTCCGGGTGATACTGGCTCACATGGGTGGCTGGCGTTGCTGGGATGAGGCCGTGAGGATGTTTGCCGGGCGTGAGAATGTGTATGTCGACTCGGCGTTCTCGCTGGGAAAATTTGTGCCTAACGGGGACGGTTATTATTCCGGCGGGGATGAGTGCATGATGCTCCGTGATGATGAGTTCGTCAGGATTGTCCGCGAATTTGGGAGTGAGCGTGTTCTTTTCGGGACTGACTCACCGTGGGCATCTCAGGTTGAGTGCGTCAGGGCGGTAATGTCGCTAGGACTCGCTGATGATGAGACGCGAAATATTCTGCACGACAACGCCGCAAGTCTTCTAGGAAACCGTAAGACAGAATGACATAACCAGCTCTAGAATTTTGTTGCATAGGAATGTTAAATACCTATTGACAGCCCCCCCCCCCCCATTAGGTAAAATACCTATTCGTGAAATTACTTCTCGATGAAGGGGGGTAATGGCGCATGATGATAACCTCGCTGTTCAAGTTCGTGTGGAATGCCATTGTCTGGCTTCTTCCGATTTTTCTGTCGGGAGTCATATTCTTTGCTGGCGGTGAAAGCAATAAAGGATTGTCAACTCTGTTTGCTGTGGTGTATTTAACGGCGGCGTTCTGCATGAGCTTTGTCATCAAGGGCGAGTTTACCTTTGTGCTTTCGGCTATCGGTCTTGCTTTTGTGTTTTTCGTTGTCTTGGCTCAAATGACAGGAAAATAAGGAGGACAAATGTTCGGCAAAACCAAAGTCTTCCAGCTGTACAGCGCAAGCATAACACCTGAAACGGTCTGCCGGGCTATAATGGGCTTTCTGGAGGACAGCAAGGGGCTTGAAGTGTCAGCTAAAAGGAGTGCAAGCGTTGATCAGGCGCAGCTGACATCTTCGGTGAAACACACATTCAAGGAATCACTGGGGCTGGATTTGGGAGTCAGTGTTGAGATTTCCCTGATGAATGACAACTCGCTGAAGGTCTCTGTAGATACTGGAGATACATCGGCTCATGATATGACGGTTACTGATACCGCTATGACCGAAAACCCTGCTGTTATGCTCTTAGGGTTAGGCGGAAGAGTGTTCGGCATCCGCAAAATGAGGGGACTCGCTGACGAAATTTTCGCCTTCACGCAGAGCTTCATAGCCTCAAATATGCCTTCATGGTGAAAGCAAGTCCCCCCCGCCGTTAATGACAGGGTGCTATTCAAGTGAGAACATAATATCCTGTATAATAACGCCGCAAATCTACTAGCAGGGATGATGACTAGTGTCTGACATAATCCACATCAGGAATGAGACCATCACGAAGGAACTTTTTGACCGCGCGCAGTTCTTCTTCTGGGCGGAATGGGGTGCTATGGGCGATGCCGGAGCGGTTGAGATGATTGCGGAAGACGGAAGTCTGTATTGCTGCAATTTCGTCCGTGATGATTTCGACCCGGATATTATCGCCGGGGCATGTCCGCTTTTCGGCCTTGACCGCCCAATCCCGGAAGGCTGGGTTTATCACTACTTGGGCATGGGCAATCACCTGTATTACCGCGTGAAGTACGATGAGGAATATTGCAGGCTTCTCGGCGTGGTCAAAAATCCCGGCCAGGAATATCAGCGTTGGCACAATATAGCCCTGAAGCTGTGCAGTTAGTCCAGCAGGTAAAACGAATCCCCCTTGCCGTGAATGACAGGGGGAATTTTTCTGCCTTTGCCATTAAGACAGCGGGAAGCTCAATTCCTGTATAATAACGCCGCAAATCTTCTCGGAGGAATAATCACGAATGACAGACTTAATCCATCTCAGGAATGAGGACATCACGAAGGAACTCTTTGGCCGGGCGCAGTTCATCTTCTGGGCGGCTGGCGGCGCAATGGGCGAGGGAGGAGCGGTGAATATGGTTGCTGATGACGGCAAAGCATACTACTGCAACTGTGTTTACGGCGACTGTGAGACCGGGTATGTCGCTGACGCAAGGCTGGTGTCGGAGGCCTGCCCCATGCTTGAAGCTGACGAGTTCCCTGAAGGCTGGGTGTACCACTATCTCGGCTTCGGGAACAATCTCGTTTACCGCGCAGAATATGACGGGGAATATTGCAGGCTTCTCGGAGAGTCGGACAACCCCGGCCATGAATACCAGCAGTGGCTAGGAATTGCCGTGAAACTTTGCGGCAAACAGCGCGGGGAGGGTATTTAGCGACATGTGGCACGGAAGGTTCAGCAAAGACACAGCGGAAACAGTACAGGACTTCACGCAGTCCCTCGATATTGACTGGCGCATGGCCGAAGCAGACATCACCGGGAGTATTGCCCACGCAAAAATGTTAGGGGCAACTGGCATACTTACGCCGGAAGAGTCAGCCAAAATTGTTGACGGACTCATGAAGGTTGCCGATGAGATTCGCGGAGGGAGCTTCAAGCCGTCAGCAAAACTTGAGGACGTTCACATGAATATCGAGGCAAGACTGACGGAGATTGAGCCGCTCGGAGCAAAGTTGCACACAGCCCGCTCACGCAATGACCAGGTAGCAACAACAACACGCATCTACCTGCGCTCACGGCTTCGGGCACTCCGGGAAAATCTCCGGGAGCTTCTCCGGGTTCTAGTCGCAAACGCAGAACGACACACCGACATCATCATTCCCGGTTACACACACATGCAGCAGGCTCAACCCGTCTCAATGGGTCATTACTGGCTGTCATGGTTCGAGGCATTCAGGCGGGACTTGAGGAGGCTGGATTTTGTGCTGGACTCTCTGGATGAATGTCCGTTAGGGGCGGGGGCATTGGCCGGGTCAACACTGCCTATTGACCGGGAGATGACGAGTGAGCTTCTCGGCTTCTCACACCCTACACGCAACAGCCTCGACACAGTAGCAAACCGGGACTACATGACCGACTATCACTATTTCGCGTCAGTCTTCATGATTCACATTTCCCGCCTCTGCAACGACCTCATCACCTGGAACAGTCAAGAGTTAGGCTTCATCGTTCTCCCTGATGATTTCTGCACTGGGTCAAGCATGATGCCTCAGAAGAAGAATCCTGATGTCCTCGAGTTAGCGCGGGGGAAAGCGGGACAGGTAATCGGGAATCTTGTCGACCTTATGATTACGCTCAAGGGTCTTCCGATGACGTACAACCGTGATTTGCAGGAGGACAAGCGCGGGCTTTGGTCATCACTTGACACTGTTGAGGCTGTCGTGAAGATCATTGCTGAATTGCTGTCTCAGGTTGATGTTGACGAGGGTCTTGCTCTTGCCGGGCTGGAGAAGGGCTACTCTCTGGCTACGGATGTCGCCGAGTATCTCGTGATGAAGGGAGTGCCATTCCGCGAGGCTCACATGATGGTGGGGCGGCTTGTGGGATGGTGTACGGCGAATCATGTGGCGTTTGAGGATATGACGCTGGAGCAGTGGCAGGAACATATCCCGGAAGTTGACGCGGCCATGATGGATATACTTTCGGTGCGTGAGAGTGTCAGACGGAGGAATGTTTACGGCGGGACAGGATTTGAGCAGGTGAGGAGGCAGATTGAGGAAGCGAAGTCACGGCTATAGTCCGCAAAAAACCCCCCCTCTTTCTGGAACTGAGGGGGTAATTTCTTTTCGCGCTACTTCTCCGGCTTGTCCTCGAATCTCTCTACCTTGTACTTGCCTTCGAGTTCCTTTGCCTTGTCCTGAAGCAATGTCTGCGTCTTCTGGTCTTTAAGCTCCTGTGTCAGCCTCGCTTTGACCTGCTCAAACGGTATGGGCGATTCCGGGATTCTCTCCTCCAGCTTTATGATGTGCCAGCCGAATTGAGTCTTCACCGGCTCTGACACGTCTCCCGGATTCTTGAGGTCAAACGCCGCCTTCTCGAACTCAGGAACCATCATTCCGCGCGGAAATTCCCCCAAGTCCCCGCCGTTAGCCGCGCTGCCCGGGTCAATCGAGTATTCCTTCGCGACAAGGTCAAACGATTTGCCTGCTTTAAGCTCGTCCTGAACCTTTGCGAGAGCCTCATCACCGCTCACGAGAATATGACGCGCCCGGATTCTTTCGGGGTTGGTGAACATGGCCGGGTTGTCATCGTAGAATTTCCGTGCCTCGTCATCACTCACTGTTACGTCCTTGATGATGTCCCTCATTGCCGCCTGAGCCAGCATTGCACGTCTTGCGTTCCGCAGCTGGGACTGAAATTCGGGTGTCTGGTCGAGTTTCGCGCTCTCACCGTCAAGAGCGTAAAGCCTCATCGATATTACGTCATCGAGAATCATCTTGCGGCCCTGCTCCGTGCCGTAGAGCATGACTGCCTGCTGTCCGAACGGCTGTATGAACTCTAAGACTTCGGCCTCGGTGATGTCCTCACTGCCAACGCGGGCTAATACCTTGTCGCCTTCCGCTGAGTATGCGCAAAGTGAGAATGATAGTACGAGAATTAATGCCGCAAAAATTTTTCTTGCCAAATCAATCACTCCTGATGATGAATTTTTGAGTCCGACAAAGTTTATCATAATCCGCAAGAAGACTCCCACAATATTAATTGTTCATGAACTGGACAAAGACCACCAGCTAGTAACACATGAGCTTCTACATTTAGACTCGCAGATGAAGCAGTCAGTGATTCAGAGCATAAAGTCCAGCCTGGAATCATCAGCCGCCCTGAAGAAACGTAATCACACAGCGGGAAGCCTGCGCTACAAGTCAGAGCATGTGTCAATAAACCTTCAACAACACAGAGTAACATACAGGTTCAACGATGAGCATCACATAGGCATACAAGGATTCAGCAAGAGCCTAAGAATACGCGGGGCAAATCAGTTCTGGAATATTCCCGGCCTTGAGTTAGCCAATGCCAAGCTGCTTAATTTGCCGGACGGTTATTATCTTGCGGTAACGACTTATCAGAACAAAGGAGGTGAGACGAAACGGTTAAAGAAGTGCCAGCGGCTAATAGCCCGGCGTAAGAAAGATTCAAGCAACCGATACCAAGCTCGAAAGTTGATGAGGAAGTCATATCAGAAATTAGGCAACAAGAAACGGGATGCGGCCAATAATATAACACATGAGCTGCTCAAATACATGCAGGACGAGAATTTGCAGGGCTGGCATAAGGGATTGTTCGGAGGGACAGTTCAGCTCTCAGTGTTAGGGCTGGTGAAGAAGAAGCTGATGCCTCATGAGCGGCTAGTAGTCCTGCCTCAGAGAATGCCAACGACGAAATATTGCCCTAAATGTGGGACGCAGGGAATCAACGCCTTTGGAGAGGACATAAGACGCTAGCGCAGACTCGTTTAATTAGGAAGCCGCTATATCCGTGAGGTGCGGTAGTTCATCACATGATGTGCTATAATTCCGGCCATGAAGAAATCTCACATAGGACTTGACAAACTGAATCAGCGCAGTAAAATCGGGTATCGGGTATCGGGTATCGGATATCGGGTATCGGGTATCGGGTATCGGG
>JAFSRQ010000014.1 GCA_017446055.1 Synergistaceae bacterium | reverse complement strand
GAGGGATGCCTGCCCCATAAATTTTGGGTGTAATACTCGAAGAACATGGAGTATAACTTTTTCCCGAAACGGTTGACGTAGAAGTCCTCGAGGGATTTTTCCTGACGCTTGAACATGGCCGCCTTAAGGTAGCTTAGGCCTGCGGAAATTGTCGTGAACAGCCCCATGTTCCTGAGCGTTGAGAGTTTCATCGAGATCGGGTAGTCGAAGAACTTGTGCCGGAAAAAGATTCGTGTCAACCTGTTGCGGCGAAGCATTACGCGGTCGGTCTTGTCTGGGTCAGGGCCGTTAGGTGAGAGCCTGGCTGACTGTCCGAGCGTCCTGTAGTCGTAAGGGAGCGAGCCTTGTTCCGGCATGAGATTTTCCCACCATTGATTGACTTCGGGGACTTTCGAGAAGAATCTATGCGGGCCTGTGTCCATGAGGTTACCGTTGTAGCTTACGGTGCGGGAGATTCCGCCCATGTAGTCGCTTTCCTCAAGGACTGTAACGCGGAAGTCGGCTGACTTTGCGAGAAGCTCGTACGCGGCTGTGAGGCCTGCCGGGCCCGCTCCGATGATGATGGCGGTCTTCATGGCCGGGCCTCACGGTATATGCGCCTGAGTTCGAGGCAGATTATCACGCCAAGCACTATTATTCCCAGCTCATAGATTGTCCATCCATACCTGCGGGCAATGTTTATGGGCAGCTCTGGATTGACGAACATTGCAATCCTCCGAAGCACACTCCTTATATGCACGCCGAATGAACACCACAACCCGCACATAAACCAGAACACACTCTTTCTGCCCCGGAGCATAAGCCACGCGCAAAGACACACAGGAAGAACCAGCACGTAGTTATCATTCACGTACGAGTAGCACCAGAATGTTACGGCCATGAACGCCGGGTATATCCTGAACATTTCCGGCATGTCCCGCGGCAGTAGAGCATAAATCACGGCGACGAATATCACCCCTGCTGTCATGCTGGCATATACGGCACTCATATAGCTGTCGAACACCAGCGTGAATATCCCGGCGGAAAACGGCTCGCCCACTTTGTCGGATGACATGAAGAGAAATTCCCGCAGAAGCTCAAACATTCCCTTCTTTGTCATGACAGACACAGCAAACCACGCGGAAATATCGACAGCCGCGCCGACAATCAGGGGCTTAATCCGTTTCATCATGAGCAGCATCACGCACACTATGAGTGCAGCTTGGGGCTTGACCATCGCGAATGCTACAAGAACCCCAGCAACATACGGATGATCATCACAGACAAGCCACGCCATGAGAAGGAACGCGCATATCATCCCTCCTGCGTTGCCCCCTGCCACTGGAGCGAAGAAGTCCAGCGAGAACAGCGAGATGATGAATGCCCAGCTCCCGAATCCCAAAGAGGCGCACTTAGCACGCAGGACGAGTGAGGCAATGAGAAGGACTGTGAGGCTTGCGGTGAGGAAGTATGCTTTTGCCGCCCCGAAGCTCAGGAAGCCGCCGTAGAACACATTTTCGAGGATACAGCCCCAAGGTGACGCATGGAAGCCCGCTTGAAGGAAGCCAATCTCCGGGATGAAATCACTGCTGCCCCTGAGAGTGTATATGTCAACGCCCCGCAGAGTGTAGGCGCAGACCTTCCACTGAGTTACGAGGTCAACCCAGAGATATTCGGCACTTGAGCTGAAGAAAAACAGGAAGATTATGCTCGCTATGCCTGCTGATATGAAGATTAACGGGTAAAGTTTTGAGCGGGAATTATTCTGACCGTCAGAAGGACACAGGTTGCCTTTGACTTGACTTGACTTGACT
>JAFSRQ010000149.1 GCA_017446055.1 Synergistaceae bacterium | reverse complement strand
CTTCGACATAATGTCGCACATAATGGAGCAGTACTTCTCAGGAACGGACGACAACACGAGCGATTACCTGTCGGAAGGACTCATGAAGTCCCTCGTCCACAGCTCAAGGATTGCCGTCAAGAATCCCACCGACTACGAGGCCCGGAGCAATATCATGTGGACAGCTACATGGGCATTGAACACGCTCATAGGCCGGGCAAAGACTCAGGACTGGATGGTTCACATGCTCGGTCAGGCGGTCGGGGCTTACACCAACGCCACGCACGGAATGACGCTCTCGGCTGTCTCGCTCCCGTACTACAGGCTCATCATGAATGACGGCCTCAAGAAGTTTGCGCGTTTCGCCGTGAATGTGTGGGGCGTGAATCCTGAAGGCAAGTCTGACACTGAGCTTGCGGAAGCCGGGCTTAAGGCTCTTGAGGTATGGATGAGGGAAATCGGAGTCGTGATGAGCCTCGAGGAGCTTGGTGTTACGCCAGAGATGTACGAGGGTATAGCTGATGCTACGTTCCTTCTTGAGAGCGGCTACAGGAAGCTCACGCGTGATGAGGTCATCGAGATTCTGAAGGAGAGCATGTGATGAGCCGTGTGCTTGTAGCGTACTTCTCGGCGAGCGGGGTAACCGGGACAGTCGCAAAGAAGCTCGCTGAGGCAACGGGGGCTGACCTGTACGAGATCCGCCCGGCGGTAAAATACACGTCATCCGACCTCAACTGGCAGAACTCAAATTCCCGCTCAAGCGTCGAGATGAAGGACAAATCATCGCGTCCTGAGCTTGCGGACAAGAACGCTGACATTTCAGGCCATGACATGATATTTCTGGGCTTCCCGATCTGGTGGTACGTCGCCCCGACAATCATCAACACGTTCCTTGAGGCTTATGATTTCAGCGGGAAGAAGATTGTGCTGTTCGCGACATCGGGCGGCTCCGGCTTCGGGAGGGCTGCTGACGGACTCAGGCTCAGCGCGCCGGGTGCAAGCATACAGGAGGGAAAGTTGTTCCGTTCGTCTGTGTCAGTGAATGACCTCAAGAAGTGGTATGACGGACTCGGAGTGTAGCAAGATGAAGCACAAAGTCAGACTGACAGTCATAGACAAGAAACTGTACCCTGAGCTTCAGGCACAATACTGCGCAGACCCGGACTCCGGCGCATGTCCCTGCTACAATGTCGGGGACGTGTTCGAGTTCTTCAGGGATGACGAGCGCGATGATTTCTGGCACTGCGGACTGAACACACTGGTACACACTGACGCTGACCCGGCTACAGTCGCAGGAGGGCCGGATATGCCGCACTGCTCTGAGCTGTGGGACGCAATAAGCCGCTACATTTACACCGGGCTTCAGGGCGGCTCAATCATGAAGGGCTGGATGAGACGCGAGAATGAGATGATTGCGTGCTGTTCGGACGGAACGAGGCCGGTCATCTTCAAGATAGAGCGGATTGATTACGAGTAAAACATCATGAATTTCACTGTCTCCCTTGTCGCTACGATGGGGGAGAATTTTTTTGCCATAATTCACGGAGGTGCATACTATGAGGCGTAAAGACCGCGAGATTCAGTACAGCGCAGAAATTTTTGACGTTCTCAATCGCTGTGATACTGTCAGGATTGGGATGAACGGCGGCGAATTTCCGTATGTTGTCCCCGTGTCATTCGGAATGGAAATCGTCAATGGCAAGGCCGTAATCTATTTTCATGGCGCGAAGGAGGGACTCAAAGCTGACTTGCTGAGGGAAAATCCTTCTGTCTGCGTTGAGGGCGACATCTTCATTCGTGTGGAGAAGACAGAGCACGGAATCACAGTGCGTTACGAGAGCGTGATAGGCTTCGGCAAGTGCCAGCTGGTTACGGATATTGACGAAATCAAGCACGGTCTAAAGGTTTTACTCGGTCATTACGGGCAGCATGATTACCCCCTTGACCGCTGTATGGGACTAAGTCATGTGATGGTCGGAAAAATCGTTCTCGACAAAATCACAGGCAAGCGGAATTTTCCGGGGACAATGACAAGCGCGGACAAAGCAGCAGAACATAACCAGTTTAAGATATAATACCCTCATATTTTCCCGGAAGGAGCATCAATCATGAAGAAGATATTTCTTGCGTTTACAGCCGCTCTCGTCGTCGCATCGTCCGTATATGCCGCTGTCGTAATGACCGCAAGAGTCGGATTCCTCACTCGCCTCAACACAAACGAGGAGGAATTTTCCCGCATCATTCAGGACAGCACTAGGACTACAGGCTGGAACTTGCTCTCGAACAGGCACGAGCTTTACGGCGTGAAGTTCTACGACTCCCTAAACACAATGCTTATGGCGATGGACAAGTACGAGATTGACGAGATAGCACTGCCTGACGTTGTAGCAGAGTACATAACCGCGAATAATCCTGCCTACGAGATATGCTGCCTAGCCCAGACAAGAGTCCCCATGAGCTTGGCGTTCGGTTTCAGGAAGGACGAGACACAATTAGCGTGGAAGTTCGACAGGGTGATTCAGGAAATGAATGATGACTGGACTCTCCCGGAAATTCAGGGCGTTTACATCTACAACAACAACAGGAACAAGCCCGTATCATTCGACAGTTACGACGGAGCTGAGACGGTCAAAGTAGCAGTAACAGGAGACCTTCCTCCGCTGGATTATGTTGACGAGGGCGGCAGGGCTTCGGGCTTCAACACTGCGATTCTTGCGGAAATAGGCAGGCGGCTCAAGGTGAATATCGAGCTGGTGAACATAGAGTCAGGCGCGAGGAATGCGGCTTTGTCGTCCGGGAGGGTTGATGTAGTCTTCTGGTACGAGACATCAGAGGGCGGAGTCTGGAATTTTGACGCTCCTGAAGGCGTGCTTCTGTCCAAGCCATATTACAGCTGGAACAAGTTTTACCACATCACCAAGAAACAAACCCGCTAAATCTCTGTCGTAACATTAACGCTGAGGCTCTTAATCCCGCGAATTTTCCTGAGAGCCTCAACAAGTTTCTGTATATCCTGAGAATTTCCCTTAGTGATTACGCATTCGAGGCAGGTGTGATGATTCAGGTGGACATGAGTCGCGCAGATTATCACGTCCCCTGAGTCATGCTGTGCTGATGTGAGGCTTCGTGTTATTTCCGGCAGATGATGGTCATACACGATTGTGATTGTCGCGCAGATTTCGCCCCCGCTGCAACGCCACCGTTCCCCCGAAAGATATTCCCTCATGAGGCTTCTGACGGACTCGGAGCGGTTCGGCCTGTTTTCGGCGTAATATGCGGTCTCGAACTCGGACAGCAAATCTTCCGGGACTGTTATGCTGAAGCGGACGAGCTTCTCACTTGGCATTAGTCTTGCGACGTGATGATGATTTTGCTGACGGCTCGGTGTACTCTACATCGATAACGTTGCTGTCTCCTGCGCGGATTTCCTTCCCGGTGAAGTACTTGTAGCAGTATTTTCCGCCAGCCCCGAAAAGAGCTGTCAATGCCCCCCATCCCAAGAAGCTGAAGAGGTATGACGGCAGGACGAAAAGAACAAAGTATATTATCGTGAAGATGAAGCCTCCCATGCAGATGAACATAGGCGAGAATACGAGAAGGAGTATGCCGCGGTCTTTTGCGTCAGCACTGCGCCATATGCTGAGGACGTAATCGAGTCCGCCCATGTAGAGCGAGGGCTTCAGGAGCTTCATTGCGTATTCGCGGATCTTGTCGAATGAGAACATTTAGTGCCTCCGAAAATTTTTGCCTAATTATAGCGCAAGCAGACACGGCCATAACACACAGGCATTCCCACCCTCAAAGCCTCGCACACGCACCGCCATTCCCCAAGCACCGACATTCCGCACACATCGCCATTCCCGCAAGCACAGACATTCAGCAAGCACCAACATTCCCACACACCCACATTCCCGCAAGCACTGACACTCCCACAAGCACAGACTTTCCAGCACGCACCGACATTACCCCCACGCACCAACACTCCCCGCACGCAGCCACATTCCCCAAGCACCGACATTCCAGCAAGCACCAACATTCCCCCAGCACCGACATTCCAGCAAGCACCAACATTCCCGCAAGCACAGACATTCAG
>JAFSRQ010000002.1 GCA_017446055.1 Synergistaceae bacterium | reverse complement strand
CTGGTACTTCTTCTGCTCCAGCCTCTGCGCAAGCGTCCTACGTCCGAACCCGGCAAGTATGATGTCCGTAACCGCGAACACTCCGATGAGAAGCACCGTAATGTCAAAGCCGTTAAGCAGCTGGTAGTTGCCGAAAGTGTAGCGCACCTTCGTGTCTATCGGAGCCATTCCGACCATCGACAGCGCAAGCCCGGTGAGTCCCGCGATTAGCCCGTTGAGCATGTCTTTTCCCGACAGCGCAGCAATTATCGTCAGCGAGAACACAGCCACCGAGAAATATTCCGCAGGCCCGAAAAGCAGGCACACTTTCGCGAGCATGGGGCTGATGAACATAAGCGCGAGGATTCCGAGAATTGAGCCGATGAACGAGTACAGGATTCCCACGCCTAACGCCCGTCCTGCCTCGCCTTTCTCAGCCATTGGTCCGCCGTCGAAGACTGTCGATATTGACGAGGGAGTCCCGGGAATCTTGAGGAGGATTGCCGAGATTAAGCCGCCGGAAATTCCCCCCATGTACAGGCCGACAAGAAGGGCGATTCCCCGCGTTGCCTCAAGCGAGAACGTCATCGGGAGGAAGAGAACGACTGCCATTGTCGCCGACAGCCCGGGAACTGAGCCGAATATTATTCCGATTACCGTACCTGCCCAAATCAGGAACAGGCATACGGGGTTCATTACGTTGGCTAATGCGTCTGCTATCATGAAGTCCACCTCCTAGAATCCGAATATGCCCACAGGAAGCGGCATCTTTATCACGAACACAAAAAGCGCGTCAACCGCCAGCGGCAACAGCACAGCAATCACCGCGAACAGTACCACCCTTCTGTTGCTCTTCTCGCTGAACAGCAGCATCTGCAGGAACAGGTACACCGCGCTCGCCACAACGAACCCCACGGGCTGAAACGCCAGCATGTACAGCACCATGAGGACGATTGTCCCGATTCCGCCGAAGAAGTCCTGATCGAAGACTATCTTCTTGTTCTCTTCCTTGAGGCCGGTGAAGACGGAGTACAGAAGTTTTGCCGCACCCGTAGCGACTATGCACCAGCCTATGAGTGTCGGGACGAACGCAGAGCCCACATCCGAGCGTATTACCCTGCGCACGTCCTTCACGAAGTAGATCATGGCCGCCCCGAACGCAAGCACTATGACTGAGCAGAGAATATCGCGTGTCTTGTTGGTCATTGAAATTTTCCCTCCTTGTGTAAAAAAATCCGCCCGCAACTCTCACATTGTCAGGCGGAAATTCCTTCTCTTAGTCGTCAACCGCTAACCCTGCTTCAAGCTCCTTGACTTCCTCCGGGTCTTCACGGTTCATCTGTTCCGCGTCCCTGTAGAGCGGCTGCGCGTAGTAGACCTTCAGAACGTCAGCATAGCTCGTATCGTTGAGGACTATATCCTTGCAGATGCCCGCGAGTTTGTCGACTATGGCCTTGTCCGTGCCTTTGGGGAACTTGACCTCGTACTTCTTCGCCGTAACAACCTTGTCATACCCAAGCTCCGCGAATGTCGGGTAGTCGATTCCGGGGACTCTCTGCTTCGACATCACAGCGAGGCAAACGAGGTCGCCCTTCTCGATGTAGTCCTTCACCTGCATGTAGTTGGCCGCGAGAATGTCCACCTGACCGCCCAGCATGGCCGCCATTCTTTCACCGCCTGAAGTCCCGACGTTGATGTTGTCGAACTCGACTCCTGCCTGACGCTCAAGCATCGTGCCGACATACTCAGTTGTTGACCCGAAAACTGTCGAGTAGCGCACCTTGCCGGGGTTCTCCTTTGCGTAGGCTATCATGTCCGCGAGAGTCTTCCAGCCCTTGCTGTAGCTCTTGTACTCGCCTTCCGGTGAAATCGCGACAAGTGAATACGTCTCATCGATAGCGACCGTGCAGCAGTTCTCGAAGTCCTTTGTGTACGAGAAATCGACCATCCCCGTAGCTTCCTGGACGAGTGCCGCGCCTGTGTGGTTGAACAGGAGGGTGTAGCCGTCATTCTTCTTGTTCATCACGTCCATTGCCGCGACGATTCCTGAGCCTCCCTGCTGGTTGATGACTACGAACGTCTGGCCTGTGATTTTGCTCACGCGTTGGAAGAGCTGGCGGCAGTAAGTGTCCGTGTCTCCGCCCGCGCCGTAAGGAAGCACGACATTCACCGTTCCTGTCGGCCAGTCAGCCGCGAATGATGACCCTGCAAGAGCCATCACGATAACGAGAGCAAACGCAAAAACTTTCTTCATGATGATATTTCCTCCTCTTGTTGTGTATGTATTTTGCTCCATGAGGGCTGTAACTTCTCGATTACCAGCTCCTCACCAGCTTTCACTACAACTTGATACTTGTCCTCGTAGACTATTTCACCGGGCGTATTCGTGTATACTACGTAGAAAGGGTGATGATACTTCTCCAAGAGCCACATTGCCGGAGTGATCATCTTCATCATCAGCTCAGTGTTCCCGGTCTTGAAGAAAAACACAACGTTTTCCTGACGCTGGCATTGAAGATTCCCTTAGCGTACAGTGTGTTTTCCGCTAGCTCTTTGCCCTGAATACGCACATACTTGAACTTCATGGTTGCGGTGAAAAATCCTAGCTGTATTTCTTCTCGTCCCAGAGAGCGTAAATCCTCGCGAACTCTTTGGGGACTATTCCGTGAAGCTCCTCATTGAGACCGAGCGCGGCTGTGCGTGCAAGACGTTCCTTCGTTCCCATTGCCATCAGCGGCTCAACACCGACTTCCTTCATGAGTTCCATTGACTCGCCTACCTCAAAGCTCCTGCGCTCCGAGTGAATCAGGTCAGCCCCTGCCATCCTCAGCGCAATATCCTCGAACTTGTCGCGGTTCATTGAGTTGGAGATTGACGACAGGATATAATCCTCGACACCGCACTTCCGGGCGAAAAGCAGCGTCTCAACGATAAGCCCCTCGATGCCCTTCATGAAGACCGAGCGGACGAGCTTGATCTTTGAGGCCTCTCCTGCTTTGGTGTTGTCGGGGTCGTCAGGGTTGACGAGGGAAATCTTCATGTTGTAGGGGTTCATTGTGTCGTGCCACTTCTTGCAACCCTTGCCTGAAGCGAGGATTGGGACTTTGTGACCGAGTGCCATGAGTGAGCCGAGCATTGCCGAGTCGATGTAGTCAGCTCCGATTTTGGCGTATGCTTCTGCCTGAGCTTCCTTGACTGGTGGAAGTGCGGTCGTAACGTCGGCAAAAAGCTGTCCTGCCCTCGCGTACTGCCTTAGTCCGTCAGCGGTTGAGGCGGTGAATCTTGCTGGGACTGCGATGACAACAAAGTCGCTGTTCTCCACGAGTTCCTTTGCGGAGAAGACTGCCGTGATTTTCGCGTCCTCACAGCGTTTCAGCACCGTGTCGCGCATTGGGCCTTCCTTGTCCATGACGACATCATAGGCTTTGATGTCCTCGAAGCCTTCGCCCTTGAGACCTTTGCCCATGTTGTAGGCCGCCTCGCCGAAACCGATAAATCCTAACCTGAGCGACATAATTATATGTGTCTCCTCTCTGTGAATGTTGTTTTGGGGATTGGTTGAATTATACAGTAATTATATTTTCGCGGTCTCACAATGTAAAATCGTGAATGGTTGTCGTTTTCACAAGTCAGGATTGTATATGAGAAGGCAGAAAAAGAGTCCCCCGTGTTTCAGGAGGACTCCGAGACTCAGAAGCTGTTACACTCTCTTGAAGTTGCTCACCAACGCCGGGAGTTTGCCGGATACCCTTGTGATTGTGCTGTCGACTCTGGGATGAATTTCCCTGCTCCCCGAAAGAATAGGGACATCAAGCACAGACTTCACCGCCCCCGCAAGACTCCCTGTTACCGCGCAGAGTGCGAGCTGGTTGTCGCTGAGTTCGTAGCCGCTAATCTTCCTGTAGGGATCGTAGACCGTCTTACTGCGTACCATATCCTCCAGCCTGTCCACGCACGGAGCGAACATGCCGTTGAGCCTCGAAAGCAAACCCCTGAACATGTCCGCCCTCTCACCGACTGCACGGCAAAAAGTCTCGTCAGTCTTCATCTTTTCGGCCTTCGATTCCGCTTCCGCCAGCATTGCACGAGCCTTCTCCTTGTTCTCGTCAGCCTTGAAGCTCGCAGACAACGCCGTGAAGAACATCACAGGCGCGCCGATAACCGCAAGAGGTGTAGCCGTCAACGCCCCGCCGAGTCCAGTAAGAGCCGTTCCGATATTGCCCGCCATCAACGCGCTTCCCACAGCCGAGAGCGAGCCGTTCGCCGCAAGAGCCGCAAATCCAGCACCTGCCGCAGCTCCTGCACCCGCCGCAAATGCCCCGTCATAGAGACTCCCCATCTCGCGGAGCTGTATCATGTCCGATGGCGTTATCCTGAAATTCCTCAGCTCATCCATTCCGGGAAAATTCTTGTCGGGGATGTCCTGTATCCTCTCGAAAGAACGCATGAACCTCTTCATTGATGTATCGTAGACTTCCTTCTTTGAGCGTCCGAGACTCTCAAGCCGACTCTCCGCAATAATGGCCGCAGACTCAAGCGAACTCTTTGCGTCGTCATAAGTTCTCTTCGCGCGTCTGGCGATACTCTCGGCCTCTTTCTGGTCATCCCTCGCAACCGCATGACCCACTGCTCCCATTCCTCCGACTGCGGCAATTGCTGCCCACGCTAAAAACGGCAACGGCATAATTATTCCTCCCTTCACCATGCAAACGCGGCACCGCTGGCCAAAAGCTGCCTGTATTCCGCGACTGTCTCATACTGAACATTCCCGCCAAGTTTCCGGGTTACAGCATTCGCCCCGGCAATCACTCCGTCAGCATCCCCGGCCGCAAAAGCCTCCTGCATTCCCGACAAAGCCTCCGTGAAACACGCCCGGTAATCCCTGAACCATTCCCGCAAATACGCCTCAAGCTCCGCCCTGAACGCACGCTCCTGACGCTTTGCCTCCTCACACTCAGCCATAAGCCTAATACGCTCCTGATGCTCAAGCTCACTCCTCCGCAATGCCTCAGAGATGCGCGAAATCAGTCCGCTGGTCAGAACGCTTCCGACAAGTGAGCCGATAATCCCTCCAATTACGGGAATGGGAATAGCCGCCTGACCGACAGCAAAACCGTAGCTCATTGCGCCGAAATTGAGTCCCTTCTCGCCGAGTTCACGCAGAAATTCTCCCGTGTCAGTCTCACCTGTGGCAAAACGTTTCAGCGCGCCCCCGAACGCCATTACACCAGAGATGACTTGCCCGGCGACGTTGGATTTTGTGAACGCCTGAATGATTTTCGAGTGTGAATGTGAGAAGCCCTCCGCAAGTGTCGTGAGTCCTCCTCCCATTACGTAGCTTGTTGCAGCCCCCTTGCCCGTGTCTATGACCGTGTCGGCTAGAGCGTCTCCTGCTGACTTTTCGCCCTTGATGACGGCTACAAGATTCATGATGCCTGACGTTGTGAGCGAGGCAATCCCTCCGAACCGTGCTGCCTGAGTCCCGGCGTTGTGGAAAGTTTCGCCTGCATTGCGCACTTGTCTGCTTAGAACGCGGGAGTCTAGTGCTGACTGTGAGGCTTCCTGCTGGCGTGTGAGGTTCTTTGCGCCTCTGGTGGTAATCTCTGCTTTCCTGTTGGGATTGTTCACAAATTCTGTGTTGCTCTGGTCTCTCTTTGAGGCATTAACGCGCCTTGAGAGCATCTGAAAGTTTGAAGGGTCATTTGTGATTTCGAGTTGATCTTGATCTGTGAGAAACGGCCTGTCTTGGAGCTGTCTGTATACTCCTTTTGCCGAAATGCTGTGGTCAACATCTCCGCTGTGCTGTGCCCACGCATCACCCCATCGTGCTTTTGCTTCTGCCTGTGTTGCTACAAGCTCGAGTCCTGT
>JAFSRQ010000148.1 GCA_017446055.1 Synergistaceae bacterium | reverse complement strand
GTGCATCCTCATTTTCCCGCTGACATGAGCCAGTACCTTGTGCCCGTTCTCAAGCTCAACCCTGAACATCGCGTTGGGCAGAGGCTCTGTGATTACGCCCTTTACCTCGATTACGTCCTCTTTGCCGGAATTATTCGCCATCCGTTAAGCTCCTGTGAAAATATCCCGCGTCAATGTTGTTACCTGCCTTTATCTTTTCTGCTAACTCGTCTGAACGCCTTAATGTTGCCTGAAGGTGCTTGGGGTTCTTCTTCTTGGGACTGCTGACGTTGAAGCGTCCCGGCCTGATGAGCTGTATTCTTCCGTCAGACTCAAATCCTGAGACAACGTAGAGAAGCCCCGCGTCCTTTCCCTGCCGTGAGATGACAACCTGACCTACAGAAAACTCTGCCACGGTGTCAAAATCTCCGGCCCGTCGTCAAGCACTGCTATCGAGCGTTCAAAGTGCGCCGCGTCAGAACCGTCAACAGTTGAGACAGTCCAGCCATTTCCGCCGGTTTTCACTTTCTCGCGCCCGGACATAATCATAGGCTCAATCGCTATAGTCATGCCAGCTTTGAGCGTCATACCCTGCCCCGCCCTGCCGTAATTGGGAATCTGGGGGGCTTCGTGCATCTTGCTGCCTATACCGTGCCCTGTGTAATCACGGACGATCCCGTAGCCGAGCGGTTTAAGGTAGCTTTCTACTGCGTTCCCTATGTCGCCGAGAGTGTTACCCGGTATTGCCTGAGAGATTGCGCGGTTCAGGGACTCTTCCGTAACCTTAAGGAGTCTTCTGCGCTCAGGGCTGATTTCGCCGACAGGGTATGTGCAGGCGGCATCTCCGCACCATCCGTTCACGTACGCGCCAACGTCGATGCTTATGATGTCGCCTTCCTGAAGTATTCTGCTGAACTGTGGAATGCCATGCACAACTTCCTCGTTGATTGAGGCGCATATAGTGCCGGGAAACGGTGTCATGCTTGCCATCGGGCGGTAATTCTTGAAGGCAGGTATTCCGTTGTTCCTGCGAATATGCTCCTCAGCGAGACGGTCAAGCTCGCCCGTAGAGATTCCCGGACGGACAGCCTCTCGCATGATGTCAAGCACTTCCGCCGTAACCCGCCCGGCAATCCTCATGAGCTTTAATTCTTCGGGAGTCTTGAGCTTAATCATGTTCCAGCGTCTCGACAACCCGCGCAAAAACTTCCTCAGGCATTCCAGTAGCATCAATCTCAATCAGCAAGCCCCGCGACCTGTAGAACTCAACAAGTGCTTCCGTCTGTTCGTGAAAGACCTTGAGCCTGCTCCTGATTGTGTCCTCGTTGTCGTCATCGCGGCGGTAAAGCTCCCCTCCGCAGGACGGGCATTTGCCGTGTTCGTGGATGTTGGTTACGTTCCCGCATTCCTTGCAGACAGCCCGGCTAGTGAGCCTCTTCACGATAGCTTCATCAGGGACAGCGAACATGATTACGCCGTCAATCTTGGTCTGGCCTTCGAGGAACTCAGCCTGTGCTACTGTCCTGGGGAAGCCGTCAAGCATGAAGCCTTCATCGGGCGCGAACTCAGCGAGCTTTTCGCCGACCATCTTCATCACGATTTCGTCCGGGACCAGCTGCCCTGCGTCCATGTACTTCTTCGCCTCAAGTCC
>JAFSRQ010000147.1 GCA_017446055.1 Synergistaceae bacterium | reverse complement strand
CGACAATGTTGCGCCCAGAAGCCCCGCGATAATCCCCAGAGGCAGGCCGAAATTCAGCCCGCACCCAGCCTGTACCATCGGTATCATAGCAAGCACCATAACGCCGTTCATCCCGAAGCGCACGAGAGTGTTCGACAGCGAAGTATCAACCCTCACTCCCACGAACGGGGCGGCAACGAACAGCCCAAGCAGGAATAGCGCGATGATTATTCTCGGCCATCCCGCGTTCTGTATGAATCTCCGTATCATGCTGACTCTTCACCTTCCTCATCATGTTTTGTCTGCCCCATCATGAGCATTCCGAAATCTTCCGCCGGACTCGACGCTGGCAGTATCCCGGCGATTCTTCCCTCGTCAACAATAGCTACCCTGTTGCACACGCTCCGTAACTCTTCAAGCTCTGAGCTAGTGATGATTATTGTTGTTCCGTTCTCGCGGTTGTACTCCTTGAGGGTGTCGAGGACGAGAGTCTTCGCGCCGATGTCGATTCCCCGCGTCGGCTCGCAGATTAGGAGAATGTTGGGACGGAGGACGAATGCTTTTGCGAGACACACTTTCTGCTGATTGCCGCCGGACAATTCGCCCGCGAGCTGGCCGGGCCCGGTGCACTTGATGCTGAGGCTGTCGATGAACTTCCGGGCTTCCTTGCGCATAGCGTGTTCGTTCCTGACCTGGAAGATGTACGGAATCCCAAGCAGGAATCTTCCCTGTGTCTGCATAGCCGTGAACGTGATATTCCAGTCAAGCGGCTCGTCCAGTAACAGGCCGACTCCCCTTCTGTCCTCGCTGACGAAAGCCATTTTGCGACCCAACGCGGCACGGGGCTTGTTGAGTGTCAGCTTCCGCCCGAAGAGTCTCACAGTTCCTCCGGCAGGGTAGAGTCCCATAATGCCGTTGGGGATTCCTAGCTTGCCATGACCCGCGAGTCCCCCTATGCCGAAAATCTCACCCTTCTTCACCTCGAACGATACATCACGCACAGTTTCACCCGGCATGTCCACCCACAGATGCTCGACTTTGAGGGCAGGACGGACTTTCTTCTTCTTCTTTGCTGACAGGTCAAGTGTTGCTGTTACTGTCTCAACCTCTGCTGACTCCTCCGGGACTTTCTCCAGGTCAACCTTCCTCTCACTTTCACGCCCTACCATGAGCGAGGCTATCTGCCTTATGCTGAGACTCTCTGACGGCTGGTCTGCTACGAGTCTTCCGTCCCTGAGAACGAGTATCCTGTGGCACAGCTCTTTAACTTCGCTTAACCTGTGAGAAATGAAGACAATCGCGATTCCTGAGCGCGCCAGCTTCTTGAGGGCGGTGATGAGGATTTCGGCCTCTGACTCGGCGAGGACTGCTGTAGGTTCGTCGAGGAACAATAAGCGTGTGTTCTTGCGGTCAATCTCGCGGGCTATCTCGATGAACTGCTTGTAGCCAACGGGCATCTCGCTTACCGTCATATCGGGGCTGATGTTCACGCCGAGTGTGTGAATTGCCGCGCTTGCTCGCTCGTTCATGGCCGTGCGGTCGAGGGTTGAGACTCGGTCGCTGAAAAGGTAGCTCATCGATGAGCCGTTGAGGACTTCGCGGTTGAGGAGGATGTTTTCCGTCGCCGTGAAGCCGGGTATGAGCGAGAACTCCTGATGAACCATTCCGATACCGTGTGTGAGTGCCTGATTGGGGGAAGTGAAGCTCACGTTTCTTCCGTCAATCTGTATCTTGCCTTCATGGCCGCCTGTCGACGAGATTACGGGCATCCCGAAAAGTATGTTGAGGAGGGTGGATTTCCCCGCGCCGTTTTCGCCGACTAGCCCGATGATTTCGCCCGCGCTGATGTCAAACGAGATGTCCGACAATACGCGGTTGCCGTAAAATTCCTTGCCTATGTGGTCGAGCCTGAGTAACGGTGTGCTGTTGTCCGACAAAATTAATCACCTCTTGTGTCAGAAAAAAGGGGAATGCGCAGACAGCTTCCACGCACTCCCCGCGGATTTCACATGAACGATTAGGCTTCTTCTACTTCTCTGGAGGGGTCATGCGGATGTGGAAGTACTTTTCCGGGATCTCAACGTCAGCAAGCCCGAGGTAAGTCCCGCCGAGCACGTAGGTATCCTGCCTGAGAAGGACAAACTTCGTGTTCTTCACGCCCGTAACAGCGTCGGTGAAGTAGCTTCCGCCCCAGTGCGCGCCCGGGCAGAACTCATCGTAGGCTTCCCTCATGTCGCGGAGTGCCTTTGCGCTTCCCAGATATGACTCGTCCTTGTCGAGGCCGTTGTCCATGTAACGCCTGCCGAACTCAACGAGTGCCGCCGTTGTCGTGTAGCCCCATGAATACGCCCATGTACCCATTCTTCCGCCGCCGCCAGCTTTCACTACAGCTTCTTCTACCTTCTTGAGGATTGCGGGCCAGTCTCCCTGCTCTTTCGAGAGGTCAATACCCAACGCTCCGGGATAACCCATGAGGGGCGAGGGCAAATCTGCTTCCACGAAATAGCCGCCGAGTGCCGCAACCTGACGGAGGAGAGGCTCAGTGTGTCCGTCATTTGTGCAGAAGAACGCCGCGTCCTTGCCGTATTTCTCGATCCACGCGGGCATGTTCTCAAGGATATACTGCTGTGCTCCGGCCATGCCTACATCGCTTGTGGGGTCGGGGGCTGTCTCGAACACGAACTTGATGCCGAGATCCTTGCAGGCTTCCTCCATGATTGCGCGCCTCAGTCCGAGAGTCTCATAGCTCATATGACGGGGGAACGAGATGTGAACAAACGTTTTCGCACCCATCTTCTGCGCACCGAGAGGGATTGTGTAGCCGCGCCCGATGTGGTCGGTGTGTGTCGAAATGTCAGCGGCCTCCGTGATTACGCCGGGGTCTTCGTGGGGTTCGCCAGCAAGAAGGAGAATGTCGCTCCGTCTCTCACGGACTCTCCTGAAGCCCTCCGCTGTACCTGGTACTGCCTGGTTGACGACGATAACCTTCATCAGGGGGTCGTCAGCGAGGCCGACTATCTGGCTTATCGTTGTCTCCTGCTCTGACGGGAAATTGTCGGGGTACGTGATGTGAACGATCATACCGCCGTCCTTAGCATCGCCGTATTTCGCGATCATGAGTTCCGCGCCCCTGAGGTCGTCCTCTGACTGCGAGACTGTCCCGGTCATGACTCCGATGTGGAACTTGGCGGGCTCTGCGGCAAATGACGCGCCAACGAACAACGCGCACACGAGCATTAATGTTACTGTGAGTTTCAGCTTCAATGTGAAAGCCTCCTTTGAATTTTGTGGATGGGAATTATTATATCAGCCGCTCATAATTTTTCCCCTCCTGGCGTGGCGTGAAGGTGCTAAAATTTCTGGCATCCTGAAATTTTCTGACATCTTCGGTTGCATGGGAGGAATTAACATTAGCAGGTACATTCTCAGGCGCATACTCTCCGGTCTCATTACCCTTTTCGTTGTCATCACGATAACCTTCTTCATGATGAGGGCGATTCCCGGCGGGCCTTTCACGGACGCAAAGGCAATCCCCGAATTTGTCGCCCAGAAAATGAGCGAGCGTTACGGCCTCAATGACCCGGTTTACGTCCAGTACATGCGCTACTTGTCCGGCATTCTCCGTCTCGACCTAGGGCCGTCGTACAGGTATGAGGGAATGACGGTGAACGAAATTATTGCTGACAGCTTCCCGGTCTCATGCGCTGTGGGGGGGCTCGCGCTGTTGTTCTCGCTCATGGCCGGGATTCCCGCGGGGGTAATATCGGCGCTGAAACGGGGGAAATGGCAGGACAGGCTGGCGATGGTTCTTGCGACAGTGGGCGTAACAGTCCCGTCATTCGTGGTTGCGTCATTGCTGGTCTACGTGCTGGCTATGCGCCTGGGCTGGGTCAACGTGGGCTTCTGGGACGGAATATCTACGGCGTGGCTTCCGGCTCTGACACTCGCGCTTTACCCGGCGGCGTTCATTTCGCGTCTTGTGCGGTCGGGAATGCTTGAGGTCTTGGGGCAGGACTACATACGGACGGCCTACGCGAAGGGTCTCAGTGAGCGGAGGGTGATATATCTCCATGCGCTGAAGAATGCTGTTATCCCGGTCATAACGTACCTTGGGCCTCTCACAGCCGGGATTCTCACAGGGAGCTTCGTGATTGAGCAGGTATACGGAGTGCCGGGTCTAGGGACGTTCTTTGTTACCAGCATAAGCAACAGGGACTACACGACGATAATGGGCGTTACGATATTCTACAGCGCGATTCTTGTGGCCTTCAACACGGCCGCGGATATATGCCTGTCGTTTGCTGACCCACGTATCAAGCTGAGGTGATGACAATGAACATGAGCAAAGATACGTCCACGCCACAAAACACGCCCGCGAACAAAGCCACATCCCCGTCCACATACACACCTGAAGACTTTCTGCCCCTAACGCCGGAAGAACGTGAAAGCTCCGAGACATTGAGGCCGTCAAAAACATACTGGGCTGATGCCTGGTCTCGTCTCAGGAATGACCGTGCGGCAATGCTGGGACTCTGCGTGATACTCGCGGTGATACTGCTGGCGGTGTTCGGCCCGGTGTTCTCGCGCTACGAGTATGACGGAATGGACTTCAGCGTGAGCAATGACCCTCCTAGCCTGACTCACTGGTTCGGCTGCGACATGTTCGGGCGGGATTTGTTCGTGAGGGTGATGTACGGTGCGCGGATTTCGCTGGCAGTAGGATTTCTCGCGAGCATCATAAGCCTGATTATCGGTGTGGTCTACGGGGGGATTTCCGGGTTCATCGGCGGCAAGCTGGACAATGTCATGATGAGCGTTGTTGATGTGATTTACTCGGTCCCGGCCATGATCTATGTGATATTGCTGATGGTTGTGATTGGTCCCGGACTGAGCAGCATATTCATCACGCTGGGAATATCTTACTGGGCACCAATGGCACGAATGGTTCGCGCTGAAGTTATGCGCCTCAAGAGTGAAGAGTTTGTTACGGCAGCACGGGTATTGGGTGCGTCGTCAGCAAGAATCTTGTTCCGCCACATCATACCAAACGCTATGGGGGCGGTGATAGTAACGCTGACATTCTCAGTTCCGGGGGCGATATTCACGGAGGCTTTCCTGTCGTTCGTGGGATTGGGAGTGAGCGCGCCTATGGCCAGCTGGGGAGTCCTGAGCAGCGACGCAGTTCCGGCGATGGCGATATATCCGTGGCAGTTATTCTTTCCTGCTGGGGCAATCTCAATCACGATACTTGCCTTCAACTTTTTGGGGGACGGACTGCGTGATGCCCTTGACCCTAAACTCAGGAGGTAAGACACCATGACAGACGAAATTCTGAGGGTAGAGAACTTGCACACCACATTCACCACGTCAGCAGGAGAAGTGAAAGCGGTTGACGGCGTGAGCTTCACTGTGAGGCGGGGCGAGGTTCTCGGCATTGCGGGCGAGTCAGGAAGCGGGAAATCTGCAACTATGCTGTCGGTTATGGGATTGCTAGGTGAGGCCGGAAATGTGAGCTATGACCGTCTCGACTTCATGGGGGAAAATCTCACTCCTGAGTCGGTGAAGGCCATGCGCGGCGACAAGATAGCAATGATATTCCAGGATCCTATGACGAGCTTGAACCCGGTCTTGTCTGTGGGCTATCAGCTTGAGGAGTCATTGAGGCGGCACAACTGGCAGGGCAATATCCGTGAGAGAGTCGCAGAAATGATGACGAAGGTCGGAATAGTCCCTGCTGAAGAAAGAATGAGGCAATACCCGTACGAGTTCAGCGGAGGACAGCGGCAAAGACTCATGATAGCGATGTCGATTTTGTGCGGCCCGGAATTGCTGATTGCTGACGAGCCTACTACTGCGCTTGATGTTACTGTTCAGGCTCAAATTCTGGGACTTCTCCGTGAGATTCGGCACTCGTCGGGAATGTCTATGATACTCATCACGCATGATTTGGGTGTGATAGCTGGCGAGGCTGACAGGGTGATAGTGATGTACGGCGGGCGGGTAATGGAGGAAGGCACGGTGCTGGAAATCTTCAAGTCCCCTGCGCATCCGTACACGCGGGGATTGCTGCGGTCAGTCCCGAAAGCTGACGGCTCACGCGAGAGGCTGATACCGATTGACGGCCAGTCCCCGGATTTACTCAACCCCCCGGAAGGATGCCCGTTCGTGAAGAGGTGCAATGACGCGATGAGGATATGCCTTCACCGAAAGCCTGACGCAATGACTCTCAGTGAGACACACAGATATTCGTGCTGGAAGGGCGTGAATGTGTGAGGGATGGGAGCTGTAACAGAAATCATCATTGAGGGCGTGAAGAAGTTCGGCGGGGAAATTGTCGCGGGTGTGCTGCTTGCGTTTGCGCTGTGGATGTTTCCGGGGCTGAGGAAGCTATTCAGCAGGGACAAAAGCCGGAAGGAATATGACACAGAAGCAGAGACGCGCAGGCAACTTGAGATTCTCCGGCAGGAAGAACGTCAGCTTGCACACCTGAGAGAGATTTTACAGCGTCATGATGAGGCATTGAAGCAGGCCAAGACGCAAACAGCGGAGGAAATACGGCGCAAATCAGAAATACAGCGTCAGCTTGAGGAACAGCGCAAGGAGGAAGAACGAGTCAAAGCAGAGATTCAGCGAAGGCAGGAGGAATTGAGGCAGGCTGAAGAAAAACGAGCGGAGGAAGCCCGGCGGAAAGCAGAATTAGCGCGGCAGCTTGAGGAAAAACGCAGGGAGGAGGAGCGTATAAGGGCAGAAATTCAGCGCAAGCAGGAGGAACTGAGACAGGCCGAAACACGCAAGGCAGAAGAAGCCCGCAAAAGGGAAGAAGCGCATAGACAGCTTGAAGCCATGCGGAAATCTTCAGGGGCGCAACTGGGCTACATTAGGGGATTTGCTTGGATTACTATTTTACTTGGTATTCTATTATGGGTTTTTACCGATTCGAGTCATCGAGCAAAAATAACCCCAAATAGCAACGTATCACATACGATGGAAAGAAGAAATTTTGCGTTTAAATCACAGTCCAAGAAAATTGTGTCTCGGTATCTCGAAACTGCTGAACAGGGGAATGCTGACGCGCAATATATATTGGGACTTACTTATGAATACGGATTGAGATATAACAATGGTGATGCTATTCCCAAAAATCTCAATGAAGCACGCAAATGGTATCAGAAGGCAGCCCAGCAAGGATACAGAACCGCACAACAAGCACTCAAACGCCTGTCATCAAAACAATAAGGAGGATACATGCTAACAGTTGACGGTCTCACGAAATATTTTCACACACAATCAGGCACACTGCATGCAGTTGACGGAGTCAGCCTTCACGTAGAGCGGGGCGAGACTCTGGGCATTGTCGGCGAGTCAGGCTGCGGGAAAACCACTACAGGACGCACAATCATCCGCCTGTATGACCCCGACGGAGGGAGGATAATCTTCGGCGGCCACGACATCACCCGTCTCACTCAGCGCGGGCTTCTCCCGTTCCGCAGAAGGATGCAGATGATATTCCAAGACCCTTACGCCTCACTCAATCCTAGGATGACGGCGGGCGAAATCATCCGCGAACCCATGATAATCCACCGCATCCCCAAAGACGAGCACACTGACCGCGTGAGTCATCTCCTGAAACTTGTAGGACTCAACTCAGAGCAGGCCGGGCGTTATCCTCATGAGTTCAGCGGGGGGCAACGTCAGAGAATCGGAATAGCCCGTGCTTTGGCGGCAGAGCCTGAGATGCTCATATGCGACGAGCCGATTTCTGCCCTCGATGTCTCTATTCAGGCTCAAATTGTCAACATGCTTGAGGACTTGCAGGAGTCATTAGGACTAACCTACCTGTTCATTGCTCATGATTTGTCGATGGTCAGG
>JAFSRQ010000146.1 GCA_017446055.1 Synergistaceae bacterium | reverse complement strand
GACTGTAACGTGAGGGTTGCGTGTATTGGGTGAAAGCGTGAAGTGATTGCTGGCTGGTGGACTGTAACGTGAGGCTCGTGTGTTGACGGGTGATAGAGTGAAGTGATTGCTGGCTGGTGGGAGCTGTAACATGAGGCTTGCGTGTGTTGACGGGGGGTAGTGTGCCATGAGGGTGAAGTGATTTCTTGCCGGGAAGGTTGCTTGCGGCTGCCTGAAATTGTAACATTATGACACGTTCAAGCTATGACCTATAATTAGAGCAAACTATTCACACTGGAGACAAAAATATTATGGCATTCGGGCCGGAATTTGTAGCAGGATTAGCGGGTGAGTTAGGCAAAATTCTTCCGCTCCGTATAAACCGCATTGAGGGCGGCGACTCTTGGGTGTCTCTCAAGATTTCCGGGGAGAAGTGGCTTGTTCTTTCTTGGGCTTCAGGGGCGGCGGGTATCTGCACGGCTTCACAGTCTGAGGTGAACGCGCTCCGTGAAATATCCCCGTCAAAGGCATCAATCACCGAAGCAGTAAGAAGTAGGCTGACTCATGGCGGCGAAATATTTTCCGCAAGACAGCTGAACCACGACAGGATACTTGAGCTTTCAGCACGGCGCAGAGTTTCAGCGGGAGTAAACGTGAACTACTCCGTCATTCTTGAGATAACCGAGCCTGTAGCGAACTTCATACTTCTTGACGAGGCCGGGAAAATTGACGAGGCCGCAAGACATTCGACACCTGACACGAATCATTACAGGACGATTCTTCCGGGACACTCCTACACACCTCCCCCTGAATTTGACGGGGAATATCTCAGGCCGGAAGACACGCTCAAGTTTGAGGACGTACAGAACCTTAAGGGTATAGGCAGACCTCTAGCTAGGCTCATAATGTCCCAGTGGCCGCAAAGGAACGCTGTTTCGTGGAAGTCCGCTCTGATGAAGACTGCTGACCCTGCTTCTGATACGCCGTGCAGGATAATCGCCGGGAAAAATTATCTCACACGGATAGATTTCTCCCTTGAAGGTACGCGGGAGCTTGAACGCAATCCACTTGAGGCGGCAAGATTCGGAGTCGTAATCCCATTATTGAGACGGGGAAGAGACAAGACGCTTCACGAGATTGACGCGAAGATAAAGCGTGCGGTAAAGGCGAAAGAAAGACACAGGGACGGACTCGCAAAACAGCTCAGGGAATGCAGAGAGGCGGAAATGTTCCGGCGCAGGGGCGAGGCTATATTGTCGCACATATACGAAATACCCAGTCGCGCGGAGAATATCACCATCACTGACTGGGACGGCTCAACGCTGGACATAACGCTTGACCCGGAATTATCACCGTCAAGGAACGCAGAAAGGTACTTCAGGCGTTACCGCAAGGCGAAGGGCAATCCCGAAGAGATTCAGACGGGAATAGACGCGATAAACTCGGCGATTCTGGAACTGAGAGAACAGCATTCACTCCTTGAAGCTATTGATGACCCGGAGAATTTCACGGAGGCGGTGAAGGATTTATCCGAGTGGATTTCCCCCGCAAAGCCGCAATCCCATCCGCAAAAGCGCAGGAAGCATGATACTGTTCCTCCGCACCTGAACATAAACAGGGATGGTGTGAATATACTTGTTGGACTTTCAGCGAGGGGCAACCGCTATGTTACGCTGAAAACTGCGAGGCCCGAAGACATATGGCTACATGCTCACGAAATGCCCGGTGCGCATGTGATAATACGGGGGCTGAAACGCTCGGAGCTTGAGTCGAGTCGGCGTGATATTCTGGAATTTGCCGCGGGGCTTGCTGCTTCTCATTCGGCGGGGAAGGGGGCTGTGTCTGTTCCTGTGGACTACACCGAGCGCAAGTATGTACGTTCTGTGCCGGGTACTGTTGCTCTTGTTACGTATACTAATCCGGGTACATTGAGGGCTGTCCCGGCGGAACAATAATATTCAGGAGGGTGATATTTCATGTCGGAATTGGAGCGTTTTTTCCCGGAACATGACAACGATTATCCGCAGGCGTTGCGGGAAATCAAAGCTGGTAAGAAGATGACACATTGGATCTGGTACATATTCCCACAGCTTAGGGGGCTTGGGAAGACTACGCGCTCGTGGAAATTCGGCATAAAGGACGCTGACGAAGCGAGAAGCTACTTGTCGCACCCTGTATTAGGCTCTCACCTCAAGGAAATTACCGGGGCACTGATGGAGCTTGATGAGACTGACCCGGTTAAAGTCATGGGGGAAGTTGACGCAATGAAGCTGAGATCATGCATGACACTTTTTGCGGCCATATCGGACGGGGGGTCGGTGTTCCGTAAGGTGCTGGATAAATTTTTCGGCGGAGAAGGAGATTCTGCTACTCTGTCTATGCTGAGACGTTAAGCGTTCACGAAAACAGCCCTCCTCTGATTGCCGCGTAAGGGGAGGGATTTTTTGTGCCAGCAAATTCTAGAGTGCTTAGAGTTCCGCGTGATCTAGTACCTTTATGCCTTCAGCTTTTAGTATTCCCTCCGCCATATCATTATCATCCAGCTTGATGACAACCCCGGCCATGAATACTAGCGGTGGCTCGGTATTGCCGTGAAGCTGTGCAGTAAACCGCGTGAATGAGACAATACCCTTAAATTTTCACGGAAGGAGTGAGCATCTAATGTTAAGTCTTCTGTGGTCTCTTGTGGTCTGGGCAGCACATTTTCTTTTCGCGTTCATCATAGGATGGTTCGGCCATGACATAGCAAAGCAGACAGGGGAAGCTAAACACTTCACAGTAGCAACCGCAACATCAATAGTGTATATCATTGTAGCATTCTGTATGGCTTTCATCATAAAGAGCAACCTGTTGTTCCTTGCTGTGTCTTTCGGACTCTTCTGCGCGTTCTTCATTGTGGTGGCAGTGGCACTACCGCCCTATGAGAAGAACAAGGACAGACATTAACGGTAGCAAGGGGCAAACCACACAAATGGCCGCCCCGATGCTTCACCTACAGTGCCGAGAGTCCCTCCTGCTCCGTCAAGAACCTCAAGCGCACGGTTCAATCCGCGCAGCACATCACACTCCTGAAAGCTCGCCCTGCCCGAAAATCTTTATCCCCGCAGACTCGAAAGCCTCGACAGTTCTGGTATTGTCGCTCACCTTGAAGACGAAAATCTGAAGCTCCGCGCCCCCTCCTGTAACATGCCTTCTGTTCCCGCGAATCTCGTACATGTAATCGATGTTGATTCCCGCGCCGTCAAGAACCTCCAGAACATGCGCCAGACCGTCCGCAGTGTCTGGAACTCCCGCCGCTATAACATCACTAAGGCTCACGGTAAATCCCGCCTCCTTGAGGACAGACGATGCCCAAAGAACATTGTTGACGATGATTCTTACCGTGCTGAATGTGCTTGAGTCCGCCACGGTCAAAGCCCTAATGTATATGTCATTCTCCGAGAGAGTCCGCGCCATTCTCAGGACACTTCCCGGCTCGTTGCTCATAACAACCGAAATCTGCTTAACGTTCATGAATTTTCCCTCCCCAAAAAACAAAGCCCCCCTGTTACTGCTTGGGAGGCTCTCTTCATCTTCTCTGCTGTCCGTTCCTGCTACAGCGCGGAAAGCTCCTCCGGCTCCATAATCTTCACGCCCGCAACCTTAAGCGCGCCCGATGCTTTGGCGTTGTCGTTCACGCGGAAAATCATGTAGGCAGTATCGGATTTCTTGTTGCCGAGTATAGCGTACATGTACTCCACATTCACGCCCGCCGCGTTGAGTACCTCAAGCACACGGTTCAATCCGCCCGGAACGTTCGGGACTTCAACCGCGAGAACATCCGTCATGCTCGCCACGAAGCCAGCCTCGCGCAACGTGCTGGCCGTCCCTGTAACATCGTCGACAATCAGCCTGACGATCCCGAAATCGCTCGTCTCAGCAAGCGACAATCCCCGCAAATCTATATTGGCCTCAGCAAGTGCCTTCGTCATCTCGTGGAGACAGCCCGGCCTGTTCTCCAGAAAAACGGAAATCTGCTTTACGCTCATGAATATTCCCCCTCCTTATATCTTCCTGTTGTCGATTACCCTTACCGCTTTGCCCTCGCTGCGTGTTATGGACTTCGGAGCGACAAGCGTAACCTTCGCCGTCAATCCTAACATTGAGCGCAAGCCCTCGACAAGTTTCGCCTGTCTCTGGTTGATGACTCCGAGATTGTCCGTGAACATTTCGGGTGTCATCTCAACATGAACGTCAAGGGTGTCTGTGTTGTTCACGCGGTCAACAAGTATCTGGTAGTTCGCCGGGTAGCCCTGGTTGATGAGGACTGTCTCAATCTGCGACGGGAACACATTAACGCCGCGGATGATGAGCATATCGTCCGTCCTGCCCTTCAGCCTGCTCATTCTCACGTGGGTACGTCCGCAGGGGCATGGCTCGTAGCTGAGGCTGGTTATGTCGCGTGTCCTATAGCGTATCAGCGGGAATGCTTCCTTCTCCAGAGTCGTGAAGACAAGCTCGCCCGTGCTTCCTTCCGGGAGAACTTCTCCTGTCTCAGGGTCAATGATTTCCGGGATGAAGTAGTCCTCGTTGATGTGCATGCCGTGCTGGTCCTCGCACTCGAACGACACCCCCGGCCCGCAAAGCTCAGTCAGCCCGTAAATGTCGTAAGCCTTGATGCCCATCGTGGCCTCAATGTCGCGCCTCATGCTCTCACTCCACGCCTCTGCGCCGAAGATGCCTGCCTTCAGCGGAATATCATCGGGGGACATTCCCATTTCCTTCATGCGCTCGCCGATGAACGCCGCGTAGCTCGGTGTGCAGCAGAGTATTGTTGCGGATAAGTCCTTGATGAACATAATCTGCCTGTCTGTATTGCCTGACGATGTGGGGATTGTGAGCGAGCCTACGAGGTGGCTTCCACCATTGAGGCCGGGGCCGCCCGTGAACAGCCCGTAGCCGTATGAGACCTGGACGACTGACTCATTGCTTCCGCCCGCCGCTACTATTGCCCTTGCGCACATCGTCTCCCAAAGGTGAATGTCATGCTGTGTGTAGAAGGCTACGACCCTCTGTCCTGTTGTGCCTGATGTCGACTGAATGCGCACGCAGTCCTTGAGAGGCTTCCCCATGAGGCCGTAAGGGTATGCCTCGCGCAAATCCGCTTTCGTCAGGAACGGGAGCTTGTGCAAATCGTCCATCGACTTTATGTCATCGGGGGTGAGTCCCTTCTCCTGCATCTTCCTGCGGTAATAGGGCACATCATCCCATGCGTGGCGGACCTGTTTCAGCAGGCGTTCATTCTGGAGCTTGCGTATCTGTTCGCGGGGCATCGTCTCAATTTCCGGCTGGTAATACTTCTTCATACGTTACAACCTTCCTTGCTGTGAATATATCTCTCTATGCATTGCGTCCCAACTCGAAGGCCTTGCGGTTAAGGTCAGCGAACTTTGCCGGGACACACGCGGTGATAGCTTCCTGCCATGCCTCTTGGGGAATGTCCGTGAAGTAGTGTGAGAGCCGCCCAAGAAGCACGAGGTTGACGGCTTTGGGACTCCCGGCCGTTTCCGCGAGCTTGAGGCAGTCGAGAGCGTCAACTTTCGCGCCTGACTTCCTGATTTCATCAAGCAAATTCTCCGGGTAATCCATGACTCCCGTAAGCACTGGCATCGGGTCAATCTGCTGTGTTGACGTAACAATCTGGCCGCCGGGAGCGAGGTATGACAGACATCTTGCGGCCTCAAGAAGCTCGAACGACACGATGAAGTCCGCCTGCCCCTTGTCGATGACTGGAGAATAAACTTTGCCGCCATATCTCACGTAGGTAACGACGCTTCCTCCGCGCTGGCTCATACCGTGAACTTCCGAGACTTTAACGTCATATCCCCGCGCTGTGAGGAGATGGCCGAGAAGTTTGCTTGCGAGGACGCTTCCCTGTCCGCCGACTCCGACTATCATGATGTTCTTTGTGGTCATTGCTATTCGCCCCCCTTTAAGTGTTTTGCGACTTCCGTTTTTGCGATGCGCTCAATATCTTCACGGGTTAATGACGGCTGGAATCTTTTCCTGAGTGCAAGTGCGGCCGCTGACAGCAGTATGGTTGACACTGTTACAGCAAGGACAATCCAGAAGGCCATTATTGCCACTGAATAAAACATGCCTATGCTGTTGAACTTTGCGTTGATGCGTTGCAACTCATATCTCACTTCGCGAAGCTCTGAAGCCGTCTTGATGTTCAATTCCTCAATGCGCGAGAGCCGTGCCTCGAAAACATTACGGCGGACGTAAACATCTCCCTGACCCTCGGCCATGTTACTCACCTTCCTTCGCCGTAGACACGAACGCCCCGAACCTGCACCGTTGCTCGCACACTCCGCACCCGACGCACAATGTAGCATCAACATGAGCTTTCCCGCCCTTCATCGACAGCGCGGGGCATCCTATCTTCATGCACGACTTGCACCCGACGCACTTAGTCCCGTCAACCTTGAGCGGAGGATTGTGCTTGACGTACTTCAAGAGGGCGCACGGCCTGCGTGAGATTATGACCGACGGCTCATCTGCGGCGAGTTCTTCCTTCACGGCATCGGCGCATTCCTTGAGGTTGTAGGGGTCAACGACTCTCACACGCTCAAATCCCATTGCCCTGCACAAGCTCTCAAGGTCAATCTTCCCGGCTGGGTCGCCCTTGATGTTGAGGCCGGTCGTAGGGTTCTGCTGATGCCCTGTCATTCCCGTTATCGAGTTGTCGAGGATGATTACGACTCCCTTGCTCTGGTTGTACGCGATATTCGCCAGCCCCGTCATCCCTGAGTGCATGAACGTAGAGTCCCCGATTACCGCAACAACATTCTTTCCGCCTGCCTTGCTGAAACCGTGCAATGCGCTCACAGAAGCTCCCATGCATAGGGTCATCTCCATTGCCGACAGAGGAGCGACAGCCCCCAGCGTGTAGCACCCAATATCCCCCAGCACCGTGCATCCGGCCTGGTTGAGCGTGAAGAACAATCCCCTGTGAGGACAGCCCGCGCACATCATCGGAGGACGGGCGGGAATCTTCACACTGTCATCCAGCTTCAAGCCCGAAGGAGTCGCAAGCCCTAACTTTTCTGCTATCACGTTCTGACTCAGCTCACCGAGACACCCGAACAATGATTTACCCTCGCACCTGAGTCCTAATGCCCGGCAATGCTCCTCGATGAACCCGTCAAGCTCCTCAACGATTACGACTCTTCCGACAGTCCCGGCGAACTCGCGAATCTTCCTGTCAGGCATAGGCCATATCATACCCAGCTTCAGCACGGGGTACTTGTCGCCGAGTGCCTCTTTCACGTACTGGTAGCATGTCGATGATGTGATTATCCCGGCTGACTGGTCCGTTCCGTTTTCGACTCTGTTGATGTCTGAGACCTCCGCGAAATCCTGAAGCCGTCTCATTCTTTCCTCGACCACTGGATGACGCTTTATCGCATTTCCCGGCATCATCACGTACTTGGCTATGTCCTTCACGTAAGGCCGGGCGGGAGCTTCTTTGCGTTCACCTGTCTCAACAAGTGACTGAGAATGCGCAATCCTCGTACACATCTTCACTATCACGGGGCAGTCGTATTCCTCTGAGATGTCATAGGCCCGGCGGAAGAAGTCTAGTGCCTCCTGTGAGTCAGACGGCTCAAGCATGGGGAGCTTTGCGGCTCTTGCGTAGTGTCGTGAGTCCTGCTCGTTCTGGGACGAGTGCATTCCGGCATCGTCAGCAACACAAATCACCATCCCCGCGTTTACCCCGGTGTATGAGACCGTGAACAGAGGATCGGCGGCTACGTTCAATCCTACATGCTTCATACCGCAGAATGACCGCTTGCCCGCAAGACTTGCCCCGAACGCCGCTTCCATTGCTACCTTCTCATTGGGTGCCCACTCGGAATATATTTCGTCATACTTGGCTATCTCTTCGGTGATTTCCGTGCTGGGAGTCCCCGGATAACTTGACGCAAAAGAGCAGCCCGCCTCGTACAGTCCTCTTGCAGCTGCGGTGTTGCCCTGCATCAATTGCTTCATGAATGTTTATCCCCCTTCTGAATTGCTGTGAATTGTAACATTATACTGTGCTTCCTGAACCGCTCATTAATGACTCACGGGTAATAATCTTGCGGCCAATGTTAAAATTTGTGCCAGCGATAATATTTCCAGGAGAATAAATTTATGGATAGCAGGTTTATATTTCTTGAGGACGATTGCCCTAAACTTGCGGAATACGGGCGGAGGGCTGAGGAATGTATAGCTTCTGACCCTAATATATGCCTTCTCTGTCTCGGAAGGATTGCGGAAATCATCACGGAGAATTTATGCCGCCGGAGTAATATTGCCGACAGTCCCGGAAAACTCGAGGCATTAATCGGAAAGGGGATAATCACTGATGACATTTCCCGGAAGATAGCTGCCCTCACTGAGACTAAGAGCGAGGCCGCCAATGAAGGCTATGATTCTGAGTCTGCATGTTCACGTCTTATGCTTACGGCTGAGGAATTATGCAGATGGTTCATCACCGTCAAAGCTGAGGGGAGATTCAGGTTCCTTGCTGACATTTTCCCGCCCGACAAGCCTGTACCCATTCTCATAAATATTTCTGAGCTTGGGCGTGAGGCTGAAGAGAACCTGTACTCCAACACACGCTACTGCCTTATATGCCTTGGGGATATGGGCGAGGCTATTGCTGACCGCTTGATCTCCGAGAATGCCATAGAGACTCACGAGCGCGACCAGATAGACAGGATTGACGTGCTTTCAGACAGCCATAAAGTTACGGAGGACGCGAAGAATATTCTGCACAGTCTCAGAATCGCACGGAACAAGGCACTTCACGAACGCTACAATGACGAATACACTTCCGAGTCTGAGGGAAGAAGGCTCATTGATGACGCTCTGAAATTGTGCGAGTGGCTGTTCATGATGACGATAAAGCCGGGCTATGTCGTGAAGGCAAGAATTACGGGTGAGACTGGCGGGGGATATTCGGCGGTTATAGGGAGGCTTCCCGCGCAAGTGCCTCATGATGAAGTCCCTGAAGGGAAATCATGCATGGCCGGGAAAAAGTATGTCTTCAAGGTTTCTGACATTGAGTCTGACACGGTAACATTAAGCATGAGCCTGGCGGATAATGACTATAATTTGTCGCTGGCAAGGCTTTACGCGAAATACAAGCCCGGCCAGGATGTTCACGTAACAATAAAGAGCCTGAGCAATTCCACCGGGGCAATTGTCGAACTCAAAGACGGACTTGAAGCGAGAATACCGCCGTCAGAGTTAGGCCGCAAGATTTACCGCTACGATGAAGATCACACGAAGATGGTGAAGTATGAGACTGTCGCGCGGGTAAAATGGTTCAGCCTCACACAATATCCTCCTATGCTGCTGTCAGTGAAAGACGTTGAGGACGAGCCGGAAAAACCTTCGGTGTTGTCCCCGGTGCCAGCAAGGAAGCCGGCCATGTCAGATTTGGACTTCAGGCTGTTCTGCAAGTCAGCAAGCTACGAGAAAATGATTCAGGCACTTGACGAGGGAGCTAACCCTAAAGCCGCGAACAGGAACAACACCACAGCTCTTATGATGGCGGCACAGTTCAACCAAAACGCAAGGGCTGTGAAGGCTCTCATTGATGCGGGTGCAGAAGTCGGCGCGAAGAATCACAGGGGGAATACTGCGCTGATTTACGCGGCCATGAGGAATAATGCTGATGTAGTGAGTGTGATTTATGAGGCCGGGGCGGATATTGGGACGGTGAATCTTGACGGCAGGACGGCAGCTGATTACGCCGTGAAAAACAGGAAGCTCAACGGTACGGATATTCTCAGGATTTTGCGTAATGAACCAGAGCAAGAACTCTCATTGACCGAATCAGAATTACCGCATGAGTCCTCACAGCCTGAGCCGGAAGCGCATGAACTCTCACTGACAGAGCCGGAAGCGCATGAACCATCACTGACAGAGTCAGAAGCACACGAACACTCACAGCCTGAGCCGGAAGCTCATGAACCCTCACAGCCTGAGACGGAAGCGTGTGAACCCTCACAGCCTGAATCGGAAGCGCATGAACCTTCACTGACCGAGCCGGAAGCTCATGAAGTCCCACAGACCGAGACGGAAGCGCATGAACCCTCACAGCCTGAATCGGAAGCGCATGAACCTTCACTGACCGAGCCGGAAGCTCATGAAGTCCCACAGACCGAGACGGAAGCTCATGAAGTCCCACAGACCGAGCCGGAAGCGCATGATGCCTCACTGACCGAGCCGGAAGCGCATGAAGTCCCACAGACCGAGCCGGAAGCTCATGAACCTTCACCGACCGAGTCAGAAGCGCATGAACCTTCACCGACCGAGTCAGAAGCACCGCATGAAGTCCCACAGACCGAAGCAGAATTGCCGCAAGAAGAATACGACGAGGATACATACTACAAATACGGGATAAACGATTCCGATACCCCGACAAAAGAGGACGAAGAAGAAATCTCAGCATTACGCCGGAAATTACAGCGCGACTTCCTCAAGATATGCCGCTCTGGCACTGAGGACGACATAGCCGAAGCCGTCTCAGCTGGCGTGAACGTCAACGTAACCAACAAGTCATCAGCAACCGCCCTCATGTTTGCGGCACAAAGCAACACCGCCCAAGCAGTAGAGATACTCATACACGCTGGGGCATTCCTTGACGCTCAGGACGATAACGGCAACACAGCCCTGATTTACGCGGCCTCGTACAATAATGATGATGTTGTTGACACTCTGATTGATGCAGGGGCTGACAGTAACATCACGAATCTTGCCGGACATAAGGCTTCGGATTATGCCGCGAGAAATTACAGGCTCATTGATACGGAGACGGTGAAGAGACTTTAGCGCACAATTGATTTCTTGACATAAGTCCGCGTTTAGGGTAATTTTCACGAGTCCTGCTGACTGTCGGCGGGACTCTAATTTTACGCAAAGGAATGATTTTCCCCCACATGCCTATCACAGATTTACTCGAACGCAACGCCAAACTTTACGGCGATGAAGTCGCACTAGTCGAAATCAACCCGGAACAGTCCGAGCCAGTCCGCATAACGTGGAAGGAATACGCCCTCATTCAGCCGACATCCTCGAAACCCTACAGGCGCGAGTTCACGTGGACAGTCTTTGACGAGAAAGCCAACAGGGTCGCCAACATGCTGTTATCCCGCGGGGTCAAGAAAGGCCAGAAGGTAGCGATCCTCCTCATGAACTGCCTCGAATGGCTGCCGATATACTTCGGGATTCTCAAGACCGGAGCAATCGCAGTTCCTCTGAATTTCCGCTACTCGTCTGAGGAAATCGAGTACTGCGTGAAACTTGCTGACGTTGACGTTCTTTTCTTCGGCCCGGAATTTATCGGGAGAGTCGAGAATACAGTTCTTGCGCTCGGCGAGTCATGCCTTCTGTTCTTCGTCGGCAACAACTGCCCCTCATTCGCGGAAAGCTACAATGAGGCCGTCAACAACTGCCCTTCGTCAGCCCCCAAAATTCTGGTCGAGGATCACGACGAAGCCGCGATATATTTCTCGTCAGGCACAACAGGCTTCCCGAAAGCAATCCTCCACAATCACACCGCGCTCATGCAGTCGGCAAAAATGGAGGCCGTCCACCACGCTACGACACATGATGACGTTTTCCTGTGCATACCTCCGCTGTACCACACGGGCGCAAAAATGCACTGGTTCGGCTCGCTCTACACGGGAAGCAGGGCGGTAATCCTCAAAGGAACGTCCCCGAAAGCGATACTTGATGTTGTCTCGTGGGAAAGATGCACAATCGTGTGGCTGTTAGTCCCCTGGTGCCAAGACATATTGACCGCTCTCGACAGGGGAGACCTCAAGCTAGAGGGACGCAACCTCTCACAGTGGCGGCTCATGCACATTGGAGCGCAGCCTGTACCACCGTCGCTGATACGTCATTGGCTGGAATATTTCCCGGATCACAAGTACGATACGAACTACGGACTCTCAGAGTCGACCGGGCCGGGCTGTGTACATCTCGGAATGGAGAACATCCACAAGGTCGGGGCAATCGGTGTACCGGGCTACGGCTGGGAGCTGAAGATTGTCGACAACGACGGCAACAACATTCCGCAGGGTGAGACGGGCGAACTGTGCGTTAAGGGGCCGGGTGTCATGCTGTGCTACTACCATAATCCGGGCGCGACTCATGAGACTCTGCGTGACGGCTGGCTGTTCACCGGGGACATGGCCATGATGGACGAGGACGGATTCGTGTGGCTTGTTGACCGCAAGAAGGACGTGGTCATCACTGGCGGCGAGAACATCTACCCTGTACAGGTCGAGAACTTCATCATCACTCATCCGAAGGTGCATGACGTTGCGGTTATCGGTCTTCCTGAGCCTAGACTGGGCGAGATTGCCGCGGCTGTGATTCAGGTGAAAAAGGGCATGACCTGCACGGAGGAGGAAATCAATCACTTCTGTCTGGGACTCCCGCGCTACAAGAGGCCACGCAAGATAATCTTTGCTGACGTTCCCAGAAACCCGACCGGGAAAATAGAGAAGCCCAAGCTCCGTGAGAGATACGCGCAGGGAAGTAGCTTCTACAGTGAGGACAGCGCGAAGTCAGGAGAGTGAAATAATGTCGGAATTGTGCCGTTTTGCCGGAATAATCATCTACATGATGTTCTTCGACACAGGGAAACACAGCAAGCCTCATGTTCATGTAAAATATGGAGACTATGAAGCCGTGCTGACAATTGACGGTGAACTGCTGGCAGGGTCTCTGCCGTTTAAGCAGATGAAGATGGCCATCAACTGGCTTGGTATGCACGAAGAAGAAGCGTATCAAGCATGGAACTTAGCTGTGCAAGGAAAGCACTTCGATAGGATTGACTACAAAAGATAGGAGGTGAGAACAATATGTACATCAAGAACGGAATCTGTTACGCAGGCGAGCTTGAGCCGGGAATCACTATCACTGAGGCCAAGCCGTTAGACTTCGGCATTGTGATGGTAACATTCTCGACCGGGGAAAAACGCCTCTTCGACACGACAGAAATCGATGGTGAAGCCTTCAAGCCCCTCGCAGACCCGGAAATCTTCCGTCACCCCGTAATAGCATACGGCACAATCACGTGGGACAGCGGCAAAATCGACATTGCACCCGAAACAGTCTACAACATGAGCTACCCTTACGACACAGGAGAAGACGGCCATGTATGAGCTTGTGCAGGTTACGGAGAACACCTACTACATACACAGCCCCGCGAAAATCGGCCTCGTGAAACTTGACGGCGGTAACGTCTGCCTCATCGACAGCGGCAACGACAAGGATGCCGGGCGCAAGGTCAAGAAGCTCCTCGATGCAAACGGCTGGCACTTGTCCGCAGTCTACAACACCCACTCCAACGCTGACCACATCGGCGGCAACAAGTATCTCCAGGACTCCACAGGATGCCGCGTATATGCTCTCGGGACTGAATGCGCGTTCACCCGTCACCCGGTGCTTGAACCCTCGTTCCTTTACGGCGGTTACCCGGTGAAGGAGTTGCGGCACAAGTTCCTCATGGCACAGGAGAGTACCGCAGAATATCTCACCCCTGACGTATTGCCCGAAGGTTTTAGCATGATTGACCTTCCGGGACACTTCTTCAGCATGGCCGGGTTCAGAACGCCGGACGAGGTTGTGTTTCTTGCCGACTGCCTTTCGAGCCGCGAGACACTCTGCAAGTACCGCATAACATTTATCTATGACGTTGGCGCGTATATCTCGACTCTTGAGACTGTGAAGGCCATGAACGCCCGCATGTTTGTCCCGTCCCACGCAGAGCCTACAGCGGACATATCAGACCTCGCGCAGTACAACATTGACGCGGTGAATGAGATTGCTGACGATATAACCCGGATTTGCAGGACTCCCATGAATTTCGACCGCATACTTCGGATTATCTTCGACAAGTACGGACTCACAATGAACTGGGAGCAGTACGTCCTAGCAGGAAGCACAGTGCGCTCATATCTCGCCTGGCTGAAGGAATGCGGAAGGGCAAACGCTTTCTTTGACGGAAATATGCTGTGGTGGAAGGCCGTGAAGTAATGTATCCTACACTGTTTCACATTTTCGGCGTTAGAGTCGACAGCTACAGCGTGATGTGGTTCATAGCATTGTCCCTCGCTATAATCTGGGTCATAAAGCGACTGGAAATCTATAACCTTGACGAGTACGAGTCCCGGCGCGTAATGGCCGTGTCATTCTTCTGCATGATGATAGGCGCAATAGTCTTCAAGAATCTCCGCAGAATACCCCGCGTGTTCTCTGACCCGTCATATATCCTCACCGTAAGGCAATGGGGAGTCAGCGAGTTCGGCGCAGTGCTGGGGGCGTTCCTGTCAGCGTTCATCATGTGCATGTTCTCGCGCAGGGTGTTATTTTCCCGGCTGTGTGATGCCGCTGTTCCTCCCGCATTCCTCGCAATAGCTGTAGGCCGCTGGGGATGTTTTCTGAATGGCTGCTGCGTTGGACTGCCGACAAGATTCTTCACCGGGGTACATTTCCCATTCGACAGAGCAGAAATCTTCCGTCATCCTGTGCAGATATATTACTCGGTGATTGCGTTCGTATTCATCGGTGTATTGTTGCTGACTGAGAGAAAAGTCATCCCTCTTCAGCGGAAAGAGTATCATTCCGTCATTGCTCCTCTGGGAATAATCATGTATACGCTGATGCGGTTTGCCATAGTCCCGGTAAGAAACTGGCACTCGCTGCTCTTCATGATTCCGCGCTGGCAGTACTACGCTACATACACGATACTTGCGGCGGTACTGCCCTTCATGGTCTTGTGGCTAGCACACAGCCTGTACAAGCTGAAATCACTTAGTCAGCAATAGGCAAAAAAAGCCATGAATTACCCACAATTCCCGGCTAAAATACATGGCCGTAAAAATTCACAGGAGGTTACAGCATGAGAACAAGAAAAATTTTTGCGTTCACACTCGCGCTTGCATTCATTCTCACAGCGTCAGGTAACGCTCTGGCAATTTCGGCGGCGGGACTGAGCCAGGCAAATCCTATTGTCCCAATCGTCAAGAAAGCATCTCCGGCAGTCGTGAATATTGACGTGGAGAAGACAGCAAGACGTTCTGTGAGTCCATTTCCGTTTGATGATGATCCTTTCTTCAAGCGTTTCTTCGGGGACAGCTTCAAGGAGTTCACGCGCTCAGTACCGATGAAGGGGCGCGGCTCAGGCTTCATCGTCAGCAAGGAAGGAAGAATACTCACGAACAATCATGTAGTTGACGGTGTCGACAAAATCACGGTGTCATTACAGCTTGAGGACGGGAGCAAGAAGACGTACCCCGCGAAAATTCTCGGCAATGACCCTACATATGACCTGGCTGTGATAAAGATTGAGCCTGACGGAAATCTGCCCGTTCTTGAACTGGGAGACTCGGACGCTGTTGAAGTCGGCGAGTTTGTCATAGCGATTGGGAATCCGTTCGGCTTTGAGCAGACTGTTACGGCAGGAGTCATCAGCGCGAAGAACAGAAGCATTCACGCTCAGGATGTGAACTTCGACGATTTCCTCCAGACAGACGCGGCGATAAATCCCGGTAATTCCGGCGGGCCGTTGCTCAACATGGCCGGTGAGGTTGTCGGGATTAACACGGCGATAATACCCTATGCTCAGGGCCTAGGCTTCGCGATTCCCGTCAACAAGGCGAAAGAGATTATCGGCGACTTAGTGTCATACGGCCGGGTGAAGCGGGGCTGGCTAGGTGTCAGCGTCAGGGGAATCACTCCTGAGATGGCTAAGGCTTACGGCGTGAAGGGCAGCGACGGAGCGATGATTAACGATGTCTTCAAGGGAGACCCTGCGGACAAGGCCGGGATTAAGCGCGGTGATGTCGTCGTCGAGATTAACGGGCAGAAGGTGAAGGATGCCAATGATTTCGTGTCAAAAGTGAGAACTCTTGCGCCAAATTCTGTGGCAAGGCTTCAGGTAGTCCGCAAAGGCAAAAAGCTCACGTTCAACGTAAAACTAGCCGAGAGAAACAGCAAGGGGGACGGGAGCGTAGAGAGTTCCGGGAAAAGCGAGAAGCCGGACGAGAAATCATCAGGATATGACGCGCTGAAGGATTTCGGCATCTCTGAAGTATCGCCCCTGACAGAATCCCTCAAGCGCAAGTACAGGATAAGCTCAGACAGCGAAGGGCTTGTGATTACGGGAATCGACCAGAACACGCAGGCATCATCGGACGGTGAGATACGCGAGGGTGATCTGATTGTTGAGGTCAACGGCCATGAAGTGAAGTCAGCTTCGGATGCGGCAAAGGCAGCAGGTGATGACAGCTCCATAGTGCTTATGATTGAGCGTGAAGGGTCAACCTATTTCATCATGGTGAGCAAGCCCGAAAAGTAATCATAAAGTGAAAGCAGGCGGGATTCCTGGCGAGGGAGTCCCGCTTTTTGTTGTTACTGAATCTCTACTCCGTGCAGCTTTTTCCCCGTCCCGAAATCGTAACAGCTTCGGAAATTTCCCTCGACCATATCGCAGACATCCTCGGACGTGTAGAAGGCAGTGTGAGGACTCAGTATCACGTTCGGGAATGACCGCAGGATTGCCAGCTTCTGGTTAACCATGACCTCACCCATCCTGTTATAGTAGTATAGGCCGTTTTCGTGTTCCAGCACATCAAGGGCGGCTCCTCCGAGTTTGCCGGACTCAATCCCCGCGATTAACGCCTCAGAGTCGACCAGCTTACCCCGCGCCGTGTTGATGATGTACGCTCCCTGCTTCATCTTGGCGATAGCGTCATGGCCGATGATGTGATAGTTGTCATCGTTGGCGTTCATGTGGAGGGTGATTATGTCGGACTCGCGGAAGATAGTATCACGGTCGACATACTGCGCATACTTCCGGGCGGTCTCGTTCTCGTGAACGTCATACGCAAGAAGACGGCATCCGAATCCTGAGAGGTGCTGAAGAACTGTCGTTCCGATTCTCCCGGTGCCCATAACGCCGACAGTGCAGACCGAGAAATCCCGGCCCAGCTTGTTCTTGAGGGAGTAATCCTGAAGGTCAGCCCTCCTCAGTATGTGCGCAAAACGTCTCACGCTCGCAAGCATTAGCATGATGGCATAGTCCGCGACACCTGTGGGAGTGTAGCTGACAGTGTCAACCTTCATCCCTAATTCACGGGCCGCCGCCAAATCTATGTGGTCATAGCCTATTGAGCGCGTCAGGATATACTTCACGCCAACATTGCGGAATGACTCAAGTGCCTTCCGGGACATATCACAGGGAGTGCAGCTGACTCCGTCGCAGCCTTCAGCGAGGGAAATATTGCTGTCATTGGGATACTCGGCGGTGTACGTGAAATCAACGCCGTATTTCTCCTTCATCTTGGGGCAGAATTGAAGCTCATCATCCCTCAGCGCGTAAAAGCAAATCTTCATGTCCGAATCACTTCCAGTACTCTAATTTCTCCGGGTCAAGCCCGATTGATGACGCATGAAACACGGGGTTCTTGTGTTCGCGCCTCTGCTTCTCGTAGTCAGCCAAAGCCTTGAAGACTATTCCGCTTCCGGCCATGATGCAGGGAATGTTGATGAGTGCCATTCCTCCCATCGTAATATCAGCCAGAGCCCAAGCAGTAGACATAGGCAGGACAGCACCAACAAGAATCACAACAGCACAGATGATTCTGAACATGCGCATGAACTTTTCGCCGGGCATCTTCTTGCCGTTGATGTAGGCTAAAGCGTTGTCGACATAGAAGAGATTCCCCAGCAATGTCGTGAAAGCAAACAGCACCATTATCACCGTGATGAATACAGGCCCGGACTCCCCGAAAACAGCCCTAAGCGAGTCCTGCACGTATTGCGCTCCGGCTGCCTCCTGCGTTACAGGCACTCCTGACATGAGACACATGAAGGCCGTTGCTGAACATATCAGTATCGTATCAATGTAGACCGAGAGCATCTGAATCAGCCCCTGCTTCACCGGGTGAGATGTCTCAGCTGAAGCCGCGGCGTTCGGCGCAGAACCGACCCCGGCCTCGTTGGAGTAGAGTCCGCGCTTGATACCGTATACCAGACATGACCCGGCAATACCGCTCCCTATTGCGCGGAAGTTGAAGGCATCCGCAAAAATCATCCTCATCACGCCGGGAAGCATGTCTATTTTCGCGATCATCACCCCGATTGCCGTAACGACATACACGACTCCCATCACAGGCACAAGAAGCCCGGTAACATGGACGATCCTCCTTGCCCCGCCGAAAAGACACCATCCCGTAAGAGCCGCCGCTATTCCGCCAATCAGAAGCGGAGTAACACTCTCATCGTAGAATGAGTAGACCGAGAATGTTGACTGAAGGTTGTACGAGCAAAGAGCGTTGAAGCCGAAAGCATACGTAGCAATCAGGAAGACCGAGAATATCACCGCCGTAATCCTGCTGTGAATTATGGCCTCGATGTAATACGCCGGGCCTCCGTAGCTGTGTCCCGTTCTGGTATCTCTGTGCTTGAAGACCTGTGCAAGCGTACTCTCCGCAAGCGCGCTGGCTCCTCCGAGAATGGCAAGTGCCCACATCCAGAACACCGCCCCCGGTCCGCCGAGACATATTGCGGTTGATACGCCGATAATGTTCCCGGTGCCTACACGCGAGGCTGTCGACACCATGAGCGCGCCGAATGATGATATTGCATTCTTGTTACCGGGACGCTCGGCAATGAGCCTGACGGAGTCAAACGCAAGCCTGACCTGAGCAAACTTTGACCTGAACGAGAAGTACAATCCTCCCAGAGTCAGCACAACGATTAATACCGGGTAATACAGGAAACCGTCAACAGCATCGAGGAACGCTAAGAAATCCTGCATGACATAAATCCCTCCTGAAATGTGAAAATTAGATAAATAGGGTAATTGTGATATTATACGCAAATTATCACTTAATACACAGGAGGTATCCAAAATGTCGTCAGTAGCTGTAGCAGGTTCACTAAATATTGATCTGGTTATACGCGCTCCTCATTGCCCGCAGAAAGGTGAGACAGTTGTAGGCGGCGCATTTGGCATGGCAGGAGGGGGGAAAGGCTCAAACCAGGCGTTAGCGGCTGCCCGGTTGAGCGCGAAATCCCACATTATTGGCTGTGTTGGCAGTGATGATTTCGGCAGGAAGCTCAAGAATGTCCTGACCGAAAACGGAGTAGACTGTTCACAGCTCCAGACTATAAGCAACGCTCCGACAGGCACAGCAGTAATTACAGTAACAGATGACGGATGCAACTCGGTCGTAATATCTCAGGGGGCTAACTCACTTCTTGATGATGACGCTATGATGAGGGCGGCGGATGTGTTCGAGGAATCTGACGCGGCATTGTTCCAGATGGAGAGTCCCGCAAGAACTGTAGCGGCAGGCCTGAAACTGTCCCGCAAGCATGGGTGCAGGACTTTCCTGTCAGCAGAACCGCCTTACTCTCTCCCTTCTGATGTGTGGGAGAATATCGACTACCTTATACTGAATGAACGGGCGTTAAGTTTCTACGCTGGCCGAAAACAGCACAAATCTATGGAGGACATGGCGAACGAGATTATAGCGAGGGGCGTTAAGTGCTTGGCAGTAACACAGAGCGCAAAAGGAGGAATGATCTTCGTGAAAGGCGGGGATCATTTTTCATTTGACGCTTTCAACATCCGTGCGGTTGACAACACCGGGGCTCGTGATGCTTTCTGCGCGGGTTTCTGCGTGGGACTGTGCGAGGGTATGCCGCTGAAGATTGCTGCGAGGTTTGCGGCGGCCTGCGGTGCATTGGCGTGTACGAAAATCGGGGCTCATCCGTCTATGCCATGGCGGCATCAGGTGAGTGCGCTGCTTGGTGAAGCGTCCGGTGATGATTACGAGCTTTAATCCTTTAAGGGGGTAATATTTCTATCATGGAAGGCTACAACTATCTGTTGAGTCTGTGCGTTATTCTTCTGTCCACAAAAATATTCAGCATACTTTCACAGCGTGCGCAGCTTCCCCAGGTTGTCGGCGCATTGATGGCCGGGTTATTCTTCGGGCCTGCTGTGCTTGGCGCAATCACTCAGAGCTTCTTCGGCGTTCAGTTCTGCCTTATGCCGAGTCAGCTTCTCTCACGCATGGCCGAGCTTGGCGTTATCGTGATCATGTTCACCGCCGGAATGGAGACCAACATCGACGAGCTGAAAGCGTCCGGGTTCGTGGGATTCATAGTCGCTCTACTGGGCGTAATTTTCCCTCTCGGAATGGGCGCGGGCATGATGTATTTCTTCAAGCCCGGCATATCATTCCCCGCCGCAATATTCATCGGCGCAGTACTCACAGCAACGTCCGTGTCAATCACCGTTGAAGCCCTGAAGGAACTCGGCAAGATGTCAACCAAAGCAGGAAACACGATATTGGCCGCGGCACTGATAGACGATATTCTAGGGTTGATATGCCTGACTCTTGTTACTGGAATCGCCGGGGGAAACACGAACATCGGACTCGTTTTCGTGAAGATAGCCGGGTTCTTCGTGTTCATATGGGTAGTGGGAGTGATCTACAAGCGGGCTATGGTGTGGTCAGACCGCAAGCAGGGTTCGCGCAACCTGAGACGTTATCCCGTGATGGGCTTCGCTCTGTGCCTGTTCATGGCGTGGGCGGCTGAAGTAGTGTTCGGGATTGCTGACATAATCGGGGCATTCGCGGCGGGAATGATTATCTCCATGTCTCCCAAGGGACAATATATCGCCAGCAAGTTCGACTCAATAGCTTACCTTCTGCTTACCCCTGTATTTTTCGCGAACATAGGGCTTGAAGTTACCCTCCCTGCGTTTTCATCCGAGATAGTAATATTCACCGTTGTGATGATAATCGTAAGCATAATCTCCAAGCTGGTAGGCTGCGGACTTGGCGCGAAGCTCTGCGGAATGGACAATCACCAAAGCTATGTTATAGGTCTCGGCATGGTGTGCAGGGGAGAAGTTGCGCTTATCGTGGCGGGAAAAGGCGTTGCGATGAATCTTGTTGACGAGAGCGAGCTAGGGCCGATAATCATAATGATAATAGTCTGCACGATAATCACGCCGATATTCCTCAAGAGGGCGTTCAAGGGCAGCAAGGACGAGGCCGGAAGTACAGTGTTCGAGGACAGGTTCATGCTTGAGGAGCAGGCCGATGAGATAGAAGAGGACATGTATCACAGAAGGAGTCTCCTCACGCGCTACAGGTAAGGGTGAAGAATGAGACGGAAATACTGTATCATTGCCGGAATCTTGCTCGCTGTAACCGCCGGGCTTTGTGCGTACTTCATGAGCGGTCGTACTGCTGGCACAGGCCGGGCGGGACTCAGGGCTGAAATCTCACAGGCATTCGAGAGCAGGTACAAGTTTTTGCCGGAAGACGCTACGATTGACTTATTCGCCGCAGTTCTTGGTGTCATGGGTGAAATCACCGGCGGAAGACTCAGCGCGTACGAGATAGTCAGCTCATTCATCCCTGTCTATGATGCTGCTTCAGGCCGTAACATAGAGTACAATCGGCTGGCCTCAACAACATTCATGATGGATAAATCACCTGTGAGGGCGGCTTACTCCGTGATTGAGGACTCACGCGCTGTAAGGGGGAAGCTGTCTGCTGAGGAGAAACTGCTGTATGCGTACCTTGCTGTGTATATCTATGAGAATGGCACGGATAATCTTACGGCTGACGTTCTGAAAGCGGCCATGAAGTCGGAGCGCGAGAGAAGCCCGGAAAAGTTCGCGTTCTATGACCGTGAGAGGAGGCTCGATTCTGTCTCGGCGGATTTCGGAGTAACACGTGAAAATCCTGTGCGGGCAGCCTCAATCGGCCACAGTTACCGCTACATAAGCAGGCTCAGTACACCTTCAGGCGGTCGCGTGAGCTACAAGAGAATCGGAAGCATGGAGGGTACTGACGGGGGAATAATCGACGCTTACACCCTGACGTTCACGGAAGACAGCGGGGACAAGAGCATCACGATATTCATCGATCCTTACTGCGCGGAAAACTCACACAAAGCTCCTGAAGACCTGAAATATTCCGACTGACAGAACACTTGCCCTCCGTTGAAATACACAGCGGGGGGTAATTGTTTTATGAGTTACAATTCAAGCAAACTTCAAGGATACAATATCTCAAATTCCCATCGAGGAGGGAAAAACTATGCAGAAGAAACTGGGATTTGGACTCATGCGTCTTCCTGTGTTCAACCCTGACGACATGACGACCGTCGACATTGAGCAGGTCAAGCGTATGGCCGACTACTTCATCGCGAACGGCTTCACGTATTTCGACACCGCATACATGTACCACGACTACAAGAGCGAGTCAGCACTGAGGCAGGCAGTTGTTGAACGCTATCCGAGAGAGTCATTCACGGTCGCAACGAAGATGCCTCTTGCGCTCATGAGGTCAGGCGATGACCACGCGAGGATTTTCGGCGAGCAGAAGAGGAACGTTGGCGTTGACTTCTTCGACTACTACCTTCTCCACAACATGACCCTTGAGCAGTACGAGCGCGCAAAGAAGTGGGGAACAATCGAGTACCTAGAAGAGATGCGCAGGGCAGGACAGATACGCAAACTCGGTTTCAGCTGCCACGACACAGCGGAGAACCTTGCGAGGATTCTTGATGACCACCCGGGATTTGACTTCGTGCAGTTGCAGATAAACTATCTCGACTGGGACAACGCCGGGGTGCAGAGCGGGGAATGCTACCGTGTCGCTGAGGAACACGGCCTGAAAGTTACGGTGATGGAACCCGTGAAGGGCGGGACTCTCGCGGCAATCCCTGAAGAGGCCGAAAAGCTACTGCGCTCGGTTCATCCTGACTGGGAGCCTGCTCACTGGGCAATAAAATTCGCGGCCAGCCTCCCGAACGTTCAGGTGGTTCTGTCGGGAATGAGTACGTTTGACCAGCTCAAGAGCAATGTTGACGCGATGAATGACTTTGCGCCGTTCAGCAACGAGGAACGCGAAGCAGTCATGAAGGCCGCCGAAATCATCCGCAAGTGGTACGCAATCCCGTGTACTGCCTGCCGCTACTGCGTGGAGACCAACAAATGCCCCCGCAACATCCCCATCCCGAATTACTTTGCGCTCTACAACGCCGCAAAACAGCGCGACCCCGCGAGCGTGCCCGGAGGCTTCCTGATTGAGCGCATATACTACGGAAACCTCGTGAATGACGGCTACGGGAAGGCCAGCTCATGCGTGAAGTGCCGTAAGTGCGAGAAAGTATGCCCCCAGCACCTGAAAATCGCGGATTTCCTCACCGATGTTGCTGACTTCCTCGAAATCGACATGGCCGAAGCTCTCGCCAATCTCCACCCGAAGAAGGACTGAACTTTTCGCCTCCTTGTGTGTGAAAGCATGAGGAGGCTACCTCCCTAATACCCGCGTCATAACCTCCTTCAACGCTACAGCCGCTTTCGAGTTGTAACGCCCCGGCGCAAGCGACACTCCCAAATCAACAAGAGTCCCTTCCTCGCCGAGAGACAGAAATTCAGCGTCAGGATACGCCGCCCTCGCGCAGTGGTACGTGAACGCAAGCCCCAGCCCGGCAGCTCCCATCGATGCCGCAAGGAACGCCGACAGTTTTTCGTTGCGGGCTTTGGGGACTAAGTCATGTTCACGGAAGATTCTCCTGCTTTCACGGCCTAATATCGTGTCATAGTCGCTGAGGATGAACTCAAATTCCGCCGCGTCCTTGAGGTCAATGTACTTCGCGATCCGTGATTTGCTGTGAGGCGGCGAGGGCTTCACGGACTTCATCACGGGATGGCTTGAGTTAGTGATTATGCATATTTCGTCCTGCATGGCCGCAGTTATCTCATGCTTGAGGGTTTTTGCCGGAAGGATTATCAGAGCCAGGTCAATATTCCCGTTCCTCAGCATTTCCTCCAGAGCCATAGAATTAGCCTCGACAATAACCACGTGGATGCCGGGATATTCCGCCCTGAAAGCCTCCAGTACCATCGGCAGAAGGAACGTCCCCCGGAACGTGCTGATCCCCAAAATCACACGCCCTCCCTCAAGATTATTCACGTCCTGAATCTCGTCCCTGACACGGTGATACTCTGACAGCTCGCGGTAAGCGTACTCAATCATGAGCCGCCCTGCTTCCGTCGGCCTGACTCCCGTTGAAGTCCTCACGAAAAGTTTTGCCCCGACTTCTGCCTCCAGCCGTCCCAGAAACTGACTCAGCCCTGACTGCGCCATGAAGAGTCTCTCAGAGGCCTTAGAGATGCTCCCTTCCTCAGCGATTGCGACAATGTAATTCATCTCTCTTATTTCCACGTTCAGCCCTCCAGCTATCATTTTTCGTGATACACATCATCACATATTCCCTGTTTCGGTGATAGCGGGACTCGTCTATAATCTCACCATTCCAGAAAACACAGCACAGGAGGGTAAAACTATGGCAGAAGTGTCATTGAAGGGTGTATGCGATATGCACGTTCACACGAACCCGGACTTGCGGCTACGTGCCTACAACGACTTCGAGCTTGCGGACGCGGCAATCCGGGTCGGCGCGCGGGCAATCGTCATCAAGTCTCACCAGGGCTTCACGGCGAACCGGGCATTCCTCACGAACGAGTACGTCAGGCGGGTTCACGGCGAAAACACGGGCTTCACGATGTACGGCTCGGTAACGCTCAACAAGTCAGTCGGCGGCATCAACCCGTCAGCAGTCATTACCGCGCTGAAACTTGGGGCAAAAGTCGTGTGGCTTCCGACTCAGTCAGCAAAGAACCATCTCCGCAAAATGGGCAATGACCCGGCGGCAGGTGTCGACATAGTTTCGGGCTGGAAGGTCGTCCCTCAGCTCAACGAGATTTTCCGCATGATTGTGGATTACGATGCTGTTCTTGGGACTGCCCACTGTTCGCCGGAAGAAGCGTTCGTTGTGATTGAGGCGGCGAGGAACGCGGGAGTCCGCAAAATCGTCCTCACACATCCCGAATGGTGGATTGTCGGAATGTCCCACGACGACCAGGTGAGAATCGTGAAGGACTATAACGTTATCCTCGAACGCTGCTACGCTCAGAACATGGGCGGCGGAAAATACAAGTCCAACCTCCCCGACAACCTCGAAATCATCAAGAAGGTGGGCTACAAGAACGTCATGGTCGACACTGACGGAGGCCAGACGGAGAATCCTCACTGGGAAATCGCGCTGAAGGAGTACATGCAGTACCTAGCGGACAACGGAATCCCGGAGGAGCAGATATACCACATGACGCGCACAATCCCGTATGAGCTTCTGGGACTGAAGGAGGGCGAGTAATCATGACAGGAGCAGCGTTGAGCCTCGCAATCATAATCTGCATAGCGGTAGCGATAATTCTCGGCTACAAGACTGGCATCAACACGGGCCTGTTCTGTATGGCCTTCGCGTACGTGATAGGGTGCTTCGTGATGGGGCTGAAGCCGGGACAGGTGATAGGGTTCTGGCCGGTCAACACAATGTTCGTGATACTGTCGGTGTCGCTGTTCTACAACTTCGCGGCGATAAACGGCACTCTCGAAAAGCTGTCGGGGCTTCTGCTTTACGCCTGCCGGAAATTCCCCGGAATGCTCCCGTTCGCATTGTTCGCTGTGGCTGTGATACTGTCGATAATGGGTGCTACGTTCTTCACGGTGATGGCGTTCATGGCTCCGATAACGCTTGCGATTTGCGACGAGGCGAACATGGACAAGCTGACAGGAGGCGTTGCGATTAACTGCGGGGCATTGGCTGGCGGAAATTTCCCCACGTCGAATTTGGGCGTGATATTCCGGGGGCTTGCTGACAACGCTTACGAGGCGCACAAGGATCTTGCGGCGGTCGACTCGTTCGGGATGGAGATGAAGATTTTTGTTTACGCGGTAATCTTCTCGCTGATAATCATTGCGGTGTTCCGTTTCTGTTTACCGTCAAACTGGCACATAGGCAAGGGAGCTACATTCGCCAAGCCTGAGCCTTTCGACAAGAAACAGCGTCAGACGTTCACACTGATGATACTGATGATGGTAGTCCTGCTTGCGTTCCCAATCCTGAAGATGATACTGCCCGGCAACGCGACAATCTCGATGCTCAACAGCAAGATAGATGTGGGACTTGTGGGAATAATCTTCGCGGTTATCGCCCTGATGATGAAGCTCGCGCCCCAGAAGGAAGCCGTCGCCCGTGTCCCTTGGAACACAATCATCATGATAGCCGGAGCTGGAATGTTAATCGCCGTAGCAGTCAAAGCAGGGACAATCAACATGCTTTCCTCGTGGATAGGCTCGAATGTGGCGGTCGCGTTAGTGCCTATAGCGTTCAGCATTGTTGCGGCGTTCATGTCATTCTTCAGCTCGACGACGGGAGTAGTTGCCCCCGCATTGTTCCCGCTGATACCTGCACTCGCGGCTTCAACTGGCCTCAGCGCGGAATCACTTTTCGCCTGCACGGTGCTGGGTGCGCAGAGCAGTGCCATCAGCCCGTTCTCGTCCGGCGGAAGTCTCATCATGGCCTCGTGCGGAAAAGAAGACGAGCGTGTGAGTGTGTTCAACCGTCTGCTGTTCTTGGCCGTGCCTGTGAGCGTGATTTTGTGCGCAGGTTTCAACTACGTGATAAGCACAATCCTGTAGAAGGGACAAAAATTCTGCCTCCCCGCGCTTTGTGAGGAGGCGTTTTTGTGTCCGCAGTATGCTAGAATACTGGCACTATAAACTGTTAGGATGGTGAGTGTTATTGCCCGACAAAGACCGAAAACATGATTACAGCGTCCTTATCCTTCTTTACCGCAAAGACTCTCCCGAGTACTTCAAGGCAGCAATCGACAGCATGATCAACCAGACTATACCGCCTGAGGAAATCCTTGTTGCTGTTGACGGCCCTATAGGTGAAGACCTGCAGAGGGTTCTTGACGGCTACAGGGAGGAATACGGAGACCTTTTCACGATTCAGCACTACAAGGAAAACAGGGGGCAGGGTCGCACTCTGCGTGATGCTCTGCCGCTTTGCCGTAACGAGTTCATCGCACGCATGGACTCTGACGACTATTCAGTGCCGGAGAGAATGGAGAAGGAATTTGCCGTATTCGAGAAGCACCCGGAGTTGAGCGGCGTGGGAAGCAACGTTGACGAGTTCGAGGGCGAAATCACGAACGTAATCTCACACGTGATTATGCCGGAGACACCTGAGGAAGTCGTGAAGTTTGCCCGGAGGAGATGCCCCTTCAGGCAGTCAACATTTCTGGTGAAGAAGTCTGCTGTAATGGCGGCCGGGAATTACCGGGATGTCTACAGGTACGAGGACTATGACCTAGTTGTTCGTATCTTGCAGAATATGCGTAACGGGGGGGGGGGGTATACAACGTACAGGAAGTTCTCACGTATATGCGGGTCAGCAAGGACTACTACAGGCGGCGCAGAGGACTTCGTTTAACTGTTTCGAGCCTGAAGATGAAGGCATACTTTCTTCGGACAGGGTTCATCTCCTTCACAGATTTCATAGTGAGCGGCTTCGGCCAGGCGTTTGTGTCGATAATGCCGGCTTCGTTCACGGAGTGGTTCTACAAGACGTTCCTTCGGAAGTAGCAAGACATTCACATACAGCAGTCACAAAAAGATACCTGCCTCACAAGACGGGGCAGGCTTTTTCTTGTCCTCAAAGCGCAGGAAAGGGGCTGTGTTATTGATGTCAGACTCAGCCCATGATTTTGTGTACAGTGTGCTTATCCCGGTTTACGGCAAAGACTCGCCCGAATACTTCAAGTTTGCGGTTGACAGCATGATAAACCAGACCGTTCCGCCTGAGGAGATATTCATTGCTGTTGACGGTCCTGTAGGTGATGAGATGAACGGTATAATCAGCCGCTACAAGTCATCAAACGCATCACTCTTCACGGTGAAATATTTCCCGGAGAACAGGGGAATCGCTCCTACTCTCAGAGATTCCTTGCCGATGTGCCGCAATGAGTTTGTCGCCAGAATGGATGCCGATGATTATTCCCTGCCGACAAGAATCGAGGAACAGTCCGAAATCTTCAGGAAGTACCCCAAAATCACAACGGTAGGCTGCAATGTTGACGAGTTCGAGGGGGACATAACGAACGTAACCGCACATGTCATCCTGCCAGAGACACCCGAAGAGGCCCGGAAGTTTGCCCGCCGGAGAAGCCCGATGAGACACCCTGCTATGGTGTTCAGGAAGTCGGACATAATAGCAATCGGAAGCTACCGTGATGTGTACAAGTACGAGGACTATGATCTTCAGGCAAGGATAATACATGAATATACTGACAAGGGGGGCGGGGTCTATAACGTTCAGAAGATGCTTGTCATGATGAGGGTGAGCAAGGATTTCTACGCGAGGAGGGGCGGAATACGTCTTGCGTGTTCATCGCTGGCACTGAAGATAGGCTTTTGGCGTGATGGGCTAATATCGTTCACGGACTTGCTTGTGAGCGGACTGGGTCAGGCGTTCGTTGCGCTGATGCCCGGTTTCTTCCGGGAGTGGTTCTACAAGAAATTTCTGCGGCACTAGGAGGCAGGGTATCCCCCAAATTTCACGGGGGATATTCTTTTGCCATCACTTTAGCCTGAACGGTATATCCGGCAGAGTCAGCTTCTCGCCCGGCGTGTATTTCCCCGTCTCAGTCAGACCCTCGTGAACCCTCGCGGCCATGTCAGCGACATCACCCACAGCGTAAGCCCCTGTAACAGCATTCATCGCCAAAGCCCCGCCCGTCTTGAGCGTGAGAGTCTCAGCCTGAATCATGTCGGCCTTGATCTGATTCCACAATGCAGACCTGCTTCCGCCCTCAGTGATTATGACTCTGTCGACAGGAGTCCCGGCCATGCGCGAACGTTCGGCAATCTCGGAATATTCGCCCGCAATCGCCTCAAGCACCGCCCGCCAAAGGACGAACTGGTTTGTGTTCATGCCCATGTTGATGAAGCAGCCGTGAACGTCACGGAATCCATCGGGGCCTCCAGTCAGCCACGGAAGGAATCTCACACCCTCCGCTCCGTGTTCGAGTTTCGCCGCTCCATCACTCAGGTAGTCATAGTAGGAGTCATCGCCAGCCTTGCCGCAGACGTTATCCCTGAACCACCGCAATGCAAGCCCGCCCGTCCTGACGAATCCCCAGTAGAAATATGTGCCCGGTAATGTCCCGGAGTTGAAGATGAGTCCGCTGCCCTTTTTGCTGAGACCGGGGACGATTCCGCCCGTTGATATGCAGAACATCGAGCATGTCCCGGCGACATCTACAGCGTGGCCCGGCTCGTGCACCCCGCACGCAAGAAGCGACTGCATTGTGTCTCCAGCCCCCGCGCAAATGGGCGTTCCTTCGGGGAAGCCTGTGTAACTTGCGCATTCAGACGAGAGTCCGCCGACAATGTCCCAAGGTTTCACGATTCGCGGCATAAGCTCCTGTGATATTCCGAGAATGGCGAGTTGTTCATCAGACCAAGTTTTTGCGACAACATCATAGCCCAGCCCCCAGCCTGACATTGCGCCCCAGTCGATGAATGCGTCATCAGCCTTGAGTCCGGCAAGGTTCATGAGAATGTACGGTGCGTTGTGGACTAGCTTGCGGATTCTTCCGGCGTTGGGGTCATTCCTGAGAAGCCAGCGGGCATGCAGCGCGGGGAAAAGGCATAAAGGCTCAGGGTTTCCTGTCTCACGCGCCCAGATGTCGAGGTTGAGCGCAGAGAGTGAGTCAGCGTCTTCCTGCGTCCGTGAGTCCAGGTAGTTGATGTACGGAGTGATTGCCCGGCCGTTCTCATCGACTCCGGCGACACCGCAGATTATACCGTCCCCCATGACTGCCCGGACTGATGACGTGTCAATCCCTTTCTCCCGCATGATTTCCGCACACCTCTTCATGCCCTTCAAGGCCAGCCGGAAATATTCATCAACGTCCATCTCGACCCATCCCGCATGAGGATAGTTGAGTGTTGTGGGGTTCACGTCAACCGCAACCTGATTCCCCGCCTCATCATAGACGGCGACCTTCACGCTTTGTGTCCCGGCATCGAAGCAAATATAGTGTTTCATGTACCAAACCTCCTGGACGTATTATAGTGCAACTTTCTGCAATACATCCGGCACGTTAGGCTCTTTTTCCATTTCCCGGCAAAATTCAAGGTAGTCGTCAACCGCATCTATATCTCACCAAGCCTAAAGTTTTGCCCTTGTTGCTCTCCGCGAAAAACAGCCTGCTCATTCCGTGATTCTGCCATAACAAAACGCCCTCCCCGTAAGGAGGACGCTGTGATTATTGCTTGTGTGTATGTATCTGCGTTGTACTACTACTTCTTGCGTGATGCGATGAATGTCCCAAGCAGAGCGAGTGCGAGAACCGCGCTTCCTGCCGAGCATCCGCCGCTTGAGCTGCCTACACCGATCGGGTTCGTTGTGTCGGGGCTTGTCGGCCTCGTATCAGGGCTCGTGGGTCTTGTATCGGGGCTTGTCGGCCTCGTATCAGGGCTCGTGGGTCTTGTGTCGGGGCTTGCCGGTGTCAGTGCCGCCATGTCAAGCGTTACTGTGGGTCTGTCCATCTCGTTATCTTTTGCGGCTGCCCTGAACAGGTTGCTCTCAACTATGAAGGCGATATAGCCCTCTTTGCCGAGTATGCTCGCGGGCGTTGTAACCTTGTCGCCTGACATATCGAACACTGCCACGTATGCCTCTTCTGCACCATCTCCGAGACCGTCAGGATAGAACTCGAATTCCGCACCGCTGGCAAGCGTCCGGCCTGAGGGGAGTGAGTCAAACGTTACAGGAGCGTAGTATGCACCGTTCGTAAGTGCTCCGACTGCGGGATAAGTGGCCGCTATGAACATGTCATGGCTTGCCGCATATGCCTTGTCTGCCGCCGCGTCTGCTGACTTGATTGCTGCCGCGCTGGTAAGAGCTGTTGTAGGAACGCGCGTAGGAGTTGCGCCGAGATCTGCTGCCATCTTGGTTACTGCAGCTGCAGGAGCGTCTTCCTGGACTGTCTCGTTGCCGTTCTCGTCAATAACTACTGTCTCTGTCTCTGAGTAGTCAACCACATTGACCTCAGCGTCCTTTGATTCAGTAGTAATTCCAGCCTCTTCGAGAGCACTGTCCGTTGTGAAAACTACGGGCTCGTAAACCTGTCCGGCCTCCATAACAACCAGCATCGTAACGAAGCCGGGCATTATGTCCTGTGAGTTCTCATCGCCGGGGATGATTGTTGTCACGTTGCCCGCGCTGTCAAGGAATGCAACACCGGTCGTGTCGGCATCTGATGCGAAGAACGCGCCAGCAACGCCGCCCTTCCTGCCTCTGTCGCCCTGTATCGGGAGCTTGTAGAGATCCGGGCCAAAGTTCTTGGCGAATGAGTATGTACCGCTCTTCTTGGGTCTCATAGCTCCGCCTGCTGACAAAGCCCTGCGGCCTGTTCCGAGATTCTGTGAAGCAGCGGCCAGCTTCGTGCCTGCGTCAGCATCATCACCTGTTGAACCAGCAACTTCTTCCAGCTCGCTATTGTCCTGAGGCGTTGTGTCAGCACCAGCACCCAAGCCGCCGAACAGAGCCGCCCTCTTTGCTGCGGAATTGATTGCCCTCTGTGCCATCTCAGCTACCTGCGCAGCCTTTGCCACCCACACCTGAGCAAGTGCCTGGCTGAGTCCGAGCCTTGTAAGAAGCCCTGTGTCTGCGATGGAAGCCGCAACTGTCCTTACTGTCTGGGCAAAGGTGAGAACTGAAGCCGACCTTTGAGCCGTGGCGTCGATGACGACTACAACAACTCGCGTTACAGTTCTTACAACGGGCTTTACCCTCTCGACTACCGTTGTGGTCTCATCTTCGGCTGCCGGTTTTGAATCTGGCTCGGGTTCGGACTGAGGGGATGCTACGTTCACAGTGATCGTAACGTCAACTGTAGCTGTGGATGTTGAGTGTCCCGCATCTGTCGTGTAGGTCTCCGTAACCGTTACAACAACGCTTGAAGTCCCTGTTACTGTCGCCGCGGGCTTGAACGTTACAACATTGTTCGTCAGCGTTGCCCAAGCAGGAGCTGTTGATGAGAGCGTATAGCTCAGTGTACCCTCATTCGCCGCAACACCCGTTACCGTTGACGTAGCGATACCGCCTGCTGTCATGTTCACGGTGCTGGGGCTTGCCGTTCCCGTTACCGCCATTGCTGTACCCGCAACTGAGAGCATCGCAACGGCTAACATTAACGCAAATAACTTCTTCATGAAACTAATTGCACTCCTTTCGGAAATAGTAAAAATGTTTGGTGCTGACTAAGTAATACACGCAGAACTACGTTGCATATTTTACACCGCGTTGTTAGCTTGTCAACAAGACCGCGAAAAAATTTCGTATTCTTCAAACGGTATAATTACTCAGAAAAATTTGCGTGCTACTTTAATGTTGACTTCAGTATATTCGGCAGTGAGTTATCGTTCTTCAGCTGTCGAATCAGCTCTGCCCTTCTCGGACTCCCGGCCTCGTAAAGCTCCGCGAGTTTGCACTTCACCATTGAGGCGCGCCGCGAGTTAGGGTAATTCTTCAGGCACAGTTCGAGAACCGCCGCAGCATCCTTCCTTCTTTCCTCCGGGAATCCCTCAAGGTACAAGTCCGCCAAATCCCAATAAGCCGCTTCTCCTTCCTCTGTTCCCTTGCACCTGTCAGCAATCTTCCGCAGAATCTCTTCACGCTCTTCCGGGTCTGAGTTAGTGCCAAGCCTGTTGAGTTCCACGCGCATAATCAGCCCTTCGCGTTCAACCGCAGAAATATCCGCACCGTATGAGCATACCGGCATTATCAGAATTGAGAGCAGGGCAAAAACTTTCAGCCTGAAATTACGCATTGACATCCGGCCTCCCTATAGACATATAAGTGAATCCCTTCCGCATCATTTCGGCAGGGGGGTAAATATTTCTTCCGTCAACAATAACGGGACTGGCCATCAGCTTTTTCATGCGGGAAAAATCCGGCTGGCGGTAAATGTCCCATTCCGTCATTACTGCGAGCGCGTCTGCTCCGTTCACAGCGTCGTACATGTCCTGAACGTATACGAGTCCTCTGTGTTCACCGAATACTGAGCGTGTCTCACTGATTGCGCGGGGGTCTGTGGCCTGAATCCTTGCTCCGGCATCCAGAAGTGAGCGTATCAGGACTTGGGCGGGAGCTTCGCGTGTGTCGCTGGTCTTGGGCTTGAAGGCTAACCCCCATACGGCTATCACTTTGCCTGACAGGGAGTCGAATCTTGCCGATAATTTCTCGAAGACGGATTTTTTCGCGCGTTCGTTCACATCGTCAACCGCTGTAAGAATCTGAGGGTCATAGCCTGCCGCCCGTGCGAAATCGCGCAGTGCCCGGACATCTTTCGGGAAGCATGAACCGCCGTAACCGCACCCGGCCTTGAGGAACTTCCTGCCTATTCTGACATCGAGACCGATTCCCAGCCTCACGCTTTCTATGTCAGCCCCCACGTGTTCACATATTCCGGCCATCTCATTCATGAAGGATATTCTTGCGGCAAGCATGGCATTGGCGGCGTACTTTGACATTTCAGCCGATGCTGTGTCCATGTAGATGAGCTTTGACGGTTCAAGGTAGGAGTACAAGTCCTCAAATATTTTCCGGGCTTCCTGAGAGTCGACTCCTACAATCACCCGGTCGGGGTCAAGAAAGTCCGTCAGTGATGATCCTTCGCGGAGAAATTCCGGGTTAGAGGCCATGAAGATTCTGTGAGGGGCATTGCGGGACTCAAGCCCGGCTGTGATGATGGACTTCACCCGCCTGTTTGTGCCGACTGGGACGGTGGACTTCACGACAGCGAGGAGATCACCCGACATGCCTGCGCCAATACTGCGGGCGGCATCCTCAATGTACGAGACATCCGCGCTTCCGTCAGGCTTCTGGGGAGTCCCGACGCAGATGAAACACGCTTCTGCTCCTGCAAGGGCTTCGGCGGCTGACCACGTGAAAGACAGGCGGCCTTCGTTCATGTTGCGCTTCATCATCTCCTCGAGGCCGGGCTCGTAGAACGGCACGATACCGCGTCGGAGGTTCTTCACCCGCTCAATGTCAACGTCAACACAGGCTACATTGTTACCGTAACGCGCAAAGCATGTTCCTGTTACGAGTCCTACATAGCCCGTGCCGATTACTGCAAGTTTCACTGTATCTATCACTCCTGTTTTTGTGTGAGATGGTGAGAATTATACACTGTCAGATTTGGGGATGAAGTGTGAAGGCTGCCTGCTGATTCTGACTCGTGAAGGAGGCTTGTGGGGTGTTGCGGAATTAGGAGTGAGGGAAGATGCTTGTAGCTGTAAAAGTAGAGCCTTGCTATATGCGTTCAGGAAGTACAAGCAGTACAAAGGCTTCTGCGTGGACTCCGCTGAGGTCAAGCCAAAGGTACAGCGTCTCTTGTCGGAACAAGGCAGAACGAGAAGGGGCGCGTCCATATCATATTGGACATGGTGAGGCCGGGAGGCTTCTATGTGATTGACGATTTAGAGTGCGTGACTCTCGGCGCATATCCGTCTTACCCTCCGAACGTACTTGACGCGCGATGTTCTTCGAGTACATGCAGGACAGGCGCGAATTTATTTGCTGAAGAGTCTCATGAAGGCATAAAATTTTCAGGGGTTGCAAAAACTTCATGCACTGAGTAAAATATTTCCCGCGTTGGACAAACGCCCGGGTGGCGGAATTGGTAGACGCGCTAGATTCAGGTTCTAGTGGGCGCAAGTTCGTGGAGGTTCGAGTCCTCTCTCGGGCATGAAGAAATGATTAGGGTATAATCGTGTTGCTTGACATGGTTATACCCTTTTTGTTATCATGCGTCATTGCACCAAAAGCAAAGCAAAGCCAGACCATCAGGGGAGGTATAAAATGCCTGAATTTGTACCAATCAGCAAGACCCGGAAGCGTTACACTTTCGGCCGCGCCCGTGATTTAGTGGACATGCCTGACATGATAGGAGTTCAGCGTGATTCTTACCATTGGTTTTATCAGGATGATGCGTTGCCTGAAGAAAGGAAATCGCAGGGGCTTCAGGAGTTACTAGAAGAAGTTTTCCCTATAGAGAGTTATGACGGGGCATTTGCCTTAGAGTTTCTGAGCTATTCAATCGACAAACCCAAGATAACAGAAGAAGAAGCAAGACAAAAGGATATGACGTGGGCACGGCCTATAAAGGCTGTAATCCGTCTCACGAACACAAAGACGCAGGTCAGGAAGGACGCAAAAGAGATATTCCTCGGTGATTTCCCCGTAATGACGGACAGGGGTACGTTCATCATCAACGGGACAGAAAGAGTCGTGATAAACCAGCTGGCGCGTTCTGCCGGAATATATTTCACGCACAATTCTGACGGCTGTTCGGCGAAACTGATTCCCGACCGCGGCGCATGGCTTGATTTCGCTATGCCCGACTCAGAGAAAGAGCTTGTTACAGCAAATATAGACAACAGGAAGAAACTGCCCGTAACCCTTCTGCTTAAGGCACTCGGAGCAAGGAACAACGACCATATACTTGAGCTTCTCGGAATTGAGACGGTGTTCAAGGAATATAACGCTGACCTCAAAGGCTACATGGCCGCGGAAAATGCCACTGATGAGAGAGGAAATATCATAGTCGCGCGCGGTACAATCCTTGAGGAGGAACACATAGCGAGGCTCTATAATGCGGACAATTCCGAGGGAGCCGGGATTCTTGTCTACGATATGGAGCCTGCTTTAGCCCGGACATTAACCCGGGACACTACAGACAGCCCTGACGAGGCAATCAAGGACATCTTCAAGCGTCTCAAGCCTAATGAGCAGGGGAGAATCGAGAATGCCCGCGACTACTTCAGGAGCTTGCTTCAGGATCCCAGGCGTTACACACTTGGCAGGGTAGGACGCTACAAGCTCAACAGGCGGCTCAATATGAACGTTTCCGAAGATGAGAGACTCCTCAGCCTTGAGGACGTTGTTACTATCGTGAAGGAAATGTTTGCGATGAAGGCCGAGGACAAAACCAGCGATGATATTGACCATCTCGGCAACAGGAGAGTCCGCTCAATCGGTGAGCTGTTACAGAATCAGGTTCGCATAGGGCTTCTCAGGATGGAGAGAATAGTCCGCGAGAGGATGACTACGATTCCGAATCTTGATGAAGTTACCGGGCGCGAATTAATCAACGTCAGACCCATAGCCGCATGTCTGAGGGAATTTTTCGGGTCAGGCCAGCTCTCTCAGTTCATGGATCAGACCAATCCTCTGGCAGAAGTTACGCACCGCCGCAGACTCTCAGCACTTGGGCCGGGAGGACTCAGCCGCGAGCGCGCCGGGTTTGAGGCAAGAGATGTTCACTCAACGCACTATGGCCGCGTCTGCCCGATAGAGACACCCGAAGGCCCGAATATCGGACTCGTGTCATCACTCACGACATATGCGAGTCTCAACTCTCACGGTTTCCTGGTGACTCCCCGCCGTGTAGTGAAGGACGGTAAACTTACCGATGAGATAAGGCTTCTCTCTGCTGACGATGAAGACAAGTGCTATGTTGCTCCGGCAAATACACAGCTTGAGGATGACGGTATAACCTTAGTGGGCGATGCGGATCACAGATGCCCAACGAGGCATGCGGGCGAGATTGAGACTATTCCTGTTGATATGGTCGACTATATGGATGTTTCACCGCGTCAGATAGTTTCACCGTCAACAGCATTAATCCCCTTCCTTGAGCATGACGACGCTAACAGGGCACTCATGGGGTCAAACATGCAGCGTCAGGCAGTACCGCTCCTAGTCCCCGAAGCACCCAGAGTAGGCACGGGAATCGAGCACAGAATCGCAAGGGATTCAGGCTCATGCGTAACGGCAAAGGAAGACGGCACAGTAACATACGTAGACTCAGACCGCATAAAGATACGCAACGCAAAAGGCCGCGAACGTACCTACGAGATGATAAAGTTCCGCCGCTCGAACCAGTCGACACTAATCCACCAGCGTCCATTAGTCCGCAAGGGCGAGGAAGTCATGAAGGATGACATTATCGCAGACGGTCAGGCAATAGAGAACGGCGAACTCGCTTTAGGGCATAATGTGCTTGTCGCTTTCGTCCCGTGGGAGGGCTACAACTTCGAGGACGCAATTCTTCTCAGTGAAAATCTCGTGAAGGAAGACAAATTCTCGTCAATCCACATAGAAGAGTATGAGATAGAAGCAAGAGAGACCAAGCTCGGAGCAGAAGAGATCACCCGCGATATTCCCAACGTAGGAGAAGACATGCTGCGGAATCTTGATGATGACGGGATAATCAGAATCGGCGCGGAAGTTACAGCCGGGGATATTCTTGTCGGCAAGGTTACGCCAAAAGGTGAGTCAGACCAGACCCCAGAGGAGAAATTGTTACGGGCTATATTCGGCGAAAAGGCCAGGGAAGTCCGCGACAACTCGCTGAAGCTCCCTAACGGTTCATGGGGTAAAGTCGTTGCCATAAAGCAGATGGACAGGCGCAATTCACCCGAAGCGTTAGGCTCAGGCGTAATACGTTCGGTGAAAGTCTACGTAGCACAGCGCAGGAAAATCACAGTCGGCGACAAGATGGCAGGCCGCCACGGCAACAAGGGAGTCGTCAGCAGGATTCTTCCAGTCGAGGATATGCCCTATCTGCCGGACGGGACTCCTGTCGACGTTGTGCTTAACCCGCTCGGTGTTCCCAGCCGCATGAATCTCGGCCAAGTTCTTGAGACTATCATGGGATTCGTTGCGCTCAATAACGGCTGGCACGTATCGACTCCAGTCTTTGAGGGCGCGAACGAGAACGAGATTTTTGCCGAGATGAGGAAGATTGCCGAGAGCAAGTACCCGGATCTGACAGAGGACGGAATGATTACGATTCGCGATGGCAGGACAGGCAGACCTATGGACAAGAAGGTAACAATCGGCTGTATGTACATGCTGAAGCTGAATCACCTTGTTGACGACAAGATTCACGCGCGTTCAACCGGGCCTTACAGTCTCATTACCCAGCAGCCTTTGGGAGGAAAAGCTCAGTTCGGCGGACAGAGATTCGGAGAAATGGAAGTCTGGGCGTTGGAGGGCTACGGAGCCGCTAATGTCCTTCAGGAGATACTGACCGTGAAATCTGACGACATCAGAGGCCGCGACAAGACATATGAGCGCATCGTGAAGGGTCAGAGCCTCGTGAAGCCGGGAGTCCCGGAAAGCTTCAGGGTTCTCGTGAAAGAATTGCAGGGACTCGGACTCGATGTTGAAGTCCAGTTTGACGACGGCACACACGGCGATATACCTATCGAGGATGACGAAAGGCCAATGTTCACGGGAAGGCCGCCTGAAATATTCTCATCGCCCAGAAAGCCCAGGAAGCCCCGCGCAAAGCCTCAGCAGACTCAGGAAGAAGATACAGACATCCTCAGCGCACCCGCAAATGATGAGCAGGAAATTCTGCCGGAAATCGCTGATATGCTTTTCGAGAGCGCAGAGCCTACAGCCGAGGATCTGGAGAATATGACCGATGAGCCGGAACTTTTTGCTGACCCTGACAGTATCGGAGAGGGGGATATTTAGATTTGGCCAGAAGAAAAGAAATCACAGGAGTACGAATCAAATTAGCCACGCCCGAAAGAATACACGCAATCTCAAAAGGTGAAGTGCTTAAGCCTGAGACGATAAATTACCGTACACTTAGGCCGGAGACCGACGGATTATTCTGCGAGAGGATATTCGGCCCGACAAGAAGCTACGAGTGCAAGTGCGGGAAGTACAAGCGTTCCGGGCCAAAGTTCAAGGGAGTCGTCTGCGAACACTGCGGAGTCGAAGTAACCGACAACAGAGTCCGCCGTGAAAGAATGGGGCATATAGATTTGGCCGTCCCTGTAGTGCATATCTGGTACTTGCGCGGGATTCCCAGCAGGTTGAGCCTTCTTCTTGGGACGAGCGCGAAAGACCTCGAGAGGGTGATATATTTCGCCCCCCTCAAGAAGACAGAGAAAGCCTACAAGGTTACAGCAACAGGAAGACCCGACATCGTGAGCGAGGGCGCGGTAATCTCAGCAACCGCCGTGAAGATTCATGAGCATTACGATAAGGATTTCAGGTGCGAGAAAGCGTACATGATTGACGAGGCTTTGAGCATTCCGCTTAACGTCGGCGATATTATCTCCGCGTCTCAGGTCTCGAAGTACAAGACTGATTACGGCGATGACAGTCTCAGGGCTGAACCCGCGTTTGTCCTCACCGAAGACAGTCCCGAATTAGGACTCCCGGCAGGCTCGATTGTCCCGGCCTCAAAAGCTCCTGACTCAGCAGAACGCGCAAAGACAGGGAATAATGATGCCTTTATCGTTACAGGTACAGTGAAGGCGCACGTAGGAGATCAGGAACTCTCGAAGGGCAGAATACTTTCCGAGTCCGAACTCAAGAAGGCGCGCGAGCTTTACCCGGAGCTTTTCCCGAAAGACGAAAACAGGTCAGAGGATGAACAGTGCAGCGTTGTAGTTGATGACCCCTGCCACCTGGTGATATTGCCCGGAAGCTCGCCGTTTGAGCAGGGCGATGTGATATTCGAGCATCAGCAGAAGTTGTGCAAGGCTTACGATGACAGGTTTGACGCGGGAATAGGCGCGGATGGCGTGCTGGCACTGATTAACCGTCTGGATCTGGATTTCCTCGCCGACTCTCTCAGGGAGCAGATAGCAGACACTACCGGCCAGAAGAAGCGCAAGCTCATCAAACGCCTTCAGGTTACGGAGGACTTCAGGAAGAGCGACTCTCAGCCCCAATCGATGATACTCACCGTTCTTCCCGTTATCCCGCCGGATTTGAGGCCGCTCGTACAGCTTGACGGGGGAAGGTTCGCAACTAGCGACTTGAACGACCTGTACCGCCGGGTCATCAACCGCAACAACAGGCTCAAGAAGTTGCAGCAGCTCAATGCTCCCGAAATCATAATCCGCAACGAAAAGAGAATGCTTCAGGAATGTGTTGACGCTCTCATCGACAACGGCAGGGTAGGCAAGGCGGTATTAGGCGCGGGAAATCGTCCGCTGAAGAGCCTTACGGATTTGCTGCGCGGGAAAAAGGGACGCTTCCGTCAGAACTTGCTGGGGAAGAGGGTCGACTACTCCGGGCGGTCTGTCATCGTCATCGGGCCTCAGCTCAAGATATATCAGTGCGGACTCCCAAAGCAGATGGCACTGGAACTGTTCAAGCCTTTTGTGATTCGCAGGCTGGTTGAAGGAGGACTCGCTCCCAACGTCAAGAACGCAAAACGCAGAATCGAGAAGGGCGGCAGCGAGATCTGGGAGATTCTGGAGAACATCATCAAGGATCACCCCGTCATGCTCAACCGCGCTCCTACGCTGCACAGACTCGGCATTCAGGCATTCGAGCCAGTACTCATGGAGGGCAAAGCTATTCGTCTTCACCCGATGGTCTGCACGGCATTCAACGCTGATTTTGACGGCGACCAGATGGCCGTACACGTACCACTCAGCATTGAGGCACAGGCAGAGGCAAGACTCCTCATGCTGTCAGCAAACAACCTCCTTTCACCCGCAAGCGGAAGACCTGTTGTTACCCCAACGCAGGATATTGTGCTGGGCGTGTACTACCTGACCGACATGCGCGAAGGACTCAAGGGGGACGGGCGGCACTTCATGGACATGGATGATGTTCTGTCGGCAATATCTCACGGAACTGTCCACGTCAACGCAAGAATCTGGCTGAAGGAAAATCCAGAATTATGGGGTCATCCTAAAGGCAGGAGGAAATATTCAGACGGCAATGATGCTGTGGTCGTCAACAGTTTTGAGGAGGTAAGCGGCAATCCCCGTGTAGTGTTCTTCGAGACCAGTCCCGGACGCGTTATGTTCAACACAAGAATCGCCTCACAGCTGAGGTTCGTTAATGAGCAGCTCGGCAAAAAGAAAATAGGCAGGCTTCTTGATGATGCTTACGACAAGGTAGACAGGCCCGGAGTTGTTGAGATGCTTGACGAGATAAAGTCCCTCGGCTATCACTGGGCGGCAAGGAGCGGAATATCATTCGGAGTACAGGCTGTGAGAATCCCGGACGAGAAAGCCGAAATCACCCGCCAGACAGAAGCAGAAGACTCGGTAGCAAAAGAGAACTACGAGATGGGACTTCTGACCTATGACGAGTACCTTGACCAGAAGAGCAAGCTGTGGGCTGAAGCAACAAAGAATATCGCAGACAGCATAGAGGCACACATGAGCGATGATAACCCCGTCAAGATGATGGTTGACTCGGGGGCGCGAGGCTCAAAGGGTCAGCTCGGACAGATGGCAGGCATTCGCGGACTCATGGCCGACCCAACAGGAAAGACTATCGACTACCCAATCACGGCGAATTTCCGCGAGGGTATGAATATGCTTGAGTACTTCATATCGACTCACGGCGCAAGAAAGGGACTCGCTGACACGGCATTACGTACGGCGAAATCAGGCTACCTAACGAGAAGGCTTGTTGACGTGTCGCAGGATCTCATCATCACCGAGCATGACTGCGGAACGGACAAGGGCATATGCATTCGTCCCCTCATCAGCGAGGGCAAGACAATGATAGGCATAGCTGAGAGAATCGCGGGGCGCACTTCACTTCATGACGTTGAAGCGAACGGTGAAGTCATCGTGAAGTCAGGCGACATAATCACAGAAGCACTAGCCCGGAAAATAGAGTCAGCAGGAATCGATGAAGTCTGGGTACGCAGTCCGCTAGCTTGCGCTCTCAAGAAGGGAGTCTGCCAGAAGTGTTACGGTCATGACCTGTCGTCCCGAAAACTTGTCCCGATAGGCGAGGCTGTCGGTGTCGTAGCGGCACAGTCAATCGGCGAACCTGGCACCCAGCTCACTATGAGGACGTTCCACACGGGCGGAGTGCGTTCGGCTGAGGATATTACGCAGGGTCTTCCGAGGATTGAACAGCTCTTCGAGGTCAGGAGGCCGCGCAAAGTCTGCATACTCGCCGGCGTTGAAGGCCGTATCAGGGAGATAATAACGGAAGGAAAGCGCAAGGTCTTAATCGAGGACGAAGAAGGAAATACAGTGTCCCACGCTATACCTTCAGGGCAGGACATTAGAGAGGGTGTCGAGGAGGGAATGGAAGTACACAAACTTACCCCCCTCACTGAAGGAAGCATTGACCCCCAGCAGCTGCTTGAAGTCGAGGGTATTGACGCTGTGCAGAAGATGCTTGTCGATGAGATTCAGTACGTCTATCACTCTCAGGGTGTCAGCATAAACAACAAGCACATAGAAGTGATACTGCGCAAGGTTGCCCCGCTCAACAAGGTAAGGGTAATCGAGGAAGGAGACACTTCATTTGTGGCGGGCGATATGATCTGGGAGGATGACGTTGCAAGAGTCGAGCGCGAAATCACAGAGGACAACGAGAGGCGCATAAAGGACGCTGTCGACAAATTCGGCGGCTATGTTCTTGTGTCCCTTGACAGGCCGGACGAAGAGCTTGAACAGTACATCGGCCAGCCGCTCACTGAAGAGGCATTCCGCAAGATACTTCCTCCGGGCGGGCCAATCAAGGCATTCACCATCAAGCACACTGTTATGGTCAACGACAAGGCAACAGAAGAAGAAATCGAAGTGATAATCGGCAAGTCAGCATTCAGGAAACGTTTGTTCAACGCAAGGCTTCTCAACGAGGTAACGGTAGGCAAGACAAAGCTGAAGAACATAAACTTGGGCCGCGAAGCCATCAAGACCGTAACATCAGGAGGCCCGGTAGTCGTAAGGATAAGGCACAAGGAGCATCTTGACGCGCTTGTTGACAAAAGCTGGCTGGCTGAGGAAATATCAACACCGTCAAAGAAAGAGAAGTCCGGCAAAAAGGTTTTCGCTTATGCAGATACACCGATAACCGCCAAGAACGCGCAGGCAATCTCACAGAGCGGCAAACGTGATATTAAGGTCTGGAACTCTGTGGAATATCTCGATGTCGCTGACGGCATACGGAGCGCATTGACGGCCATGAACATTATCGGGAAGGACGTTTACGAGGACGGCGAATTTTCCGGGAAGACTGTCGACGAAGGAATGATTGAAGCCCTCGCAAAAGGTGATATTCAGCAGATAGAGTTTGACGACGGAGAAGAAGTGCTCACGATAAGGCGCATTGAACTCCTCCGCAAGCTGCTGGCCACAAGACTCAGGAACAAGGTCTACGTCAGCGGTGTCTTCAGACCCTCAGCAGAAACCGAGTCCCAAGAGAAAGAGCCAGAAGCCGGGTCGGAGTCAGACGATGACAGCGGCAAGACCGGCATCACGGGAGGAACTGAGCTTAGAGCGGAAAATATAGCGGAGATAGCGGCGATGAACCCCACGGAGATTTGGGTGCGTCCGGCGAACTCGAAGCCCGAAACAGTACACCTCATACGCGAGTATACATTCGTGCAGAGAATGCGTGAGTTCCCTGAGTGCAGGCCGTTCATTCACGGTATCACTAAGGCGGCTCTTGCGACTGACAGCTTCCTCAGCGCGGCATCATTCCAGCAGACTGCGCAGGTTCTTGCGGGAGCGGCGGTGAAGGGCGAGATGGATCCGTTGAGCGGACTGAAGGAGAACGTCATCATCGGCCATCTTATTCCGGCGGGAACAGGGGCTGAGTCGTTCAGGAGTATTGCTTACAGGTCAGACGGCAGGCCAAAACCCAAGACATTCACGCAGCCTGAAGCAGCAAAATCTGAACCAGTACTCGAAAGCGCAGACATCTTCAACTAGCATTACACGCAGAAAAAATTTCCCCCCGGTCGAACATGGCCGAGGGGATTTTTTTTGTGCCTCAATATCTCAGGCCGTATGACGGGTAATATATACGCTCATCGTTCAGGCCCTCTCTTTGTTCCTCAAGGGCGCGCCTGCCTTCCGTACCCATCTCTTTGGCCAGTATAGAGGTCAGAACGTGAACAGCAAACATCGACCCTATAAGGCTGCTCCCGAAAAGCGGGGAATTGTCGCTCACGTAGAAGTGCATATCAGCGTGTTCGCACACAGGTGCCGCGGGGCTGTCTGTTATCGCCGCAATACGAGTACCCCTTGAGGCTATCTGCCCGGCCGCTTCTGTTACTTCGATTACGTAGCTGGGAAGCTCGCACACTATGAGCATGTCGCTGCTGCTGATGCCCCGTGCCTGTTCGAGAAGTGAGAGAGAGCCGCGCCGCATAAGCACGCTTTTCATGCCAAGCTCGGCAAAACGTGTGTACAGCCATTCAGCAGGCATTGAAGATATGCCCCAGCCCATGCAGTATATAGAGTCGGAATCACGGACGGCGTTGCAGAATCTACGAACGTCCTCGCGGTTCATGGATATGTTGCGGTAAGTCTCATCTATATTGGCATGTTCTATCCGGCATAGTCTCAGGGCGGTGTCGGCGGTGTCTTCTGGGATTGCATCGCCTGATGAGGGGATAACCTGATTCAGCAGCTTCTTCTTCAGGGTATTCTTGAGGTCAGCATAGCCGTCAAAGCCAAGCATCCTGGCCACCCTCACCAGCTGGGCGCGTGATACGGATAATTTCTCTGCCGTCTCACTGATGGAATGAAACGCTATCTCCGGCGAATTTCCCAGAATATACTCCGCAACCCTTCTTGTTTTCGCGGGAAAGTTGCTCAGTCTTCCGCGTATACTGTCTTCAAGCCGCTGAATGTCCATAATGTCATCTCACTATTCTATTTTTCCGCACATCACATAGTTTACCCCGCTTCCCCTTGAAGATCTCAGAGTGCCTTCAACTGCAACGGGGTCATTGTCATTTTTCCCGGCAAGAATCTTCTTCATGTCCTCATCGTAGACTCTAACGACGATAAAGTCCCGGCCATGCTCTGAATCTTCCTGCCTCACTGCAAAGCGCGTGTATATTCCGATGCCTGTCTCGCCTTCGTTCTGAGCCTTGATGACGTGCACTGCTCCTGAAAGCGTTACGGTGTTGATGAGTTCTCCAAGCTCAGGGAGGGACTCGGCTTCTGTTACGTCAATGAACATTTCCCCGCTGCCCTTTGAGGAGCGCAGTATGCCTTTCACTTTGACGGGGGTATTCTCGGCCATGCCTGAAAGTTTTTCGCGCAGGTCTTCACGGAATGCTCTGGCACTGAGGAAATCTTTGCGGGGCGTTCCGTCAGTCCACAAATTTTCGTGGCGGATAGAGAACGGGAAATAGCTGCTGTTCTTCTTGCGGCTCAAGTGGTGAATGAGGCCGGTTATTGTTACGGTGCTTATGTAGTTCATCGGTATCACCCTCTGTATTAGGATTAAGATTTATGATTATTATTCTACAACATGAAAACGGTGATTGCCTCGCAGCCTGTACAGAAATATGCTGTAAGCCGGACACCGTAAGCATATGCCGCTGAATATCCCGGAAACCCTGTAAAATACAGCCCTCATGTATTGCATAATTCGTAAACGCTGATATAATGCAGAAAAGTTTGAAGCAGGAGGTGTAAATTATGACTAAAGCAGAACTTATTGACGCTATCACCGCCAAACTCGAAATGCGCAAGAAAGATGTCGCTCCCGTTGTCGATGAGGTTTTCGCGCAGATTCAGGGCGCACTCGCAAAGGGCGACAAATGCACGTTCGTAGGGTTCGGAGTGTTTGAGGTCAGAGAGAGAGCCGCAAGAGAAGGGCGCAATCCGCAGGACCCCTCGAAGGTCGTCCTTATTCCCGCGAAGAAAGTTCCCGTTTTCCGTCCGGGCAAAGACCTCAAAGACAGCGTTGTTGACGCGCCAATCAGCAAATAAAGCAGTATCACGCATCAAGACTCGAAAGCGGTTCCCCGAAAATGTGAGAGCCGCTTTTTTTGTGCAGGAAGGGGAAATAACAACATGCTGAATTTCAGAAAACTAACATGGCAGGACAAAGATATTTACACGCGCTACTATCAGGCTTCCCCCGTTCATTACGCGGAGTACTCGTTCTTCGGATTAATGGCCTGGGCTCACGCTTACCCGATAGAGATTGCCGAGACCGGCGGGGCTTTATGCTGGCTCAGGTCAGGAGGGCCTCTGCCGGGAATCTTCGGGCCGTGCGGAAACTGGGACGCTGTTTCTGACTGGGACGCGGAATTGTCGCACTTCAAGCCGGGAGACCTGATATATGATGTCCCGTCAAGAGTCCGCGATATTCTCTCAGGCAGGCCGGGACTCAGTTTCACCGAAGACAGAGACCAGCACGAATATGTTTACGCCGTAAAGGACATGACAGCCCTCAAGGGGAAATCCTACGCCCACAAGCGCAACAGGGTGCGGGCATTCCTCACGGGCTACGAGTGGGACTATTACCCGGTAACACCTGACGACTTTGCTGACATCATGTCGTTCCAGGAGAAATGGCGAGCTCACAGAATGCTCACTATGACTCCCGATGAGGCAGACTCGCTTGCTGACGAGGACAGAGCCATACAGAACGCGTTAGACCGATGGGGGGATTTCAGGTTTTCGGGGGGTATGCTGAAGGTTGACGGGGAAATCGTAGCCTACACTATTGCGGAGGAGCTTGACGCGGAAACTATAGATATACGCTTCGAGAAGGCAGTCCCGGAATATGCCGGCAGCTATCAGGCCATCAATAATATGTTCCTCAAGGAGCAGTGCCAGAATTACACTTGGGTGAACCGCGAGGAGGATATGGGCGAAGCTGGTCTCAGGGAAGCGAAGTTGTCATATAATCCGGCTATGATGCTTGAGAAGTTCCAGATGGAAATCTTGCAGGAGGATAGCAGAATCTCATGATATATCTTGTCATAGGCTTATTCATTGTAGTGGCTGTAGGGGCATTCCTCCGTCAGCAGTCAGGAACAGCACATCAGGACGGCACGGGCGAAAACGCAAACGGTGAGTCCCCGACTCCATCGCCGGAAAATCCCGAATCGCTTGACCTCCCTGACGTAGAGATTGTTGACGACAGCGAAGATGATACAGCGTTGGTGCTGTCAGCAAAACCAGTAACAGACCCCGGACTAGCGGCGGGTGCTACATATTCGGCACATGCTCCGGCGGGTGAAGACTCACCTTACGGACTCTCGTCAGAACCCAAGAAGCAGGCTCAGGCAAAAGCAAACCTTCTGAGATGGTGCGGGCGTTCCGGGAATATACAGCTGGAGAATATCGCGGTGCCGGGACCGACGGCTTACTGGTCGAACGGTGAACCAGCCACCCCGGAGCCGTCATGCATTGATGTTACCTTGCCTGTTGAGTTTCCGCAGAAGGGCGACACTCTCCCGGCTGAAGGCGCAGAGTCCTACGCGGCCATGACACCGTTACAGCGCGGCGTATATCTCACGTGGCTTTCGGGAGCAAGGATTCAGCCCCCCCTGCACATGTGCTACCCGGCAATCTGGCTCTACGGTATTGAGCGGCGAACAATCATCGACAAACTTGACCTAGGGATGTGCATCAACGAGGCTTTCAGGCTTCTTCCCCTGCTGAGATGGGATGCCCTGAAGGATAATCTGGTGAGGTTCATCACGTGGCTTGCGATAAAGGTATGGCTGCCGGATGAGGATCTTCTGGCTATGTGCAAGAAAATGGACTCAGTGCCGGAAGGACTGCTTGATATTCTCCTGAACTCGTATGCTAACTCAATGCTGCCGCTTCCGTCTGTCGTGGCATTCACTCTGATGAGGACCTGCGGAAAACTTCACAGGGAAGGCCAGCCGCAAATCAGGCATTCGGACGAGGCACTACAGAAGTTCACACCTATCTACAAGGAGCTGTGCAAGGGCGGATTGATTCTCATTAAGCCTCAGACTACCCTCAAAGTGTCATACAAGCCAAGCAACCCGTCAGTAACACTCAGCAAGAAAGACAACGAGTCCGTAGAGATTCCCGACTTCTTTTCCGACCTGTCAATCTTCAAGTCTCTTGTTGACTCGTGGGAAGTCTTCCTCGAAGCAAGCAAGTCCGCCGAAAAAGTGCCGGACCTCGCCAACATTGAGGAACGCCCTGACTTTGAGTCCTTCATCAAGACTTTGCGCCCTGAAGGAAGCGACCTGCCTTTGATTGCTACACTTGGTGATCTCGGAAAGCTCATGAAGTTCAGCATGTCCCCTAACGTAAAGCTAACGGGCAAGGAACGCAAAGCCATCGTAGACACAGCACAGGTTGAAGGCTGGCAGATATTGCCGGATCTGGGCGTGTCAGGCCGCGAATACAACTGGAACGACAAGATACTCCTCCATGAGCTTGCGCTTGGGACTCAATTGTCGCAGGCATATCGTGTAGCGTCATTCATACTTGAGTTCACGTGCGCGTCGATTGCGGCTGACGAGGAGAGGGTCTTTGAGCCTTTGCGCAGGAGGATGAACGAGTATTTTGCGCTGACTGATGACGACAATCTCAGGCTTGAGGCACAGAAGCCGCTGAACCTTCCGACACAATACGGCCCGGAGTATTACGGGGACTTCCTGTGTTCGTGGCTGTCTGAGACTGAGCGCAAGAGCATAAAGGGGCTGATACTTCATGCGGTGAGCTTCATGCCTGGTTACGGTGGGAATCCTGAGGTGAACTCGATACTGTGCGAGGTTCTGAAGCTGCGAGAGAGTGAAGAGCCGTCGCCGGAGGATTTGGCGAAAAACGCGGGGGACTGGGGAAATGAAGTGCTGGGGCTGATGACGCTGCTGTTCAAGAATAACTGACAGGGAGAAATCCTGCGCCCGGTGTCGAGGTGATGCCGGGCATTTTTTGTGTGTTGTTACGGGGCGAATGAGGGCATAAAAATAACAAGGGCTTGTGCTATGGCGGGCGGGATTTGGTCATGTGTATTTGTTGTTGACGGGCAAATATGGCCGGGGGCTGCGGAGGGTCAAGCAGAGGCAACTTGGGGATTGTTGAGCCAGAGCCGACACCGACTCCTGTCCCGATAGTTTCGCCAGACCCTACGCCCATACCGACACCGATAATCTCGCCTGATCCTGCGCCGACTCCGAATCCCACGCCATCAGGCTATACTGTAACGTTCGACTCGCAGGGAGGCAGTGAGGTAGAAGCCCAGACAGTCAGCGCGGGAGGAAATGCCGAGATTCCCGAAGAGCCGGACAAAGACAACTCCTCGTTCATGGGATGGTATCCATCAGAAGGGTTCGCGTTCAGGTTCAACTTCAGTACCCCAATATCGCGGGACATCACGCTTTATGCCAAGTGGTGGGACAGCAACGACATAACCGACAGCGACAATGATGGAATGCCTGACCTGCTGGAAATCACGTACGGCACAGACCCGGACAACCCCGACACAGACGATGACGGCCTGACCGACTGGGACGAAATCAACTGGCTGAACTATAACCCTCTCGCAGAGGACACGGACGGCAACGGAATACCTGACAGGGACGAAGACGCTGACGGAGACGGGCTGACCAACATTCAGGAGGCGAATTACGGCACTAACATGATAGTGAAGGACACGGATCACGACAGGCTCACGGATTACGACGAAGTCATGACATACGGCACTGACCCGCTCAAAGCTGACACTGACGGGGACGGAGTCGATGACGGCCTCGAAGTCGCGCTTGGCTCTGACCCACTCAAGGCAGAAACGAGCTTCACGACATCTCTGAGGACAGACCAAGTTTCAGCCAATCCCGAAGCTGTAGACATTGCCGTAAGCATGAAATCGTCAGCGGAAGCGGCTGGTTCTCTGTCAATACTGCCCGCGAGTCTTTCAGGAAGTCCGTTTGTGTCAAAATTCATTCCCGGTTATCTGGCGGCTTATGAGCTGAACGCGGATACATCGTTTGACACAGCAGTGATTACGTTCACGCTCGGAAGCGAAGCCGGGACTATAGGCACAGACTTTCAGCCCGCTATATACTGCTTGGAGGAAGAGACGGGTATTCTCAGGAAGGTTGAAGGCCAGCGCATAGAAGGGAGGAAAATCATTGCTGAGGTCTCGCATTTCTCGATGTATGTCCTTCTGAACAGCGTAGAGTTCGACAAGGTATGGGACGTTGACATAAGGCCACCGTCGGCAACTGGCAGCTTAGGCAGTGCGAGTCTGGATATTGTGTTCGTCATCGATTATTCGGCAAGCATGAATGAAAACGACAGTACGCAGATGTTCAAGACTCTGTCAAGAAATTTCGTGAACAAGCTACGGGACGGAAAAGACAGAGGAGCGGTAGTGAAATTTGTGGACTTTGCTACGGTCGTTTCCGGCCTCACGACAGACAAAGCCGAATTGACCCGTGCGATTAACGGCATAAGCTATGACGAGTTTGACGCAGACGGTTACGGGCATTACGGAACGGATGGTTCAACAGGTCTTCACGAAGCTACACAGCTCCTTATGACATCATCATCAGGATACAGGTACATTATTTTCCTGACGGACGGACAAGATACTCGCACACCGCAATACTCCTACGATGGAATTATTGCGCAGGCAAAAGCTGACAGCATAGTCATATACACAATCGGGCTTGGAACGGCTGATGAAGACCTGCTCCAGAAAATAGCGTCAGGAACGCAGGGAAAATACTACCACGCCACAGCATCCGAAAGTTCAGGAGAGCTTCTTGACCTGGACAAAGTGTACGAGGAGATAGAGAGCGAAGTAATTGACATGACAACTGACAGCAACAATGACGGTATTTCGGACTACTTCACCCGGCTTCTTGATGACGGTACGCTGACGATAAACGGCGTTGCATTGTTCAGCGGAGTGTTGAGCATGGACTTCACTAATAGCGCGGACTGGGATGGAGACGGAATAAAGAACGGTGATGAAATTTCCATTGAAGTCGATAAATACGAAGTCCCCTACATAAATATGAAGAGCAATCCTTTGCTGATTGATTCTGACTCCGATGGCTACAGCGACTACAGTGAAATCTACATCATGCACACTTCACCGTTGAAGTACACGATTCTTCCGGGAGATATTGATGCTCTCAGACAGGACAGCGGATTCCCGAATGAATACCTGAACCTTGCAGTCCCTGACAAAGGCAACCTGATCAAGGACGCGATAAAAGTTTTTGCCGGGGATCAGAAAAAGCTGGCAAAAGAGGCGTTCATTGATTACTTCTACACGTATGCGACATCAGCTGATGTTTTGTCTAGGGATGCACAGGCGGCGGCAAGAAGGAGCAACAGCGAGAATATGTACGAAGGCATTAACATGGTCTCAAACGTGATTCAGTTGCTGAGGAGTGCTGGTAACTTCTTCTATGTAGTAGGAGGCAATCAAGTTATGCTCTCTGAGCAGGCAAAGACGAGGGCTGATGATGCAAAAGATAAGACCGATAAACTTATGGCGAAAATGCTCAGGGTCAAGAAAGCTGACATAGATAAAATGAACAGCTCATGGATAGGCAAGTACATTGTTAACGGCATCAACATGGACAGCCTGCAGATGATCACCTACACGGAGCAGCATACAGCCCTAAGGGAAGAGCTGCAGAGCATACTCGATATGTCGGACTCACTGATGACGGCCTATGATGACCTGAAAAAATCAGAAGGCTGGACTGACATAGCGAACGATATGCTGCAATTCGGATCCTTTGTCCTTGACTCAGCTTCCGGGATTATTTCAACACTTACTGCCTACAACAAGATAGAGCTGCCATGTCCTTGGGAATGGCTCAGAAAGGCCTCTGACTTGAGGAAAAAAGGAAGTGATCTTGCGGACGGTAATGGCGGAAGAATTGCGGGAGGCGTTATCACTGTTCTGTTCAATGCGGCGGACGCTACAGCAGAATGCTTTGCGATTGCAGACACCTACGGCAAGATAGAGGCCAATTACGCACAGTACCAGAAATATCTTGACCTTCTGAGGCGCATTGAAGGAGATACAAAATTCACGGATGTTACCAGAGACGGCGCGGCAGAAATCGCAGATATGTTTGACGCTTCAGGCGAGCCTAACTGGGCTTCGTTTGACCAGAAAGTCAAGGCTGCTCAGGGCAAGAAAATTGCTGTGGCTACGGTCAAGAGTATCATAGGCGTTGCAGGAATATTCTTCCCTGTAATTCATCAAGTTGAACTTGTGAACAGCTTGGTTGAGACGAGTGTAGGCCTTCTCGGATTAGCGGATCTCGCCCGAACTATGATAACGGCTGAAGTCTACTATTCCATCACTGACGGCAGCAGAGCATTGTTCAACCAGAGGACGACAATGCTATCCAACGGCTATATTGAATCCGCGAATGATGTATATAGCGCGGAAGAAGCCGGAAAATACGCGCTCCAGCTTGCACAAAGCAGGATAACCGGGGTTAACGCAGTGCTTGACTTCCTGAAAGGCGGAAAACTCATAGGATGGCTGAACAGGCTGATAGATTGGTTGTTCTACGACAGATCTGAAGAGGACATCACTAATGAATACAAGGCCGCAATCAAAGACGTCTACGATATTGCCAGAAAATGCGGGATGCATCTTTCTGACGAGCTGCCCATGTACGATGAGCCGGACGTAAATACTATGTGAAGCGATCTGAAATTTCCCTGTGCTGTCATGAACGGTGCAGGGAAATTTTCTTCCTGTAATACTCCTCAACCCTCCCGGCCATCTCACCAGCCGTGACAATCCTCCCGGCGTCAAACCTGCAAGCCTCCCCCGACACAATGAACCGCTCAATCGCCCTCCGCCACGCATCAACATTACCCGCAGGCACAAGCTCACCGTCAGCAAACTCCCTCAGTGCCTCCAGGTCTGACGCAATCACAGGCAGCCCCACGCTTAACGCCTCAAGCACAACCAGCCCCATACCTTCACTGTATGACGGGAAAAGAAGGCACGATGACCTGGCCATGTACCGCTCTACTTCCGGCCTGTCCCTGTCCCCCAAGAACCTCACCCGCTCACCTATCCCCAGCTCACGCGCAAGCCCACCAAGATTCACCCTCTCGTCCCCCTCGCCGAGTACATCTAGCGTCCACTCATGCCCCTTCAGCAGTGCCAACGCCCTCATTGCGACATCAAGCCCTTTGAGGTGAGTCAGCCGTCCGACAGCAAGAAACTTCGTCTCATCATGAGGAAAATCTTTGTGCCTCAGCTTTGGCGGGATTATTCCGTTCGGGATTATCACTGTGTCAGGGGGAAGGTGATTCACGAGATGCTTCTTCACGGCCTGCGATATGCAGATTGCTCCGTCAGCATGTTTCAGCGGGGTTATCCCCAGGTTCAGCGAGTACAGAGCATGCGCCGTAACCACCCAAGGGACTCCTGTCATCCACGACAGCAGCCACGAAATCCACGCGGGGACTCTTGAGTGCGCGTGTATTATGTCCCAGCGGTATTTCCTGCTGAGAACGGCTAGCTTCACAGCGCAGTATATTATTGTTACCGGGTTCTTCTTGTCGGCAGGCATGTGGAGGATTCTTGCTGACGGGGGGAGACTGTGTTCAAGCCTTCCGCCGGATGACGCAAGCGTTACTTCATGGCCGCGCCCGGACATCTGGCGAATCAGATTCAGCACATGCACTTCCGTTCCGCCCTCGTCAAATCCGGGCATGACGTACAATATTCTCATTCTAGCTGTGATGAAGTATCCAGTCAGCCGCCCGTTTGGCCTCGTTGAAGTCCTGTCCGTGCCTCTGCTCGTATGACTCAAGGAATTTCGGGTAGTAAAATTCCGGGCCGAAGTCATGAATCAATCCCCTCTGCGAAAACTCCTCGAACATGTCATCAAACCTTCTCGCCCCGAAGCCTAGCATGTGCTTGATTTGCCCGGTCGTTCTTGGGACTCGTATCAGCCCTACACGGAAGCCAGCTGTAACCGCCTCAGAGACCATCGACACAGAGTCTTCCGTAACAAGAACATGAGTCGCCGCCCCTAATATAGCCGTGATAGAGTTCTGGTTAGGTGTACGCGAAAACAGGAACATGTGTTCAAGGCTGGGATTTCCCGAAAATATTTCTTCTACGGTATTCTCTACGCTTTCACCTGTCCTCCGCGAGGTAGTTATGAGAAATTTTGCGTCTTTCACGCTCTGCAAGGGCATCAATATTTCCCTGACCCAGCGCGAATTTATCTTGTAGTTCGCATCACTCCCGCCGATTAACACTGCTATGACTTTATGCCCCCTGAAGTCTCTTCCCGCGAAATAGTGCGAGGCTATATCCTTCAGGGTAGGCTCGTATATGTGATTAGGCGCGCCCAAAGTAGTTATCACGTTCCCCTGCCTGAGATCGGGCTTGTCGTGCTTGGGGACAATGGCATAGTCGAATGATTTTGTGCCTAACACTGAAGGTGTCATCAGCACCGCGCACTTGTTATGTGTAGCTTTGGCCAGTGTCATGCAGAAAGGAGCTGCCTTGCTTCCCGCCGAGATGAACAGAGTCGTACCTTCCTCGTACTTGTTGTAGCGGACTCCCATAGACTTCAGCCACTCACGCGAGAACGATCCGCCGTGAACTTCAAGGCCGCGAACCAAAAGTTTCAGCTTGAACACGCGGTCAAACAGTGTCAGCGGGGGTATGCTCACTATTGCCGGGTCCAGCGTTGTCCCGGAGAGTCTCTCCATCCACTCGGCTACCCCTAACGACTGGTGATAATGTCCCTTTATGCCGTCGCTGATTATTACCGTCCTTCTGAATTTAGGCATTAAGTATTTCCCTCACTCTCTGTAAATCTTCCGGGGTGTCGACTCCTATGCTCTTTCCCTCGCTCCGGATAATGCCGACTCTTATCCTCCGGCCATGCTCAAGTATGCGCAGCTGCTCAAGAGACTCGGCCATGCTCAGAGGCGTATCACTCAGACTCACATACTCACGCAGAAATTCCGTCCTGTAACCGTATATGCCTATGTGTTCGTACACTGGAAGGTCTGACGCATTGCGCTTGTAGGGTATGACTGAGCGCGAAAAGTACAGGGCGTAACCGTCAAGAGTCATCACGACTTTCACGGCGTTGGGATTGCCCGCATCACCGTGAATTTCCCGGCACAATGTAGCGCAGCAGTCATTCTCCAGAAGCCCGGCGACCTCATCAATCATTACCGGGTCAAGAAGAGGCTCATCACCCTGAATGTTTATCACAGCGTCATAATCACCGCCGCAAATCCTGAGTGCCTGCTCACACCTTGCTGTGCCGTTCGGGAGACTTGAGTCCGTCATCACTGCATGGCCGTCGGCGTTCACGACACAGTCATATATTCTCGCGTCATCAGTAGCAACAACTAGGCCGCTTAGAGCTTCTGACATTTTCGCACGCTCATAGACACGCATAATCATAGGCTTTCCGAGAATGTCGGCGAGGGGCTTTCCGGGAAAACGTGTTGACGCATAGCGCGCCGGGATTACTCCTAGTATATTCATGCTATACCCGCTTTCAGTAATTCGTGTATGTGTACTATTCCGGCTGGTTTTCCGCCGTCGACAGCAATAAGCACACTGATTTCTTCGCGCTCCATCACCCTCACGGCCTCAGCAGCAAGGGCTTCCGGGCTGATTGTCCTGGGACTGCGTGTCATAGCGTCCTCGATTCTTGTGGTGAAAGCGTCATTGCCGCACTTCTCCATGAGCCTGCGAAGATCCCCGTCCGTGAATATCCCCGTGAGTTTCCCGGAAGAGTCGACAACACAAGCCGCTCCGTAACCCTTCCCTGTAATCACGAACAAGGCATCCTTCACCGTAACACCCTCACAGACAACCGGGAGATTCTCCCCCCTGCCCATGACATCACGGACTCGTGTCAGCAGCTTCCTTCCGAGAGTCCCGCCAGGGTGGAACAGCGCGAAATCCTCACGCCTAAGTCCGCGCAGTATCGTAACCATAGCCGCAAGAGCATCACCCAGAACAAGCTCAAGTGTCGTACTGCTCATAGGGGCTAACTGTAGGGGGTCTCCTTCGTCGTTTACGTGGGCGTTTATGACAATGTCGGCGTTTTCCGCAAGAGGTGAGACTAACGAGCCGGTTATAGCGATGAGTCCCGCGCCTGTCCTCCTGAAGTGGGGAAGAAGGGCTACAATCTCGGATGACGCTCCCGAATTGCTGACGAACAAGCCAATATCCTCGCGGCGAACCATGCCTAAATCACCGTGCGAGGCTTCTGCGGCGTGAAGGAAGAATGACGGAGTCCCAAGAGACGCAAGAGTCGCGGAAATCTTGCGCCCCACATGGCCGGATTTGCCCAGTCCCACGACAACAACACGCCCGGTGCATGAATATATCTCGCGGGCTGCCCTGACCATCTCAACGCTGATATTATCCGCCGATTTCAGTATCTCATGAGCCTCTGTCATCATTAATTTCTTGGCGGCATCAAGAAGTTCACTGTCTGTGATTTGAGTTATCCCCCTTTCAGTTCAGTATCAGCTCATTGTACAGGGTCTTCACAGCCGTATCATAATCACTGTCAGAGACTCCCACTATGATATTCTGCTGATCCGCTCCCTGCTCCACCATTTTGGCCTTCACCGATGCCCCCGCAAGAGCGTCAAATATCCTGCTGAATGTCCCCTTCACCGTACCCATTCCTTCACCGATTACTGCGATCAGGGATAATCCTTTCTCTACGGTGATTTCTTCCGGGTTCAGTTCCCTTTGCAGCTCACCGAGGATCTGCGCGCGCCTTATGTCGAAAACGGGAGCTTTCAGTATGACGGACATCTGATGTATTCCCGACAAGCTGTAGGGGCATGATATGTGATGACGTGCGAATACCCCGAAAAGTTTCTCGTTGAACGAATAATCCTTGTTGATGCCGTATTTGCGTATATGCACGCTCGTGAAGTTCTTCTGACCCGCTATACATGCCGTAACTTTGCGACGCGCATCACCCGGAAGGCTTGGTGTTGTGAGCATCCCTTCATCATCAGGAGAATGTATGCTCGATATCCTCATGGGTATTCCCGCCTCACTGAGCATGAGTATCACGTTGTCCGTAACTATGTTCATGCCTACATAGTTGAGCTCAAGAGTCTCCATGTACGTTATGTTGCGTATCACGTCAGGATTGGGGATGACGGCAGGATCTGCGCTGAAGACTTTTGCGGTGCTGCTCCACTTCTCGAATACGTCAGCATGAACACAGCACGCTATTATTGCCCCGGCAGTATCACAGTCCCCGCGTACAAACGTCTTGATGTTTCCGTCTGGCAGTGAACCGTAGAAGCTCGGTATTACGGCGTTCTTGAGGGACAATAATTTTTCCCCGGCAATCCTGAATGTCTTTTCCTTGTCGGGTGTTCCGTCATCGTTGAAGAATATCAGCCCGGAAGCGTCAACAAAATTCCAGCCGAGATATTCCGCGAAAATCTTTGCGGTTATGTACTCCCCTCTGCTTGCGACATAATCAAGGCTCATCCCCAGCTCGATGCTTTTGCGAACGGAGTCAACTTCAGCCTTCACATTGAAATTCAGACCCAGCCCCGTAACAATTTCTGTGTAACGTTCTGCAATCTTGTTCAGAATCTCATCATAATTTTCACGTCGTCCAAACCTCGCGTGACAAAGATAAAGCATGTCCGTTATGCCTACACTGTCCGGGGTTGAGCCGGGCGCGGAGACCACTGCATAGCGGCGTGAAGGGTCTGACGTGAGGACTTCGGCGGCTTTCCTGAGTTCGTGAGAGCTTGCGGCTTCATCTCCTCCGAACCTTGAGACTATCAGGCTGCTCATATTTTCACCAGCTTTCTTAGTATGATGTTCAGCAGGAGAAATTTCCCGCCTGTCTGTTACTGCTCAAAAGTTTTCTGCAAATTGTGTACAGCAAGAACCTCATCAAGGAACTTTGCCATCTGGTCAAGAGGAATCATGTTAGGCCCGTCGCTGAGTGCCTCTTTAGGGTTGGGGTGAGTCTCAGCGAATATCACATCAATTCCGACACCGGCAGCCGCCCTCGCAAGCGGGAAAGCAAGCCTGTAATCCCCTCCGCTAGAGCCTCCCAGACCGCCCGGCCTCTGCACGCTGTGAGTAGCGTCAAAGACAACAGGGTAGCCCATCTCACGCAGCGCAACAAGCCCGGCCATGTCGACAACAAGACGGTGATAGCCCATCATAGTACCCCGCTCGCAAAGCATGACGTTGTCGTTCCCGGCCTCCCGGCATTTCGCGGCGGCATAAACCATGTCTTCAGGGGCGAGAAACTGAGCCTTCTTGATGTTGATGACGCGCCCGGTTTTTGCGGCGGCAACGAGGAGGTCAGTCTGCCGGCACAAGAACGCTGGTATCTGGATGATGTCGACAACTTCACCTGCCGGGGCAGCCTGTGCGCTTTCGTGAATGTCGGTCAGCACCGGGACTCCTGCTTTGGCTTTGATTTCCGCGAGCTGTTCGAGTCCCTTTTCCAGACCCGGCCCTCTCCAAGCGTGGACGGAAGTGCGGTTAGCCTTGTCGAATGAGGCCTTGAAGACGTAAAGAAGCCCCCGCTCATCACAAAGACGCTTCATGTACTTGGCGACCCTGAGACCGAGTTCGGGGGATTCTAGGGAGCAGGGCCCCGCGATTACAGCGAGGCTCCCGTCACCGATAAACTTGTGGTCAATGTAGTAACGTTTACCGCTCAATTTTACGCTTTCCCGTCCGAACCGAAGAGTCTGATTTTCTCCCTGACTGTTTCCTTGATGGCCTCAACGCCGGGTGCCAACAGCTTGCGGGGGTCATAGCCTTTGCCCTGCTTGTCTTTGCCGTCCTCGATGTACTTGCGTGTTGCGGCTGAGAATGCGAGCTGGCACTCTGTGTTGACGTTGACCTTGCTGACTCCGAGGGTGATAGCCTTCTTGACCATCTCGTCAGGGATTCCTGAGCCGCCATGAAGGACGAGGGGCATAATCCCGGTCTTCTCCTGGACTTTTGCGAGTGTCTCGAATGAGAGTCCCTTCCAGTTGGCCGGGTAGACTCCGTGAATGTTGCCGATGCCAGCCGCGAGCATGTCGACTCCAAGGTCAGCAATCCTCTTGCACTCGTCCGGGTCTGCGCACTCGCCCATTCCGATAACGCCGTCCTCCTCGCCGCCGATCGCGCCTACTTCAGCCTCAATCGTCATTCCGAGCATGTGAGCAGCGTGTGTCAGCTCGACAGTTTTCGCGACGTTCTCATCGATGGGGAAATGAGAGCCGTCGAACATGATTGACGTGAAGCCCGCCTTGATGCACTTGTACGCGCCCTCATAGGTGCCGTGATCGAGGTGTGTGCAGACGGGTACGGTGATGCCGAGCGAAGCGTCCATTGCCTCGACCATAGCCTGGACTGTCCTGAAGCCGCCCATGTACTTGCCCGCGCCTTCTGACACGCCGAGGATAACGGGTGCTTTGAGCTCTTCTGCGACCTGGAGGACTGCCTTAGTCCACTCAAGGTTGTTGATGTTGAACTGGCCGACCGCGTAATGTCCGGCTTTTGCGGCTGTGAGCATTTCTTTTGCGTTTACTAACATGCTGAATTACCCTCCTGAAATAGATTTGTGGATGGGATAATTATATAGCATTTCACAACATTTCACGGGCAGGAATAGTGACAGAGTTATATTCTCCGCGTCTTGAGTTGCTATAATGTCAACATAGTTTGTGATTCCCTGAAACGGTTATGAAGGAACTGAATGATGAGAAAAGTTAAGGTGTTGGATATTTTTTCAGGCGCGGGAGGCTTCAGTTGCGGCTTCAAGATGGCGGGATGCGAGATAATAGGCGCAATAGAGCAGGACAAATGGGCGGCTGATACTTTTTCATACAATCATCCGTCAGCGAGTATGTTATTGGGAGACATCAAGAGTTTCTCTGAAAAATGTTTGAATGACTCCATTAAAGATAAGCCGGACATTATTATAGGGGGGCCTCCGTGTCAGGGATTCTCTGTATGCCTGAAAAATGCTGGAGACCCAAAAGATCCGCGCAACACTCTTTTCACTGAATTTCTCAGAATGGCTACAATATTCAACCCGGCTGTTATGGTGATGGAGAACGTTCCTAATATCATCAGAGCTAAAACGGGGAATGGTGAGACTGTAATAAGTATTATACGCCGTGAATTTGAGCGTCTGGGATATTTCGTATATTACGCCGTGCTTTCCGCGAGCGATTACGGCGTTCCCCAGAACAGAAAAAGGCTCATCCTTACAGCATCCAAGGCAAAGCTGGCTCATCCTTTCCCTGAAGCATCTCACTCCGCGCCTTCTGAAAGGTTGCAGTACAGCTTGTGTTACGGGAGCGACTCAGCACAATTAATGCCATGCCCTACACTTTGGGAAGCTATTTCTGACCTGCCGGACATCGAGGCAGGCGGGGGGGCAGAGACAATGCCATACACCAAACCCGCGGGCAACATATACCAAGAATACTGCCGGAACGGGAGCGCGGAACTTCACAACCATTCGGCAATGAAGCATACGAAGCGGCTGGTGGAGCGGTTCAGCAGAATGTCTTGGGGGCAGTCCGTCTCAGACATAGATGATGACAGTCTCAAGCAGAGAAAACGCGACGGGAACGGAGCTGTTTCTGCCTCGCCTTACGACCAGAACAACAGGCGCATGTCTCCCGACAGAATCTGTAACACGATAACAGCATCATTCTACGGAAATTTCGTCCATCCCTACAAGAACCGAAACTTTACCCCCAGAGAGGGAGCGAGGATTCAATCTTTCCCTGACACATATATTTTTCTGGGAAAGCCTACCGTAGTCAGCAAGAAACTCCTTATGCGTGAGGGTAGGGCGGAGGAAGCGTACCTTTGCCAGTACAGCCAGATAGGAAACGCTGTACCGCCTCTGATGGCAAAAGCAATCGCAGAAAATATCACAGCCCAGCTTGGAGATATGAACTGAAATGAGCGTTTATGTGCATGGCGATAATATTTCCCAGAAAGAAAGTAGCGAGAGAAAATACCGTGATGCCACTTCTGTGCGTTATCTTCATGAAATACGGCGCAGATATGAAAAATGGAAGGCATCAAACTTAGCTCTGAGAGGGCCAGGCAGGGAATCCCTTAATACGGATCAGCTCGTCGTCAGTGAGAGGGTGCGGTTTCTGAATGATTACAAGGATTTCCTCGACCAGCAGGCTTATGCGGAACATTTTGATTCACGCTCTAACCTGCATTCGTCTGTTCTTGAAGAATTCATGTATTATCTTTTCCGAGACCTTGTCAGTGATTATTCCGAACATGCGCTTATCGGAAAATCCCATGCTTTCAAGGACATCTTTTTTCGGAGCGACAACTACACTAGTATGATAGCCTCCCCTAATGCGCTGGTGGAGAAGAAAGATCATGACTTTGTGATAGGCTCAACAGTCAATGCAAGATTCATGTGCAAAGGAATGGAGGCCTATGAGACGGCGAGCTTCGATATACCTGCTGTAGCAATAGAGTGCAAGACGTACCTCGACAAAACTATGCTTGAGGGCGCATCAACAGCCTGCGAGCAACTGAAAAGCCGCAACTCTAACGCAATTTATATTTTGGTCGCGGAAAGGCTGAAACTTACGGAAGCAATAAATCTCAGGAAATACAAGGTTGACCAGATATACGTGTTGAGAAAACAAAGAAACACTGACAGGGAATACAGATATGCTGAAGGCTATACTGCTAACCCTATTTATTCTGACGTGGTATGGCATCTGTTTTCTATGGTCAGGGAATATCTCGCCTCAGACTGGCAAGGGACTCTTTCGGACGGTTTGGAAAGGGGATACCTCATCTAGCCCTAAGTCCAGAAGCCCGCAACCCGTGAAAAATGAAAAAAGTCTTGTCCTCATTCCGGCAAAAAAATTCCCCCCCGGCTCACCACCAGGAGGGACAAATCTTCTCTCGTCGACCCTTACGCAATCACCATCAGGACATCGCCCGTGTTCACGCTGTCTCCGCCCTTGACGGGAATCTGCACTACCTTCCCTGACGCGCTGGCGAAAACCTCATTCTCCATCTTCATGGCCTCAAGAAGAAGCACAAGGTCTCCCTCTTTCACCGTGTCGCCGACGTTCACCTTCAGGCTGAGGATCTTTCCGGGCATCGGGGCGGTTACCTGCGAGCCTTCTGCGGGGGCTGCCGGGGCGGGTGCTGCTGCCGGGGCTGGCGCGGGTGCTGCTGCGGGTGCGGGGGCTGCCGCAACGGGTGCGGGTGCGGGCATTGCTGCTCCTGCTCCGAGTGCTTCAACCTCAACCGTGTATGCTGTTCCGTCTACTACTACTCTGTACTTGCTGCTCACGACTCTATTTCTCCTTTCGTTAATGCCACTTCCGGGCTAACCTGTTTCCGTTAAGCCCAATCATTCCGGCTGTCTTCCATCTCGCCGTCCAGTAATCCATCGGAATCCCGGTAACTGTTCCGCCCGCTTCAGGCTGTACTGACACAACACGGAAATCACTCGTCCCGGTGAACTCCACTATCGCCGCCGTTATCGCCGCAACTATCTTCGCCTTGTCCGCTGACTGCGCGGTGACCGAGGCGGGTTTTGCTGACGGCATTGGGGCTGGTGATGGTTTTGACGGGGCTACATCATTTTTTTTTTCGTCCCCTGAGCCGGCAAACAGCTTCATTCCGTAGATTACTCCCGTAAGCACAAGCAATACCCCGAATACTATCGAGAATGCCACTATGCTAACGTTCACTGCCCCGGCGAGTCCTTCAAAGTGCATGTATATTCCTCCTTTGTGTATGTATTCTAGTGCGGGATTACCCCGTGCTTCTTTGCGGGACGATCCTCGCGCTTGCTCACCATTGCGTCAAGTGCCTGACACACTACCTTGCGCGTCTCTTCCGGCATTATCACCCGGTCAACATAGCCTCTTTCAGCCGCCTTGTATGGATTCGCGAAAGCCTCACGGTACTCGTCAATCTTCTCGAGGCGTTTGGCTGACGGGTCATCTGCCGACTCAATCTCCTTCTTGAACACAACGCTTGCCGCGCCTTCCGCACCCATAACCGCAATCTCAGCCTGTGGCCACGCGAACACAGCATCAGCACCGAGGCTCTTGCTCGACATGGCCAGATATGCCCCGCCGTAAGCCTTCCTCATGATGACGCTGATTAACGGAACGCTAGCCTCACTGTATGCGTAGAGTAACTTTGCGCCCTTCCTGATGATGCCGCCGTATTCCTGATCTTTGCCGGGCAGGTAGCCGGGAACGTCAACAAACGTAACGATAGGCAGGTTGAACGCGTCGCAGTGCCTGACGAAACGTGATGCCTTGTCGGAGGCGTTGATGTCCAGACAGCCCGCGGAAACATCCGGGTTGTTTGCGACTATTCCGACCGGGCGGCAGCCTATGCTCGCGTACCCTGTAACAATATTCTTCGCGAACCCGGCCTGCACCTCGACAAATTCACCGTCATCAACGACTCTCCTGATTACCTCGTGAACGTCATAGCTCTTGTTGGGGTTGACGGGGACAATCTCGCGGAGCTGTATGTCGGCTCTCTGGGGGTCATCATTCGTGGCCTTGAGGGGAGCTTCGTCAAGATTGTTCAGCGGCAGGTATGACAGCACTTTGCGGATCTGCGTGAAGCATTCGGCCTCATCTTTTGCGCAGAAGTGAGCGTTGCCGGTGATTGTGTTGTGTGTTACCGCCCCGCCAAGCTCCTCGCTGGTTACCGCCTCGCCCGTTACAGCGCGGATGACTTCAGGCCCGGTGATGTGCATGATGCTTTCCCCGTCGACCATGAACACGTAATCCGTCAATGCCGGGCTGTAGACCGCTCCGCCTGCTGTCGGCCCCATGATTACGGAGAACTGCGGAATCACACCGCTTGCCAGAGTGTTGCGCCGGAAGATTTTCCCGTAGCCATTGAGCGAGTCTGTGCCTTCCTGAATACGTGCGCCGCCTGAGTCGTTGATGCCGATTACCGGGCAGCCGTTCTGCATGGCCATATCGATAACCTTGCAGATCTTGTCCGCGTGTTTCTCGCCTAATGAGCCTCCGAAGACCGTGAAGTCCTGGCTGTAGATGAACACCTTGCGGCCGTCAATAGTCCCCCAGCCAGTAACGACTCCGTCCCCCAAGGGCTTGCGCTCATCGAGGCCGAAATTGTCGCACCTGTGAGTCACGAACTCGTCAAGCTCAACGAACGAACCCGGGTCTAACAGCGCGGCTATACGTTCGCGGGCAGTGCCTTTGCCTTTGGACTTCTGCTTTGCGAGGGCTTCTTCTCCTCCGCCTGCAAGAGCTGATTTGCGTTTGCTGTCTAGTTCAGCGCAAAGCTCTTCGATAGTACGAAATCCCATATCCTGCCAAAGTCCTCCTTCTTGTGAATTATGGTATTGATTCATGAATGTGGATTTTGAGGTTAGAATATCATAATCACACGTTCATTGCAAAGTTTCATGACTGTGCTTGTGCCTTGATGGAAGCATAAAGTGTTTGTGTTCGTGAGTGTGCCTTATGACTTGTCCGTGAAGAAGTATGTGCGTGTGTTCGTGAATGTGCCTTACACTGATTGACTCCGAAACCGCAAGCACTGCCCCGGGTATCATGACTGCCAGCACCGCAGCGTAATTCCACGACAGACCTTCACCCAGAATCACGAATGACATGAACGACCCGATGAACGGTGCCGCCGCGTAATATGCGCTGGTTCTCGACGCTCCCAGAATTTTTTGCGCCCGTATATAGGTGAATATGCTCAGTCCGTAAGCAACAAAACCAAGAAGCAGCGAGGCCGTGACATATTCAGCAGCAGGCAAATCTTCCCCGGTCAGAATCGCCATGACGAATGAGACAGTCCCGCAGCATAACCCCTTCAGCGTAACTATCTGGTACGTGTTACGGCCGGAAATTTTGCGGGTGCAGTTGTTCTCAATCCCCCAAGACAGCGCGGCGCATATCACCATCAATGACGCGGGCGAAAACTTCAACGCCTCGCCAGAGTCAGCCGACAGAATCATTCCCGACAATGTAATCATCACTACAGCCAGCCATAACCGGCGCGAGACTCTCTCACCGAACAATATCATTGCTGTTACCGCCGTAAAAACTATCTCGAAATTCCCCAGCAATGACGCGGACGATGACGAGCCTAGGTTCACGCCAACCATAAGGAGAACAGGCGCAATCACATCAAGCACAATCATCCCAAATACATATGGCATGTCAGAGACTGTGAGACTCTCTGAGGCTGACTCGTTCCTGTGGTGAAAGACATACATTGTCCCGATTCCGATTCCTGCTCCGAGATACATGAACGCGGCCATGAACACGGGCTGTACATTCTTCATGAGCAGCTTCGAGAACGGAATCCCTGCTCCGTAAAACACAGCGGCGGCCAAAGCATACAATGACGATAATATTTTCCCTGTCATAAAGTGTAATCCTCCCTCAGTTGTTGTATAATACACAAAAATTTTCCGGCTCAATTTTGCAGTTCCATCATGACAACACTCACATCATTTCAGCAAAGGAGACATTCACAGATGCTGACACGCAGATTCACAGCGTCATTAATTCTGCTACTGGCCATGTGCATACCGTCATATTCAGCAGACAAGGAAGACCCGGTGCTCCGCGCATGGTCTCATGAGACAAGCTCGCAGACAAAGGAAGGCGACCAGTCAATACGCCTGCGGGCAACATATTACTCGAATGAATATATCGAGGCTCTTATAGCGTCAGAGGCGGAAAAAAATCTCTGGACTGCTGACGAAATGGAGAACTACAAGTACACCCTCCTCAAGAATCTCAACTTGGGCGAGACTATAGCGTTCCACATTGATATGTACGTGCGAGGTATTCCTATGTACGCACAGCCCTTCGACAAGCACATTACCATGATGGTGGGCGGCAAGAAATATTCCCCTGTGGATTATGACAGACGCTTCAACTTCAAGATACTCGGCCCCAGGGACGGCATGGTGTATTTCCCCCGCTATGACGACAAGACAGGCAAGGAAATTCTCGCGGGTGCAAGGGACGTAAGGCTCATATTCGACAGCTCCATAAGCCACGCTCTGGCGGAACAAGGCAACGTTATATGGGTGTGGGATCTGGCGAAAGACCGCGGCAAAATCGCAGGAGGCCGGGCCGCTGACCGTCTCGAAGCTGACAGACTCATTAAGCGTTCCAACAAGATTGATGAAGAGAGAGAAGCACTACAGAAGAAACTGGACGAGCTCAACAAAGAGTACAGGGAAGTAAATTCGAGAATAGACGAATTGCAGTCTAATTAGCTAAAATATTCAGGCATTCCACACAAAATTACGAAAGGAAGATAGTCATTATGATTAAGATGGACCGTATCGCAGTGCTGACGAGCGGAGGAGACTCACCGGGCATGAATGCGGCAGTCCGTGCAGTAGCAAGAACCTGCATGTTCAATGACAAAGAATGCATCGGAGTGAAGCGCGGCTATGAGGGACTCATTGAGGGCGACTTCATCACTCTCGACCATGCGGCAGTAGGCGGAATAATCCACAGCGGCGGGACTATCCTCAAGACAGCACGCAGTGAACGCTTCAAGACCCCCGAAGGACGCGAGGAAGCTCTCGAACAGATGCGCAAGGCTGGGATTGACGGCCTCGTAGTTATCGGCGGAGACGGCTCATTTCACGGGGCGAAGGCTCTTCACGACCTCGGCTTCCCCACGATGGGAATACCCGGTACAATCGACAATGACATTACCGGGACTGATGAGACTATCGGCTTCGATACGGCGGTGAACACTGCGCTTGAGGCAATCATGAAGCTGAGAGACACGGCATCGAGTCATGAGCGTCTCTTTGTGGTTGAAGTCATGGGACGCAACGCAGGATTCCTCGCGCTTGAAGTTGCTGTTGCTACCGGGGCTGAGTATGTCGTAGTGCCTGAGCTCCCCTTGAGCATAGGCGAACTCACCAAGAGGCTCAAGAACTCCTACAGGGAAGGCAGGAGTCATACGCTCATCATTCTTGCTGAGGGTGTCATGACAGCCGCCGAAATGCGCGAACAGTTACAGGATTCCGGCGGATATGACGCGAGAGTCACGGTGCTTGGGTACATTCAGCGCGGAGGTCATCCCACATCGTTTGACGTTGTCCTTGCTACGAGGATGGGAGCGTTTGCTACGGAGAACCTCATGATCGGCAAGTCGGGAATGATGGTCGGCAACATCAACCACAAGCTCACGTTAAGCCCGCTGGAAAGAGCATGGAGCGAGCATAAATCATTAAGCCCGGAGATGTTGAGCCTCATCAACAAAATGAACTAAGGCATTACCCGGGAGAATTTTCTTTGCACGGAAGATTCTCCCGGCCTCACCACATCACAATATCACGTTAAGGAAAAATTCAATGCCAAGAAAAGCAAAATCACAGGAAACAGATTCACCCGCAGAAAAATCACAGGAAGCTGCATCGGAGACAACCAAAAGCGCATCAGCCGCAAAGAAGCCTACAGTACGCAGAAAGAAGGATGACATGACAGAAGAACATATGCCCGCAGCAGAATTATCACCCGAAGAATTAAGCGAAGAAGTGCGCGAGATACAGGAAGAAGCCAGCTATGACGGAGCTGAAGAGTTCTTGCAGATGTCGGATGACTCTTACGATTCTTTTGACGAGTCGGAAGAGCCTGAAGACACGGTGCAGGGCGGATATTCCCCCAGGCGCACAAGAGGACGGCGCGAAATGATTCAGCACCCCAAGCCCAAGTACACCTACGCTATGCTGTCGTCAAAGAGTGCCGCTGACCTGAAGAAGCTCGCAAAGGAACTCGACATCAGCATACCCGCGTCAATCCGCAAGGACGACCTCATCATCACAATCCTCAAGTCGCAGGCTGAGAGCATGAATTACCGTTTCGGCGGCGGGACTCTGGAGATACTCCCGGAGAATTTCGGCTTTCTCAGGCCCAAGGGAATGCTGCCGACTGACTCGGACGTTTACCTCTCATCATCGCAGATACGCAGGTTCGGACTCAGGAACGGCGATGTGATATGGGGACTGATACGGCCTCCTAGGGATCAGGAACACTACGAGGCCTTATTGCGTGTTGAGACGGTGAACTTCTCCGACCCGGAACACTCGCGGAGGCGGCCAATGTTCGCGCAGCTGACTCCCATTTTCCCGGATCACAGACTCAGCCTTGAGTATGACCCGAAAGACCTGGCTACGAGACTCGTCGACATGTTCGCGCCGATTGGACTCGGTCAGAGGGCATTGCTCGTATCTCCCCCGAAGGCCGGAAAAACTACCCTCCTCAAGCGTATAGCACGGGCTATTGCGGCAAATTCCCCGGACATAATACTAATGGCACTGCTGATTGACGAACGCCCCGAAGAGGTTACCGACATTTCCCGGTCGATTGACGGCGAGGTGATAGCGTCAACGTTTGACCGCCCGGCCGATGAGCATATACGTGTGGCTAATCTTGCGCTGGAGAAGGCGAAAAGGCTGGTCGAGGCGAAAAGGGACGTGGTGATACTCCTGGACTCTATCACGAGGCTTGCGAGGGCATCAAACCTCACAGTACCACCTTCCGGGCGCACATTGTCGGGAGGACTCGATCCTTCAGGGCTGTATTTCCCCAAGAGATTTTTCGGGGCGGCAAGGAATTTCGAGGAAGGCGGGAGTCTCACGATAATAGGGACAGCTCTGACTGATACCGGCTCGCGAATGGATGACGTGATATATGAGGAGTTCAAGGGTACCGGGAACATGGAGCTGCATTTGTCGCGGAAATTGTCGGAGCAGAGGATATTCCCGGCAATAGACATCACGAAGTCAGGCACAAGGCGCGAGGAACTGCTGATACCTGATGATGAGCTCAAACGCTTATGGATACTGCGCAAACGTATAGCAGGAGTCGATGAGGCCGGAGCGTTGAACCTGATTATGGACAAGCTGAGGCAGACGGAGAATAACGCGGAATTTCTGAACTCAATAAAATTGGCGTAAAATATACACATCACACACAGAAAAATTCAGGAGGCTTTACCCAATTGAAGAACGAAATATTAGCTTCAGCAGGCAGGCTTGAACATGCTATGACTGAGGCATTGATACGCTTGTGTTCTGTCCCGGCAGTATCACCCCACAGCGGCGGCACAGGCGAGGACGCGAAAATTATCGAGCTGGCTAAAATCATCGATGAGCTTGGGCTGAAGGATATTACTATCAGGGTTGAACATGTTGACGATGACAAAGCCCCCTCAGGCAGGCGGCCTTCATTGTTCCTGGAATACCCCGGCAGAAAGTCCCGGCGTCTGTGCATACTCTCACACATTGACGTAGTCCCTGAAGGCGACCGTTCAGCGTGGACACTTGACCCCTTCAAGCCAGAAGTCAGAGGCTCGCGTATCTACGGCAGGGGAGTGAGCGATAACGGAATGTGCCTCACAGCGTCCCTCTTTGCGCTGAAGTCGTTGCAGGACGCGGGGATTACGCCGGAATACACTGTGCTTCTCGCGTTTGTGGCAGATGAGGAGCTGGGCAGTCATTACGGCCTCGAACAGCTGATAGAGCGCGACATTTTCCGGGCTGATGACTTGGTGCTGGTTCCTGACGGCGGGAATGACGCGGGGGACTTCATCGAGGTTGCGGAAAAAGCAGTGTGGCGGCTCAAGTTCACGGTAACAGGAAAGCAATCACACGCCGCATATCCCAATCACGGAATCAACGCCTGCCGCGCCGCGAACATTCTCGCATGTGAGGTGGACAGGGCATTGCACGAGAGATTCATGCAGGCCAATGATGTATTTGACCCGCCGTTCTCCACGTTTGAGCCGACAAAAAGAGCCGCTAATGTTCCGGCGGTGAATATCGTACCCGGCCGTGAAGTCTTCGAGTTTGACTGCCGTGTGTTACCTGGTGAGTCGCTTGACGAGGCTGAAAGAATCGTGCGGGGGATTGTTGCTGACGTTGAGACAAGGACGGGAGTGAAGGTTGAGCTTGAGATCGACAGGTCAGACGCTGCCGAACCTACAAGCCCTGAGTCTGACGTGTGCAAATTGCTGGTGAAAAGTGTGCGTGAAGTCTTGGGTATTGAGACTAAGTGCGGGGGAGTTGGCGGAGGGACTTTCGCGGTGTTCTTCAGGAGGAAGGGTATACCTGCTGTTGTGTGGGCGCAGGAATGCGATGGGGTAGCGCACCAGCCTGACGAGTACACAGAGATTGCCTACCTAGTGAACAACGCAAAAGTTTTCGCTCTCATGATGGCCGGTGATAAGTGAGGATTTTGTGATGAGCGATGCCTGCACAGTAAATCGCGCTATTAGGGGGGGGGGGACAGGGAACATTGGACTATAAGCAGGAAAGGACTAGTGTATGTACTCCTGCTTTCCCCCTATTGTGAATCGTGGTACTTCAAGAAGTTCCCCAGCATAGATAACTTCTTCAGGGCAGGAAAACTCGCGGCTGTTCTGATTTGCGCGGCTCTTCTCCTCCTTGAGCGCAGAAAATTCTCAAAGCTGTTATGGAGTACCATTGTTTTCCAGGGATTTATGCTCATGTCCACACTGATAAATCCTCATAGTTTTTCTGACATTGTGAGATGGGGTCAATATGCCGGGGCTGCGCTTGGGGGGTCATTCCTTGCGGAGTATTTTATGCCCGTTCTGAGGGAAAAAATGCTCCTGCTGACTAGGGATTTCCTGTTCGTTCTCGTCGCGATAAACACATATACAGTGATTGCTTATCCTCAAGGGATGTACGGTGTCGCCACGAATTTCTTTCTCGGAATGGATAACAGATTTGTGCTGTATACTCTCCCGCTGATATGCATGGCCGCTATGTATAGTCTCACGGTAAAGCGCAGGCTTGACTTCATGGTATATGCCTCGCTTGCCGCCTCTCTTTTCTGTACTATAGCCACGTGGGCAGTCGGAGGTTTTCTCGGAATGATAGCCGTTGCCGCAGGGGTTATGATATTCACAAACTTTGCCTGGTTCAACCGCATAAGCACATGGGTATTCTTTCTCAGCCCCCAGATTGTCAGCCTGAGCATCACGGTAATGCGCATTCAGTACTTGTTCGAGGACTTCATCGTCAACACCCTCCACAAGAGCGTAACTTTCACCGGGAGAACAATGTTATGGGACGCGGCTCTTAACACTTTCAGCAAGAGTCCGATTTTCGGTATAGGCATAAAGTCAGACGAAAAGATCGGAGAAATACTGTATGGCTTCAACCATGCCCACAACGAAATTCTCGACTCCCTTTTCCGCACAGGGCTTTTAGGGATGCTTGGACGCTGCATATACTGGATCACTCTCGTGAAGGGAATCAGCCGCATTGATGACAGGCGCGTGCGTGGGCTGTGCAACATGGTGTTCTTCACTCAGCTGTTCATGTCGATGGCGGACACAATCGGGCATAACGGCCTGTTCTACCTGAGCTACATGTGTATGTATCATTACTCCTCAGTATTTGAGCGGGACAAACTCAGGCTTCAATAGGGAAGACATATCCCCCGGCCATGAATCCCGGGGGTGAAATCATTTCGAGGGCTGCTGAATCCAAATTGCAGCGGCTTCATTCAGGGGAAGATTTACGGTCTCATGAGAAATTCCGCAGGTGAAAATCTCGCTGTCGTTGTCGATTAACCTGACCTCTGAGCCAATCGTAAAGCCCTTCTTCGCAAGGTTCTTCCTCAAAGGCTCGTCAGCAGTAATTCTCAGGATAGCACCCTCCGCACCCGGTTCGCACAAGGTCAAAGGCACCGGCACAATCAGGACGGGCTTCTCGATGGCAAGAAATATCTCGTCAACCCAAGGCTGATGTTCAGCGCGTGCCTTCCTGAAGTATTCGAGCAGGGCATACAGCCTGTCTTCCGTAACGCTGTCGATATAGTGTTCCATCTCGCAGGCCATATCGGACGAATGATCGCGGTCAAGCCCAAGCATTTCGTGGAAGAACGCCCTGAAGCCCTCGTGCCTGTGGAAAACTGTCATGCCCCTTCTGCGACCTGCGTCAGTCAGATGGAGGTTGCCGTATCTCTCATGATTGACCAGCTCAAGGTCAACAAGTTTCTGCACGGTTGCGGTTACTGTACCCTTTGTGATTTTGAGACGGTCGGCAAGGTCTGTTACGGTAATTTTTCTGCCGGTGCTTTCGAGAAGGAACAGCTCCTCTAAGTAGTCCTCGATTCTTGGAGACAGCATAAAATTCTCACCTCAGATTTTCATTGATGCTGACATTATACATGCCAAGCTGGGAGGCTGTCCTCATAATGATTATCTCATTCATAATTTCTTCATGCTGCTGTATTTCCCTGTGCTATAATGCGGTTTCACACAGACAATTAATTTTTCCAGAGGTGATATTGGTTTATGCTGAAGTTCTTTACACGCATAAGAATATTATTGTGGGTACTCGCTCTTGTCGGAGTAGGATTCCTCGTAAGCACTCAGGTACGCGCAAAGCTCGCTCAGGCCGCCGCTAACCTCCGTTCGCTTGAGACTCAGACCGAGACAGTTTACCCCGTAGAAACAGAGACGCTCAAGACCTCAGACTGGGAGACATGGAGGAGTTATTACGGCCAGGCAAAATCCGCCCACACCCAGAACATAACCACATATGAGCGCGAAATAGTCAGGACAGTGAATGTTGACGTGGGAAGCCCGGTGAAGGCAGGCCAGACCCTCATCACCCTTCAGGTAGCGGCAAGAGGAGCTCAGGTACAGTCCGGGAAAACAGCATACGATGAGGCAGTCCTCAACTACAACCGCTTGAAGCAGCTCAACGCCAAAGGAGGCATCTCGAAGTCCGAAGTCGACGCGGCATATTCACGCATGAAGACAGCCGAAGCCGCCCTCAAGTCAACACAGTCATCACTTCAGCGCACGAGCCTCAAAGCCTCCATCAACGGAATAGTCTCAGCCCGCAATGTTGAGCCGGGCGAAATCGCCGAGGCAGGAGCGGTGTTATTGTCGATTGTTGACCCGAAAGAAATGGAAGCCGAGCTTATGGTGTCGAAGAAGGATGTCATGAAGATTAATCGCGGGACAACGGTTGAGATTCGTGTTGACGGTACGACTCATCAGGGCTACGTGAAGCGCATCAGCCCCGAGGCTCAGGCAGGCTCAGGCCTCTACCCCGTAACAGTCGGACTCCCGGAGAACTCAGGGATATTGCCCGGCACGTACGTTGAGGGAAGATTCAGAGTCGACACACAGCAGAGCGTCGTAGTAATCCCGTCAAACGTTGTCGTCTACAGGGGAAATTCTCAGTCTGTCTACGTTGCTGACGGAAACAGGGCAAAGCTCACAACGATTACGACAGGAGAAGGCCGCGAGGGAAGAGTCATCGTAACATCAGGACTCAAACCGGGCGACAAGCTCATAACCAGCGGAAACAGAGTGCTATATGACGGAGCAGGCATAGTACAGAATGTAGGCATTGCGGGGAAAAGCAACCCTGACGATTCAAACGAGGGCTGATGAATGAGGGGCTTCGTAAAATTCTGCATTAACCACCCTGTATTCACATGGTGCTCCGTCATCGTGTGGATACTTCTCGGAATCTCAAGCTACACAACACTAGGCGTTACACTTTACCCCGATGTCGAATTTCCCTTCGTTCTTGTCAGGACAACATATCAGGGAGCAGGTCCCAACGAAATTGAGCAGTTAGTCAGCAAACCCCTTGAGGACGCTCTTGCTGACCTAGAGAACCTGAAATCCATAACAACATACTCCCTTGAAGGTGTCTCGATGGTGGCGGTTGAGATGGAAGCGGGGACTAACCCGGATCTGGCCCTCCTCGACGTGAACAACAAGGTTAAGGCCAAAATCCCGGACCTGCCAGACGACGCTGACGAGCCAGTTTCCAGCAAGTTCGACATCTCAGCGCAGCCCTTCCTCATAGTGTCGTTCACATCATCAATGCCGGAGAAGACCGCCAAGAAGATGATTGAGGACAGGATACAGCCAGTTGTTGCGCGTGTTCAGGGAGTGGGGCGCGTTGACGTTACCGGCGGAAGAGACAGAGAGATTCACATCAACCTTGACCCGGCGGCACTGAGCGATTACGGCATAAGCTACACACAGGTGTGCAGTGTCGTTGCCGCGAACAACCAGACGACTCCTTCCGGCTATGTCACGCAGGCAAAAGATGAAGTGTCATTGCGACTCATGGGCGAGTTCAACGAGGTAGAGCAGCTCGAAGACATACTGATACCGACCCCCAACGGCCAGCCCGTGAGATTGTCGATGCTGGGTGAAGTTGTTGACGGCGAGGAAGACCAGAGAAGCGCGGCTCGTGCTGACGGCCACCCGGTTGTACAGCTCCGTATAAGCCCCCGCTCAAACGCTGACGTTGTCGAGGCAGGAAGGCTCATCAAGCGTCTCATGACCCGGACAATGAGGGATTACCCCGATTTCACGTATGAGTACACATATGATGATACGGGCTTCGTTGAGTCGGCGGTCAAGAACATCATCCGTGATACCCTCATCGGAATTGCGCTGACTGCCCTTGTGATTTACCTGTTCCTAGGGAGATTCGGCGCGACATTCATTGTTGCTTTCTCGATGCCCGTTGCTTTTGCGGCTACGTTCGTCCCGTTACAGATGCACGGCTACACGCTCAACCTCATGAGTACGCTGGGGCTTGCGCTGTCTATGGGTACGCTGGTCATGAACGCAATACTCATCATACAGAACATCTACCGCTTCAGGGACATGGGTTATGATCCTTTCGAGGCCGCTGAAGAAGGAACGGTTGAAATCTCAATGTCGGTTCTTGCGGGAGTCTTCACGAACTTGGGAGTGTTCATGCCGGTCGCGCTGATGTCAACGATAGCGGGTCAGTTCCTGAAGCCTTACGCCGTGACTATCGTGTATGCTACAGCGTTCTCACTGTGGGTTACGATGGCGGTTACTCCGTGCCTTGCCGCAAGGATGAAGAAGGACAAAGGCAACGGCGAGCTTCCGCTAATCGGGAAGATTCTCACGGGCTGGTGGAACTGGATATTTGACGGCTTCCGGGATATGTTCTTCATCATTCTTCATGTAGCAATGAGATTCCCGATGCTGACGGTGCTTTTCACGGTGCTTGCCACTTACGGCTCATTCAGGCTGGGCGGCTTCATAGGTACTCAGTTCACGCCCTCAATGGATGACGGAACAGTCAGAATCACGCTTACCCTCGACAACAATTCCTCAATCCACAAGACGCTTGACCTCGTGTATCAGGTCGAGGAATACATCAACACTATACCAGAGCGGAAGTACATCAAGAACGTAGTCTCAACAGTGGCCAGCTCAATGCGGAGTCAGTCAATCAGCGAGGCTCAGATTGCGCTCTACATGACCGATGACCCCGGCAGGCCGTCAACATTGCAGGTTGCCGACAATCTCAGGCCGTACCTGAACAGGCTACCCGGAGTGCAGACAGCAGTAGCCGCTACACGCTCAGGTTTCAGCAACGCTATCGAGATTCAGGTGAAGGGCGAGGACTTGGACCTTCTCTACAATTTCGCTGAGGAGATACGCTCGCGTGGCAGGCACATTCCTGGAGTGATTGACCTCAAGACGGAAATGGAGATGGGCAAGCCAGAGCTGCGAATCAGCCCTATACGCTGGAGGCTCGCGCCGCTTGGTATAAACATCGCGAACCTTGCTGGAATAGTGAGGGGCTACCTTATCGGCGGGGACGCGGGGAAATTCCGTCAGGGAGGCTACGAGTACGACATAAAGGCACGGATTGCCCGCGAGAAGGCCAGCGACATCTTCACGGCTCATGAGCTGCCTATAATGACGGGTTACGGTCTTGTTCCGCTTGATGAGATGGCTGATATTTCGTGGAGCGATGCGCCGACCCAGATACAGAGGGTAGAGCGTCAGAGGGCAGTTGTTGTTACGGGTAGTGTGCGCTACATAACTTCAGGCGAGGGCAACGCAAGAATGCGCGAGCTGATAGACTCGATGACGATTCCCGAAGGAGTAACGGTGAATTTCGGCGGTGAGCAGGAAGACATGGCCGAGAACTTCACGGAGCTTATACGCACGCTCGTAATCGCAATCGTTGTTACGTATCTTGTTGTCGCGGCAATACTGGAGTCGTGGACGTACAGCGCGGTAATTCTGGCTACAATCCCGATGGCGGCAATAGGAGTCGTTCCCGCAATGCTGATTTCTGACGTGAGCATATCAATCTTCGCACTAATCGGAATGATAATGCTCGTGGGAATGGTCGTGAACAACGCGATCGTCGTCGTCGACTACGCTGAAGTCCTGCGGCTCAAGGGCACTCATCCTTACGAGGCTGTCGAGGAGGCGTGTCATGTGCGCTTCAAGTCATTGCTGATGGCGGTTGTTACGTCGATAGTCTCACTTATCCCGCTCCTTTCAACAGGACGAGGCTCGGAGATGAAGAGGCCGATTGCTGTCGTTGCGATTGGGGGGCTTATCGCGGGCGGAATGCTGGCGATGCTCTCAATCCCCGCGGCGTATAAAGTCGTGTGGCGCATAAGATTCTTCTGGGCGCGGATAAGAGGCAGGGAATACGGCGAGAAAGACGAGGACGAAGAAGAATACGAAGATGAAGATGAATAGCCGTGAGATTGGGAGGCTGGCACTTGAGGCGATGCTTCTTGAGGTGTCAGCAACTCCCAAGCCGGGGCTTGTCGACCGCAGCAACTCAGGGGCTCACAAGGATATGGACTTCTTCACGTTCATGAAAAGCGCGGCGAGTCTGGCAGAAAGTTTCACGGAATTTGCGCAGGAGGGATTCTCAGGCGGTATGCGGGGGATTCCTCCTGCTGATATTTTCGGGGCTGTTCGTGAGATTGGGGTTGAGGCTGAACGGCGGATGTTTGCGGCAACGGGGGGCATCAACACTCACAAGGGCGAAATATTCTCGCTGGGACTTCTTGCTTCATGCGCGGGGTATCTTGCGGGTGCCGGGCGTGAGGTTACTGCTGACGGGACGATGACTCTTGCGGCTGAAATGTGCGCGGGGATTGTTGAGCGTGATTTTGCGGGCGTAAGGGAGAAGAGTCCGGCCATGCTGACGAAGGGCGAGCGGGTCTACCTCGAACACGGCATAACGGGGATCCGCGGCGAGGCTGAAGCGGGGTATCCTGTCGTGAGGGACGTATCACTTCCGGCACTGAGGGGGTATCTTGCAGGGGGTATGTGCATGAATGACGCGCTTGCTATGACGCTGATTCACATCATGGCACATGCCCGCGACACGAACATAATATCCCGGCATGACATCAATACGGCTCAGGAAGTCATGAGGACTGCGGGGGAAATGGTGAGCTCAGGCTTCGGGCTTGAGGATGTCTTGAGGCTTGACGGGGAATATATATCGCGGTGGATTTCGCCGGGTGGGGCGGGGGACTTGCTTGCGGTAACGTGCTTTCTTCACGCTTGCGATAAAATGTCGTCGCAAAACACAACACTAGATTGCGGGGAGGCTGAATAATGGCAGGACATAGTAATATCCCGGAGCTTGACAAACTTTTTCAGGAGGTCAGCTCATACCGTTCAAGCAAAAACTATATGGAGCTGTTCGACTTCATCAAGCGTTTCAAGAAAATTGCCCCCTATAACGCAATGCTGATTCACATGCAGAAGCCCGGCAGCAAATACGTTGCGAGCGTACAAGAATGGTGGAAGGAATTTAAACGCGTCCCTAAGCCGGGAGCAAGGCCGCTGATTATCCTTCGGACGTTCGGCCCGGTGTCATTCGTGTATGAGCTTGAAGACACAGAAGGAAAAGAATTTCCCCAGGAGCTGCAAAATCCATTCAAGCCGAAAGGTGAAATTTCCGAAGCAGAGTTTGCCAGCTTTGTGGAGAATTTGTACTTTGACGGCTTCAGAATATCTTACGAGAATTACGGAACAGAATACGCCGGGGCAGTCCAGACTGTAAATTATCGTGAGCCATACACAGACAAGAATAATACGCGGTACTCATTCAGGATACCTTTTGCTATAACAGTCAACAGCAACCATGACAAAGTTACACAGCTTGCGACAATATATCATGAGCTGGGACATGTTTATTGCGGGCATCTTGGGAATCAGGAACTTGATTACCTTCCGAAGCGTTACGGCTTGAGTCATCAGGTTAAAGAGTTCGAGGCCGAGTCGGTATGCTGGCTTCTCTGTGAACGTGAGGGGATAAAGAATCCTTCTGCCGAATACCTGAGCAATTATGTAGACCGCAATAACGAGATACCACTCATAAGCATTGATACTGTCTTTAAGGCAGCGGCAAAAATTGAGCGTCTCAGAAACAGTGCACTGAAAGCACCGCGCAAAGAGCTGCGTGAAGAATAGCGCACAAAAATCCCTCCCCCGTCAAAATCAGGAGAGGGATAATTTTTTGGTAATCGTTCAGTGCTACTTCTGGCTCGCCTTATAGGTGGCAATGCGCTTCGCTACGTTGTCCTTGATGTTGCTGTAGTAGAAGGTGTAATCGCTCTCGTGCCGTCCGTCAGGCCCGAAGAACTCACTGGCGACCCTGGCAAGTTCCGCTGGCATTGGCTCAACTTTGGCGTTTGTTATGACTGTGCCGCGGCTGGGGACAACCTGAGCGTCCGCGCCAACATCACCGATTGCGACCGTCCCAGTCTCCCCGTTCACCACGAGCGAACCTAGGTTCTCGCTTGCGGGGGCGTAAGTGTCATCGAGCTTCCAGTTGAGCGGGTTAATGCTAATTGCGCCCGGGAACAGCACAGCAGTCTTTGCGTTCGTCTCAACATTCTTCCTGCCTTCTGTGTTCCAGCTGATGATGACTCCTGTGTCAGCCTCGCCAGTCGCAAACTTCCAGTGAGGATTTGCCGCCAGGTCGTTCTTCGTTACGGCGTAACCGATGACATAGGCCGCGACCATCCGCTTGTAGTAGTCGGGATGTTCCCTGAAGTACTTTTCCAGCACGATCTTGGCTATTGCTGAACCTTGGCTGTGTCCTGCAATTATGAACGGACGGCCATTGTTATACTTCTCGAAGTAGTAATCCAGAGCGGCAGTGATGTCGTCATAGGGCATCCCTGAAATCGCTTCGGAAATGTCCCCTGTCTTTTTCCAGACTTCCCCCGCGTAACGAAGGCTGGCCTGACGGTAATACGACACGAACACGTTGGTTGAGTCCTCATACGCGCTCGCATGCAACACATATTGACCCGCCGCGCCCGAAACCAGCTCCGGGTTGTCCATCTCCGCATAATTGGGGTCGCCTTCGTTGAAGCCCATGTACTCTGTCGCGAGAATATAGAACGTGTCGACATCTTTTGTGATTTCCGGGATATGCTGCCAGTTTGCTGACTGGGAATAATCGGGAGCTTTCCCTGCGTCTGCATTCGTTTCCGCACTGTCAGCTGCTGCCTGTGTTGTGCAACATGCCGACCAACTGAAGGCCGTAACACCAATCAACACCAATGCTAGAAATTTCTTCTTCATTTGTTTCCTCCGCTTTCATAAGTTTTACTGCATACAGCGGGCTAAGAATATCAAAACAAATATATGTTCTAAAGACAATGTTCCAGAATGTCAAAGAATATGCTGGCTCAAGTATTGCATTATCGCGATAAAAAAATTCCCCCTCCCGGCAATTCAGGAGAGGGACTCATATTTTCCTGCGCTAGTCCTCGTGATGCTCCATCGGGATAACTGGCATTCCGTGCTTTTCCCGGTAATCATTCAGGGCGGCATGTATCGACTCTTCCGCCAGAACCGAGCAGTGCATCTTTATGGGCGGCAGTCCGTCAAGTGCTTCCGCGACCGCGTTGTTCGTCAAGTTCCAGGCATCCTCGATTGTGCGTCCCTTGATGAGTTCCGTAGCCATACTCGACGACGCTATAGCACTCGCGCACCCAAACGTCTTGAACTTCACGTCCTCGATGATATTTGTCTCAGGGTTGACCTTGAGATATATCTTCATGATGTCCCCGCACTTAGGGTTTCCCGCCTCGCCGACTCCGTCAGCATTCTCGATTTCGCCCACGTTGCGCGGGTTCATGAAGTGATCCATTACCTTCTGGCTGTAGTCCAGTGCCATAATCTATTTTCCCTCCTGTGATTTCAAGTAGTCTTCCCACAAAGGCGACATTGCCCTTCTCTTCGCGACAATCTCCGGCAGAACGTCAAGCACATAGTCAACCTGCTCATCAGTCGTCAACCGTCCAAGCGTGAATCTCAATGATCCGTGAGCCATCTCGTGCTTCAGCCCCAATGCCATCAACACGTGAGAGGGGTCAAGGCTCTCTGACGAACACGCGCTCCCTGTCGATGCGGATATTCCCTTCATGTCGAGGTCAAGAAGCAGTGTCTCGCCCTCAACTCCGATGAAGCTGAAGTTGACGTTGTTCGGTAGACGGTGAGTACCTGTCGCCCCGTTGAGTTTCGCGTGAGGAATGCGCTCAAGTATCCCGGCAATGAGCCTGTCCCTGCGTGCTGAGTTCACCGCTAAATCGTCAGCGAGTCTCCCCTGCAGAATCTCCATAGCCTCACCGAATCCCACAATGCCCGCGATATTCTCGGTGCTTGCCCGGCGGCCTTTCTCCTGCGCTCCTCCGTGCATGAAGTTTTCCGGCCTGAGTCCTTTCCGAAGGTACAACGCTCCGACTCCTTTCGGGCCGTACATCTTGTGCGCCGACATCGACAGCATGTCTATGTTCATGGCCTTCACGTCAATCTTCAGGTGGGCGGCGGCCTGCACTGCGTCTGTGTGGAATGGTACTCCCTTCTCCCGGCACAAAGCCCCGATTTCTGCGACAGGCTCAATTGTCCCGACCTCGTTGTTCGCGAACATCACTGACACAAGCGCGGTCTTGTCGGTGATAGCGTTCCTCACGTCGTCAACGCTCACGAAGCCCTCAGCGTCAACAGGAAGGTACGTTACTTCAGCCCCTTCTACCTTGTGGAGGTATTCGCAGGTGTGGAGGATTGCGTGATGCTCGATTGCTGACGTGATGATGTGAGTCTTGCCTGACGATTTGCCCTTCTCGAACGTGCCTTTGAGCGACCAGTTGTCGGCCTCAGTTCCCGAACTCGTGAAGAATATCTCTGACGGGTCAGCGTTGAGTGCGTTTGCGACTTGGGTACGTGCCTTCTCGATTGCGGCTCTGCTCTTGCGCGAGAATGAGTAGACGCTTGACGGGTTGCCGAAATTCTCGCCGAAGTAGGGCATCATTGCCTGCAAGACTTCCGGGCTTGTCGGAGTTGTGGCTGTGTGATCCATGTATACGAACATTTAGGTTTATTCCCCCTCTGTTTTCACTGCTTTGCGCCTGGCCTCTTCGCGTTCGGGGTCAGGGCTTGATGTCATGAGTGAGAGCTTTTCGTCAGCAATATCAGCCAGCGTTGTCTTCCTGAGTATCTCGTCAACCGAGCCTTTGACCTTGCGCCACAAATTGAACGTGGGGCATGTTACGGCGTTCTCACAGCCTTTTTCCGTCTGGCACGAGCCGAATATCACGGGTTCGCCCAAAGCCTGAAGTATCTCGGCAATCGTGATTTCCCCCGCCGGGCGTGAAAGCATGTAGCCTCCCTGCGCCCCCCGGATGCTGTCGAGGATTCCCCCGCGCCTGAGCTTGACGAATAACTGCTCAAGGTACGTAACCGGAATGTTCTGGCGTGATGCTATGTCGCTGACTGATACGGGCTGATTGTCCGGGCGCGAGCATAAATCCGATAATGCCCGGAGACTGTAGCGGGCTGTTGTCGAAAGCCTCAGCGAAATTCTCTCCTCTCTGACCAAAATTGACGGCGCAAAGAATATCATATCCGACAAATTTCATCAACATTAACGAAGCCGCGCATTTCATCCGCCGCATTCCGACAAAGTTGTATACTCTGCTACAATATACCCCATCCACAAGAAAGGAGGCGCATTATCATGATCAGCCTTAAGAGTTTTGACACGCTCGGGCAGAACGGACTCGCTATGATGCAGCAGGGTCTCAACACAGCAAACGCCGCAAGCGCGCAGGTACTCGAAAGCGGAGCAGACCCCATGAGCATTGCACAGGCATCAATGGACATGAGCCAGGCAAAAGTTCAGATGGCAGTCGGCTCGTGGCTCGTCAAACAGCAGAATGAGCTTATGGAGACCTCGCTTCAGATTTTCGGCATCGGACAGAAGCACAGCGGTCTCTACTAGCAATGACACAAGGCCTGCCTGACACTATCGGGCGGGCTTTATCTTTACTCACAAAGGGGGAGCTGATTTGCAGACCCAAGACGAAAAGATTTCTCTCACTAACGGCAGGATTCATACTCAGTCAGGAACAGCGGCTAACATAACATTTGAGCATGGCCGCATAGTTTCTGTTGACGATGAAAGTTTGGGCCTTGACGGGAGGGTGATAGACCTTCACGGGAGAACAGTCCTTCCCGGCTTCTGTGATACGGGGCTGGACTTCCTCGCATGGTCAGAAGCACAGGAAAGACTCAGCCTCGCAAGCGTACATTCAGCCCGCGAAATGTCCGAGCTTCTCACCACATATTCCCGCGCCAACCCCAAGCCCCTGCGAGAATGGTACATTGCCGTGAATCTGCCGGACGAAATTGTGATTTCACGCGATGACCTTGACCCGGTTATCCCCGCAATGCCCTGCGCCGTTATTGACGCGAAAATGAGTCATGCAGTCCTCAACACACCGGCCATGAACGAGTTCAACATGCCACAGGACAACGTAGAGCTTGACGAGTTCACGCAGCACCTTCCGCCATTGAGCGAAGAAGACATAATACACCTCGTGAAGACTTACGCGCCTAAAGCAAACGCTCTCGGCATAACTGAAGTGTGGTCAGACTTCAGAGGGGACGCAAAAAGACTGTGGGATATATTCTTCAGCGATGCCTATAACATGCTCACTTTCAGGATGAGATGCAATTTCGGCTTTGACGGGGTGAATCCTCTGAATGAATTTCTTGCTGACGGTCTGAGGACGGGAGACGGCCTTCCTTTTTGCAGACTTGGGGGAATTATCGTAGACGGAAATTTAGACCAGCAGGAGCAGAAGAACATGATATATTCCGCTCATCTTTCCGGCTGTCAGGTCATCAGCGACAACAACAAATCATGCCTCAACGCACTTGAACGGGTCATCAAGAGGTCGCGCAAAAACTCACGCCACGTAATCAGGAACATAGCAGGAAATCTCATTGAGAGGATGCACCTTCTTGGGCTTGGGGGAATTGCTCTCGCTGGAGGGGAGAATGATTTTCTTCATGAGGCGTTCCAGAACGGACTGGTTATTTCGGCGGGAAGCGGAGACTCTCTCTCTCCACCCCTTAAGGCTGTCAGCGGCTTTGTGTCCCAGGGGCTGAGCGTTGCTGAGGCTCTGAGCGTGTATACATGGTCGGCATCATGGAACGGCGGCGCGGAATCACGAAGGGGCGAGCTTGCTGTGGGCAATGACGCTGATATTGTCGTGCTTGAGCAGGATCCGTTCCTGGTGAGGCCGGAAGAAATTTCAGCCGTTGACGTGGCTATGACTTTCTGCGCGGGCTGTGCGGTTTATGATTCAGGAGCAATATAGCTTAGGAGGTAATAATATTATGAGGAGCGCGGGAATATTACTGCCGGTTACATCTCTTCCGTCAAAATTCGGCATCGGTGATTTCGGCCCGGAGGCGTTGAAGTTCGGCAACTTCCTTCATGACGCTGGCCAAAAGATATGGCAGGTTCTCCCTATGACTACGATAGACCCCGGTTGCGGCAATTCTCCCTACAGCCCCACAAGCGCATTCGCAGGCAATCACCTTCTCGTCAGCCCGGAAATTCTGCTTGACGAGGGTATGATTACGCCAGATGAGCTCGCAAAGCTGTCCGCAAAATATGACTTCACGAAAAATCCTGAGCGTGTAGACTACGAGTCAGCAAGAGCCTTCAAGACAGAGATACTCAACGCCGCACACAAGAGAGTCATGAAGGGCAGTGCGTCAGACTTCAGGACTTTTGCGGCCTCGGCGGAATGGCTTGAACCCTTCGCTCTGTTCAGCGTCATTAAGCAGGTCAACGGCGGTATTCCCTGGTACGAATGGCCGGACGACCTCAAGCACAAAGACCCGTCAGCTATACGCAGGTTCAAGGCCGAATACTCACAGGAAATATCACGGCAGGAGTTCTACCAGTACATATTCTTCCGCCAAGTCAAAGCACTTCACGAACACTTGAGCGCACTCGGCGTTGAGATTGTCGGGGATATGCCGCTGTATGTTACTCTTGACTGTGCTGACGTGTGGCAGAACCCGGGACAGTTTGACCTTGACGATGACCTCAGCCCGGTAACAGTAGCAGGAGTTCCGCCCGACTATTTCAGCGCAACAGGCCAATTGTGGGGCAATCCCTGCTACAAGTGGGATGTCATGCAGAAGGACGGCTTCACTTGGTGGGTCAAGAGGCTGCGTAACCTTCTGGCTATGTTCGACAGGATAAGGATAGACCATTTCAGGGGGCTTGTCGCGTACTGGGCTGTTCCTTACGGCGAGGAGACCGCGAAAAATGGCGAGTGGGTTGACGTTCCGTATGAGAAATTCTTTGCCGCGCTCAAGGAGAATTTCCCGACAATGCCGTTCTGGGCGGAGAACCTCGGAATAATCACGCCGGATGTCGAGCAGGTCAGGAAGGACTATAACCTTCCGGGAATGCTGGTGCTACATTTCGCGTGGGGCAATCCTTGGGACAATCCTTATGCACCCCACAATCATACTCGCGACTCGGTCGTCTACACTGGCACTCACGACAATAACACTTCACGGGGATGGTTCGAGAATGACGCTTCGGAAGATGAGATACGCAATTTCGCGTCATATATCGGGCGTGATGTCATGGACGGCTATATCTTCACGTCAGAAGTTACGCGTCTGGCTGTGAGTTCGGTTGCTGACACGGCTATTATACCCATGCAGGATTACTTGAGGCTTGGAGCTGAGGCGAGGGTCAATGTTCCGTCAACACCTTCGGGAAACTGGGCATGGAGGATGACGGCTGACGCTATCCCTGATGGTCTTGCTGACAGGATAAAGGCGGCCTGCAAACTTTACGGGAGAATATAGCGGGCTGACAGCGTGAGAATCCTCCGGCGGCATGAGTTCTCCGGGGGAATTTTTCTGCCCTCACACAGTCAACAAAAAACTCCCCGGCACTACACCGAGGAGCTTTCTTCATGGGCCCACCTGGACTCGAACCAGGAACCTTCCGGTTATGAGCCGGTGGCTCTGACCACTTGAGCTATGGGCCCGGCTCGCAACAACGCAAGATTTTACACGCCTCAAAGTTTCACGTCAAGCACAAATTTTTCCGCATAAAGTTGTGGCATGGTTTGATTCGTGATAATCTTTGCACATTTCACACACAAAGGAGTAAGCATGTTTCTAGACAGAGTGAAGAAATTGCTGGGGCTTGACCCTAACGACCGGGCATTACGCGAATATTCCGGCCTTGTCGACATCATCAACTCATATTCGCAGGACATTCACGCCAAATCTGACGCCGATATTCAGTCCCGCTTCAACGAATTGCGCTCACAGGTTCACGATGACGGCGCGAATCTTGATGACATACTCCCGGAAGTCTTTGCGGTTGTCCGTGAGGTCAGTGAACGTACCATAGGCTTGCGGCATTATGACGTTCAGCTCATCGGAGGTATGGCTCTTCATGATGGCCGTATCGCTGAGATGAAGACGGGTGAAGGCAAGACTCTTGTCGCACCCCTCGCAATAGTCCTTAACGCTATGACGGGCAAGGGTGTACATCTGGTTACGGTCAACGACTACCTCGCAAAGCGCGACGCTGAATGGATGTCCCCCGTGTATGGCTTCTTGGGGCTTACGGCGGGAGTGATTTATCCCTATATGCCCCCTGACGAACGCATAGCCGCATACAGGGCCGATATTACTTACGGGACAAACGCAGAGTTCGGTTTTGACTACCTGCGGGACAACATGGCCATGACTACGGGGGAAATGGTGCAACGCGGTCACAACTTCTGCATTGTTGACGAGGTCGATAGCATACTCATCGATGAGGCAAGAACACCGTTAATCATCTCCGGGCCGTCTGATGATGACGCAGGGCTGTACGTCAAAGCTGACTCCGCCGCAAGACATCTCACAGAGGGCACAGACTACGAGAAGGACGAGAAAGAGCGCAGTATCTCCATGACGGAAGCAGGCATACAGAAGTGTGAAGACTTCCTCAAGATGCCCGGGCTGTTTTCGGACGCGGCTCACTCAGACCTTGCTCACAGGGTAGTCCAGGCGTTGAAGGCTCACAGGCTCTACAAGCGCGATACTGATTATGTCGTCAAAGACGGAGAAGTGATTATCGTCGATGAGTTTACCGGGAGGCTCATGATTGGACGGCGTTACTCTGACGGACTGCATCAGGCTATCGAGGCTAAAGAGCGTGTCAAAGTCGGCAGGGAGTCTCAGACATTAGCCACAATAACGTTGCAGAACTACTTCCGCATGTATCACAAGCTGGCGGGCATGACAGGTACGGCTGCTACTGAGGCTGAAGAGTTCCGCGAGATTTACGGCCTTCAAGTTGTCAGCATTCCCACACACAAGCCCATGATTCGCACCGACAATCCCGATGTCATCTACGCCACAGAACACGAGAAGTTCAGCGCGGTCGCCGATGAAGTGTCAGAACGCCACAAAGCAGGCCAGCCCGTGTTAGTCGGCACAACATCAATCGAGAACTCCGAACGTGTCAGCAAGCTCCTCAAAGCCCGCAGGATTCCTCATCAAGTCCTCAACGCAAAATTCCACGAGAAGGAAGCCTACATTGTCGCACAGGCAGGACGTGAGGGTGCTGTAACAGTCGCAACAAACATGGCCGGACGCGGTACAGATATCATGCTTGGCGGAAACCCTGAGTTCCTCGCGAAGGACAAAGCTCACGATGACCCGGCTGAATATGCCCGTCTTCTGACTGAGTACACAGCCTCATGCGGTGCTGAACATGAACGGGTCGTCAAGGCTGGAGGACTCGCCATAATCGGAACTGAACGCCACGAGTCCCGCCGTATCGATAACCAGCTTCGTGGACGCTCTGGCCGTCAGGGAGACCCGGGAACTTCACGTTTCTACTTGTCGCTTGAGGATAACCTTCTGCGCCTGTTCGGGTCGGAGAAGATACAGCCGCTCATGGGCAAGCTGGGACTGAAAGACGGTGAGGCAATAGAGTCGTCAATGTTAAGCAGGATTATCGAGAACTCGCAGAAAAAGGTTGAGGAGTTACACTTCGACATACGCAAGCAGCTTCTCGCCTACGACAACGTCATGAACCAGCAGCGTGAAGCAGTCTACACAGAGCGCGGCGAAATCCTGTCCACACCTGACGCTGACATGCCCGAATACGGCTGGGAGGTCATACGGGGAGTCGTCAATGACATTCTCGACAAGTATTTTCCCGATGGCCACGACTCAGAGCCTGACCCGGCAAGAGCGGCGGCTAGGTTGCGTTCACTTTTCGGTGCTGGTGCTGAAGGGAATATTGCTGCTGTTGACACTCGTCTTGACATGGAGGGCATGAGGGACGAGATCCTTGACGGCGTGAAATCACGTTATGACGCTAAAATCTCCGAGCTTAACGCGAAGCAGGAGGGCGTGAATATCGCAGGGGGTATCATTCGCTACATTCTCCTTGACACCCTAGACTCTGCATGGCGCGAACACTTAACGGGAATGGATGAGCTGCGAAGGGGTATCGGTCTGCGTGCTATTGGCCAGAAAGACCCACTCATTGAGTACCAGTTCGAGAGCTACAATCTTTTCACCGACATGATGGACAGGGTAAAGGACACTTTCACGAGCCAGATATTCAGGATACGCTTGATGAGCGAGTCAGCAAGAAGAGAGCGCAAAATGAGCATGGAGAAGAAAGAGTTTCAGATGTCAGGAGGCGACTCACCACGCGAGCCCGTGAAGAAGGCCGCCAAAGTAGGACGCAATGACCCATGCCCATGCGGTTCCGGGAAAAAGTACAAGTATTGTCATGGAAGGGGGCTGTGATTCTTGGCGAGAAAGTTTTTGCTGATACTTGCGCTTCTTGTTACTGCCGCTTCAGCCTCATGCGCCGATGACCTCATTGACCGCTCGAAAATACGTATGCCTGATATTCAGGATATGGACATGGGCGGAAAGGTTCTGCCGAATTACGCCGGAACAGGAACGTTCACAGAGGCCGAAACAGCAGGCTACAACCTTGCGCGTATGAAGCAGATGAACCCGGATTTTTCTACGTACCCTGAGTCAGCCGGAATAATCTGGCGGAAGCACACGGCATTCACTCCTTCACCGTCCGGCGGAATGGATATCACACGCCTGTACGTGATATTAGGTCGGCGAGGTCTCCCATCATCATGGCTGAACTGGAACATTCAGACTCCCGCAAGAGGCAGCACAAAGATACTAGAGGCCAGCGTTTACGACTTCAACAGCCTTGCGAGGATTGGCAGCGTTTCTCCAGAAGAGGACATCAAAGCAGGCGTTAAGTCAGTGAAATTCATGGGACTTCCTGAGACATTCATTCTTGCTGTTTCCTGGCGTGAGACTCTTCCTGACATGCTCAACTTTGAGGGGGTCTCATGGTTTCAGGAGGATCTGACAGTCTGGGAGGCTGTTACGGAAATTCATTCGCCGCAGAAATTGACATACAGGACATTTCCCGCTCCATTTCAGCCGGAAGTTGACGACCTCGGCAATGAAGTCATCTACACATGGAGGCGCATAAACCTTGACCCGTACAATGACGGTTCAGAGCTTGCGCGTCTACAGCGGGCGGGTGTCGCATTCAGCACCAAGCAGGGCAATTCCGGCCTTCAGGGAATGCTGCGGGACATCGAGAACCCGGGCAATATCACGATGCCTACTGATGCCGCGTCAGGCTTCAAGCGGTCAAATGATGCCGGGACTGCCAGGCTTCTTGAGTGGCTCATGTCCCAGCCGGAAATCACATTAGCCGAAGGTACTCCCAGAAGCATACCGTCAACGGGAGCATGGACAAAGCGCGAGAAATTGCTGCTGGCTAAATCGTGGCTCACGTCCCAGAAAGTGAACGCCTCGCTAGCGTGGAGACTGCCATTTGACACGGACGAAAGGACTCCCATATGCCCGGCCATGTTCACGAGTCCTGTTCTTGATGTTCAGGATATACGCGGAGTAACCTTCCACGACATGAACAGCCCGGAACTTCTCGGAGGGGCAAAAATCTTCGCCCTGAGCGACAAAGGGATACTATTCTCACGGCGTATCCCCTCGTCAAAGTCATCGGATAACCGTCTAAGCGCAGTGATGGATTTGCGTCTGACCGAACACGGTATAATGAGCGGCAGCATAAGGCTGATACTTCGCGGGGCATGGGGGGCTTACCTTCTCGGCAATAATCCTTCTGAGGGTACAGCAAGAGGGGCAGTGCTGGCACTTTTTCCGGGTCTGACGAACTACAGGGATGTGAAGTGCAGAGCCGTTAAGGGAGTGCCGGAGATAGAGCTTACTATTGACAGCAAGCCGGGTATAGGTGGGACTGGTAGGGGGATATTGGCGATACTGCCGTTTTTCGAGCCTGTATTTGTCCGCAAACTGGGAACGATAGAGCCGCCAGTAGAGATAAAGTTCCCGTTCATAGTCGACCAGAACATAACGCTGTCATTCCCCAAGACCGCAAGTGAAGCGTTAGTATCAGGCAAGACGGCGAAGAACCCTGACAGGATAAACTACAGCGACAATTACCAGAACCGGCGGCACCGTCTCATAGCAGACGCGCGGATAGAGGCAAACATTACCAGCATATCATCCGGGAATATGTCATTGTTGCGTAGATGTCTGGATAACTGGCGGATATTCTCATCAAAGCATATACCGATAAGATAGGGGAGAAATTATGACAGGTGAAAATATAGCGGTAACACGTCTGAATGATGCGCTGAATGACGCGGTAAAGGCACTGGGAGTTGAAGATGTTGACGGGGAATTTGAGCGTCCCAAGCATGAAGGACAGGGCGACCGTGCGGCGAATGTAGCGATGAGGCTGGCCAAGAGTCTGAAGTCAAATCCGCGTGAGATTGCGCAGAAGATTGCAGACAGCTTGAGGTCAGACGTAATCGAGAAGACAGAGATAGCCGGGCCCGGTTTCCTGAACGTCTTTCTGTCCGGGAAATTCTACGCTGAGGCAGTGAGTGATGTCTTGAGGCAGGGAGAGAATTACGGCGGCGTTAATCTGGGACAGAGCAGGCGGATACAGGTTGAGTTCGTCAGCGCGAATCCTACCGGGCCTCTTCACATCGGTCATGGCCGGGGTGCGGCAGTCGGTGATAGTGTAGCGAGGATACTTGCGTTCACCGGGTGGGACGTTCAGCGTGAGTATTACGTGAATGATTCCGGCCTACAGATAGACAATCTCGGCAAGTCGACACAGGCGCGTTACTTTGAGCTTCTCGGAAAAGACATGCCCCTTCCCGAAAACGGCTACAAGGGCGCGTACCTCTACGACATAGCACGTGAGATTATAGCGTCAGAGGGAGATAAATTCCTGAACATGCCGCTTGAAGACAGCCTAGAGTACTTCAGGAAATACGCCGCTGACCGAATAATGTCAACAATCCGTGAAGACCTCGAAACATTCCGCGTGAAGTTCGACAACTTTTTCCCGGAAGGATATTTGCACCGCAACAACCTAGTCCAGTCAGCAATGAACGAGCTGAAAGAGTCAGGCTATGCCTACGAGCAGGACGGAGCATTATGGTTCAGGACAGGTGAGACAATCGGCGATGACAAGGACCGTGTGCTAATCCGCGCGAACGGTATACCGACATACTACGCCTCAGACATAGCCTATCACCGGGACAAGTTCATTACACGTGGCTTTGAGCGGGTGATTGATGTGTGGGGAGCTGACCATCACGGATATATTGCCCGGATGAAGGCGGCGGTAAAGGCAATGGGGCGCAACCCGGACGATTTCACGGTGTTATTGATACAGCTGGTGAACTTGTTGCGGGACGGTAAGGTAGTAACGATGTCGACAAGAGCCGGAGAGTTCATCACATTGCGTGAAGTTCTTGACGAGGCAGGAGTTGACGCGGCACGTTTCTTCTTCCTGACACGCAGGAGCGACTCACAGCTTGACTTTGACCTTGACCTTGCGAAGAAGCAGGGCAATGATAACCCTGTGTACTATGTCCAGTACGCGCACGCAAGAATATCCGGGATACTCCGCGAGTACGTCAGCAAGTGCGGCAATCTCGACAGCCTGAGTCCCGACAGCATTCCCCCCGAAATTTTCACAGACAAGGACGCGAGGGAGCTTGCAGACTCGTTGTCGCGTTACCCTGAGGCAGTGCGTGAGGCTTCTGTGGAACTTGCGCCGCAGGTAATCACAAGCTACGTTCTGAATTTGGCGGGAATATTTCACTCATTCTACAACACGGGAAGGATAATCAGCGAGCCTGACTCAAGAGTGAGGGAAGGAAGGGTAAATCTCGTGAGGGCGGCAAAAATCGTGATTGCGTCATGCTTGGGACTTCTTGGGGTAAATGCCCCTGAGAGAATGTGAGATGCCATCTTTCAGGCAGATAATATTCTTTGCGCTGGGTGTTTTGGGACTGGCTATAACGTGGAGCTATTACCGTTTCGAGCTTGACAGGATAGCGGAGATTCGTGAGCAGATAGCCAAGAGTGAGGCAGTCCTGAAGGAGAAGCGCGAGTCAGTGCGGGACTACAAGGAGAAGGTAGAGTTCTACAAGACGCAGGAAGGAATAGAGCATTTAGCCCGTGAGCAGTATAACCTTATAGGCAAGGGCGAGCGAGTAATCCTGCTGAAGAGTCCCGACAATGAGCCGGAATATTGAGACACGAAAAATCCCCCCTCATGTGTGAATGCGTGAAGGGGGATAAATTTTCTGGCCTGAATATTACCTAGGGTAGCTGTAAGTCCTGCACCCGCAATCAGGGCATGAAGACCCGTCGCACTTGGGGCAGTAGACCTTTCCGCACTTCGAGCACTTGCGCAGCTCTTTTCCGCACGAACACTTCTGACTCATTCCGTTTCACCTCCTTCCTGCAATCACCTTCAGAAGCCACCACGGGATTAACAGCCATCCTAGCAGTAATCCCAGAATAAAGCGGTGAATGATTCTTGCGTTCCATTGGCCGATTATGATTTTCCCTGCCCAGATAGTGTGAGGCACTGCCAGATAGCCCAGTATCACATACACTATAGCCATGTCAGCCCTCTTTGACCTTAGCGGCCTTCTTCCGTGAATACATAGCTGCGCCTGCTGATATTGCCGCCCACATTGCCAGCCCTCCGAAAATTTCCTCGCCCTTGATCACCTCATCGAACATTTCAACCGCGCTTCCTGACGTATCAAGCACCACAGCCGCAACGAATACTGCAACGCTTGCCCACAAGACTTTTACGGCCTGAGCATGATTCTTCCGAGCCATAACAGCCCCCGCAATCATAGCAGCAGCTCCGGCAATCCCCAATACAGCAGACACTAACGAGACTCCTTCAGCCGCCATTCTTCCGGCACATATTCCGCCGAAAGCACCAACGACAACCGCAATAACCGTTACAACGATATTCATGCTGCTTCATTCCCTCCGTGTGATAGAATCGCCGAGTATCCTACACAACATGAAGCGATTAATCGAATGCAACTGACTCTCAGGAGGTCTCACGAATAATGCCGTCATTCAGACTCCCGGATGAACATATCCGCCGTATAACCCGCATGTTCACACGTTACCGCAAAATCCGCTCCCTGATCTCACGCAACGTTGACGAATACATTTCCGACTTCACCAGCTTCACCGGGACTCCCCAGGAACGGGACGAATACCTCGAGCGCAAATACCGACAGAAAGCACCGCAGGAGAGCTGCCTTGCCATACTCAGCGGAAATCACGTGCGCTTCTACGTCCGGGACATCGCGATTCTTACAGGCCGGGACGCTTCATCAACCTCAAGACTCCTCGCAAACCTTGAACGCTCCGAGTGCTGGTATTCGCGTCTGGTCTCACTGAGGCACGAGACAAAGTCAGCCAACAACAACACGATATACTTCTACGACCGTGAAATTTTTGGGCTGATTATGGATTACCGGGAGCATATGTACTTGGAGCGTATAAGGCGGGCGGGAGCTGTGGATTTCGGCGAAGTCTTGCGGTTGTGGGAGTACCTGAAGATGTCTGCTGACTACGAGGACGGGCAATCGGTCAGCAACTTTAACGCTGTTGAAGGCGGCCATGATGATGCAGAGTCAGCCGTGCAAAAACTCCCTGATATTCCCCCGGTGAGCTGGCATGATGTGCTTCGTATTATCGGGACAAAACTCTTCAGCGTCAAAGCGGACATGATATTTGCGCTTACATTTGCGGTTACGTTCATCGTCGCCAAAAGATTCACGGTGATGATTCCAGTTTTCGCGGCCATGTCGGCAATAATACTTCTTGTGTGCGTGATGAAGCTCCGTCATAGGTCAGCACACACGGAAATTCTCGCGGAGGCCGGGGCGGTGATGGCACTTCTTGCGGCATTCTGGGGGGTCAATCTCACTATGGACAACGGGATATACACTCCTGGCGGTACGGTGATGAACCTCACGACTCCTGAGCCGGGACTCAGCATAAGAGCCTCACGCGGTGAATACATGGGCTTCAGGGACAAACCGCTTGTGTTTTTCGTGGACGCTGACAACGAAGCAGAAATCACGCAGCTATTCTACAGGGCTGACTCTGGGGACTGGCGGTCAACAGGCAGGGCTGGGACGGGCAATGTGGATTTCCGTTTGCGTCCAAGAATTACGGGCGGGAAAATTACGCTTGAGGTGAAGTATGTTGACAGTGGCGACAAGGAACACGGGCCGTACAGTTTCACGTTTGACGTAGCGGAGGAACGCTTCAAGTCCGGGAAGAACGCTGTCATCAATCACCCCGATATTCTCTGGCTCATGCCGCAGGGGAATATGACGGTCATCAACTCGTTCATGAATGACACTGTGAGGGCGGTGCATTATGGTGTGAACACTGCGAGTCCTGACATGGTATATGTGCCTGACTTTGACGAGGGTTATCACGGCGATGATAGTTACGTTGTTGACTTTGTGTATGAGCCTGTTGACTTTGTGAGCCTGTACACAGAATTTGCTGACGGAACTTCGAGCGATATTCACGTGAAAGAAGCTGAAGGGAGCAGACGCAGGAATAATTCTGCCCCCATGTACGATATTTAGTGAGTGGCCTTGAGGTACTGCAGATCCCCGTACCAGTAAGAAGCAGTAGTGCCGCCGTCAATCAGGAAATCCGCGCCGGAAATCCAGCGTCCCTTCTCACTCATGAGGAATGCCGCCAAATCTCCCACTTCATCAGGAGTGCCAGCCCTTCCAGCCGGGCAGAGCCTCAGCATCTTGCGGTAACCTTCGCCCCTAGGGCCGTGAAGCTCATCATTGGCCAGCGGTGTGATGATGATTCCGGGACTGATTGAGTTGACCGTTGCGCCCCGTTTGCCCCAGCGCGTGGCCTCGTACATTACGCGGAGGACGTTGCAGCGTTTCGAGTACTGGTAGGCCTTCAGCGTGTCAGTTATCGCCGTGATGAACGGAAGACTCATAAGCTCCTCAACTGGCGATGTGGCAAGCTGTGAGTTCTGTTCCTCCGTCAAAGCTCCCAGCCTGTGTCCTGACTGAGATGAAATCACGATGCCCGATCCCCCGTCAGCAACAATCTTCCCGAACTCCTCAAGCAACACCGCCGTACCGTAAAGGTCAACACGGAGAATGTCCTGCACTGACGCTTGGGACGGTGAGACACCCGCGGCGTTGACGAGATATTTCACCGGGCCGAATTTCTGCGCGTGTTCTGCGAGTCTCAGTATGTCATCCTTCGAGCCCAGGTTGACCGCGATTGTGCTTGTCTCGAAGCCAGCGTCCTCAAGAATCTTTGCGGCCTTGTCCGCGCTTTCCTGCCTCAAGTCAGCAAGAACAACATGTTTTCCCGCGCCTACCCTGCGGATTATCGCCTGCCCTATTGAGCCAGTGCCCAACAACACAGCTACTTCTTTTGCCATCGATTACACTTCCTTCACGATTTTTGCCGGTACACCGACGGCCACGCAGTTATCAGGGACATCATGCGTAACCACCGAGCCCGTTCCTATGATAGCATTCTCGCCAATAGTAACGCCCGGAAGAATGTTTACACGCGCCCCTATCCATGCGTTGCGCTTGATGTGAATCGATTTCGTCATTATCACGCGGATGTTGTGAGGCTCATGGTTGACGGTGAAGAGTCCTACTTCCGGCCCGAACATCACGCCGTCCTCAACGATAATCGTACCGATGGACATTGCTGTTAGCCCGTGGTTGGCGAAAACGTTTTGACCGAGCATCATACGGCAGGCAATATCAACTTGGAACGGCGGAGTAAGGAACGTGCCTTCAGGGAGTCCGCAGAACAGTTCGCGCTCAAGTGTGAGGATTTCGTCCCTGTTGTCGGGGTCAGTGGCGTTAATCTTCCAGCAAAGATGACGGCAGCGTTTCATTTCCCCATGTGACTCGCGCAGATATTCCGGGTCTCGTATGTCGTAATGGATTCCGTTCCTGAGGTCGTCAAATACGCTCATGGCTAGAATGCGTGCTGCTTCGTGTGGGCGACGTAGGGTGCTTCAAGGGCGGCGATTTCGTCAGGAGCAAGAGTGATGTCTACTGCTGAGGCGGCTTCCTCGACGTGCTTGACGCTGGTAGTGCCTACGACTGGCGAGCAGATGAACGGCTTACTGAGCATCCATGCGAGCGACTCCTGAGCCATTGTGCGGCCATTCTCGCGGGCTATGCGTTCGAGGTTGTCGACAACGGCCTTGTCCTGTGCGGCTGTCTTCTCCGTCCACACCATAGGGCTGACCGCGTCAATTTTGGTGCGCTTGGTCTGAGTCCCCCAAGGATGAGCGCATCTTCCTCCTGCCAGAGGACTCCAAGGGTTCACGCCTACTTTGCGGTCAAGGCAGAGGGGCATCATCTCGTGTTCTTCCTCGCGGTAAATCAGGTTGTACTGGTTCTGCATGGTGATGAATTTCGTCCAGTTATGACGCTCGGCTATGTTCTGCAATCTCTCGAACTGCCACGCGTCCATTGTGCAGGCTCCGATGTAGCGGGCTTTTCCTGACTTCACGACATCATGAAGTGCCTCCATGATTTCCTCCATCGGCGTGAGAGCGTCGAGCCTGTGAATCTGGTAGAGGTCGACGTAATCGAGTCCGAGTCTCTGCAAGCTGTGATCGATTTCGGCCATGATGTTTTTGCGTGATGAGCCTGCTCCGTTGGGTTTGCCTGCTCTCATCTCGAAGTTGACCTTTGTCGCGACAACGATTTCGTCGCGGTTAAGATTGAACTCGCGGATGAGCCTGCCTGTGATTGTCTCACTGCTTCCGAGCTGGTAGACGTTTGCGGTGTCGAAAAAGTTTATTCCGAGCTCGACTGCCCTGCGGAAGAGGGGCTTTGCGTCGTCGAACTCCATTGCCCAGGGGAACACGCCGTTTTCCGGGCCGGGCTTGCCGAAGCTCATCATTCCGAGACATATCCGCGAGACATCCACGCCTGAGTTGCCGAGTTTCACATACTTCATGATTATCATCCTTCACTGTTATAATTTCTCTGGAACGGGACAATTTTATTGCCTGACGATATAATAATCCAATCGCGAATATCAATAGCAGTCAGAAAATTTTTATCATGGACACGAAGCAGATAGACTACATACTTGAACTCGCTAAGACAAAGAACTTCAGCCGCGCCGCCGAAAATCTCTTCATCTCACAGCCGACTCTCACCTACCAGATAAAGCTCATCGAGGGGGAAATAGGCTTCAGGCTCTTTGACCGCTCACCAAGAGGGGCAGTGCTGACTCCTGCGGGCGAACAGTTCTGCGTGACTCTGAGAAATATTCGGAGGGAGCTGAAACTTGCGGTTGAGCAGGGGCAGAATTACGGCACACTTTACCGCGCAAATCTCACAATCGGACTCCCAATGAGGAGCGCAATATACTTCCTCCCTGAAGCGATCGAAGTGTTCACGAAATCCCACGAGGGAATCTCAGTTACCCCGCATTTCCTGACACTGTACGACTCATCAACATTCCTGAAGGGCGAGGAGGATATACTTTTCGCACGGATGAATGACGTCAAGCACATACCGGGCATAAGGCTTCACCCTCTTTTCGACAGCAGGATATACCTCATCACCGAGAAGGGCGATGAATTAGCCGGGCGGGACATAGTCAGAGCTGAGGATTTGCGCGGAAGGACTCTCATGGTCGGGGGCGGCTCACCTCCTGAGCTTAGGGCGGTACAGCAGAGAATCATCGACACGATTCACGTCAGCTACTTCAACAGCAACGACCGCGAGACTACATTGACCAACATCAAGGCTCACAGGGGGATATGTCTTGCGCCGGGATTCCTGAACGACCACAACGGAGAATTTGCGTGGACGCTGTTCGACTGCCCGGAGAGAATCAGGTGTGTGCTGTGTACACATTCGGGGGACAAGCGCGAGAGTGTGAGTGATTTCGTGAGACTGTTGCAGGGGATATACCGGGAAAATCCGGGCTTCATGGCGTGAGTGAGCTGTGAGCATAAATAGAGAGTCCCCGTTAATAGGCGTTGGGGGACTCTCCTGCGCATAGGTTTTGTTGGCTGAATTTATCGTGTGTGAGTTAGCGTACCTTCATGTAGACTGTCTTGTTCGCGGTAGTGGTAGCTTCATCTCCTGTACCTGTTGTCGTTGAAGCAGTGTATGCAGTAGTACCGCCTTTTGTGGTTACCAGTCCCATGCGAGTCGCTTTATTTGCCATTGCCTTACGGACTTGGTTATTGCCGTCTGAATCTCCGAACTGGTATCCTACCCACCATGTTATAGCCGCGCCAGAACCATCAACATCAGCAAAATAGGTATTAGCCGTTGCCGAACTTCCAATCGCATTTGCGTCTTTGAGGTAAGCGTTTATCCCCGCCGCAAGTGCCGTCGCATCAATGGCTGTAGTACCGTCTAATGTTCCATCCTTATCTATCTGAGTTGAATTTTCCTCGTAGAACATCATTGCGGCCGCTGCGAGTTTCTCTAGGTTGTCGGCTATTACTGTTGCCCTTGCCGCGCTCGTTGCTTCCTGTCCTGCAATCAGTCCCATTGCTCCGAGTATCCCTACTATTCCGATGACGATTAACAGTTCGACCAGTGTGAAGCCTTTGCGTGTTCTCTTCATTGTGCTTCTTCCTCCTGTGTATTTTTGCCGATTTTACCCGCCGCCTATAACAGGTAATCCCTCATGCAGACTGGTTACTGCACACACTTAACGCCAAGTTGCGAGGAATTGAGAAATTTTGCACATAACTACTTAACGCTCACGCCTTGACTATGATATAATTACTATAGACAAGGAGACCACATAAGCGGTCATGTGCAGATATAGTTTAGCTAATAAATATTATAGCACAAGCCTTGTCTTTTTGTTATGCTTGCACACAAATTTTCCACACCATTTTACTCAAGGCACAAAAAAACAGGGGATAACGACTCACCATCGCTCCCCTGTCCTGTTTTCTTGGACAGTAATCGCAATCAGGCCGATAAATTCTCCGCGCCTATTCCGTGCTTCTCCGCATACCCCGTGAGTATCAGCGTCAAAGCTCCGTCCCCCGTAACGTTGCAGGCAGTCCCAAAAGAGTCCTGAAGCGCAAAAATCGTGAGCATCAGTGCCGTACCGCTCGCGTCAAACCCAAGCACACCCGTAATCAGTCCCAGCGATGCCATCACAGTACCCCCAGGAACACCGGGCGCGCCAATCGCGAACACTCCCAGCAGAAGGCAGAACAGTATCATGTTGCCGACAGAAGGATACACCCCGTAGAGTATCTTTGACACCGCCATAACGAAGAACGTCTCAGTCATTACCGAGCCGCAGAGGTGAATGTTCGCGAAAAGCGGAATGCCGAAGTTCACCATGTCATCCCGCAATGTAGGCTCTGACTTTTTCGCGCAGGTCAACGCTACAGAGAGGGTAGCCGCGCTCGACATTGTCCCGACAGCCGTCATGTATGCAGGGCCGTAATTCTTGATGATGTTCCACGGGTTGCGCCCGGAATATGCCCCCGCGATGAAGTACAGCAACGCCATCCAGATATAATGCCCGGCCATGACGATTAGGATTATCACGAGGAACACGGGCAGCTGCTCGGTGATTGACCCCTCAAACGCGAGCTGGCAGAACGTCGTACCAATCAAGAAGGGCAGAACGGGAATCAGGAATCTTGTTACGATGCTCAGGACTATCTGCTGGAACTCCTCAAGAAGGGCTATCGTGGTCTTGCTCCTGTTCCACGCCGCCGCCAGTCCAACCAGAACCGACACGAACAGCGCGGACATTACGGGCATTACCTGCGGGATTGAGAGCTTGAAGACGACTTCGGGAAGAGACCTGAGTCCCTCGACAGCCGATGCAATATTGAGCATTGGGATTATCGCGTAGCCTGCCGCAGTCGCAGAGAACGCCGCCCCGATTGATGAGACGTAAGCGAGAGTCAAAGCCAGCAGGAGCATACGTGAGGCGTTGACACCCATTCGCGTGATTGAGGGAGCTACGAAGCCGATTATGATGATTGGTACGCAGAAGTTCAGGAACTGCCCGGCTATGTAGTGTACGGTTACTACGATGTTCAACAGTGCCGTGCATAACGTTGTGCCGTAAATTGATGACAGCCAGAAGCCTATGAACATTCCGGCAAGCAGCGCGACTATAAGCCTGAACGGAAGAGAGGCTGTGAGTCCTTTCTTGCTCATGGTGATACCTCCTGTGAAAATTTTGGATGACCAGAATTATACGCCCCAATCACAGAATTTCAGCCCACAAAAAAACGGGAGGCCGTCAATCATGCCCCCCGCCTGTGTCGGTCTCACGCGAAAATCTCTGCGTTCCTCTTGCGCTTTACTGCCTCTTCCTCAAGAATTTTGCGCTGTTCTTCCCTGTGCTGAATGACCCTGCTCTCTATCTCCTGCTTCTGACGGGTCTTCTTCCTGAGTTCTGCCGCCTGCCTCACGGACTCGTTGTGAGCGTCAACCGTCTTCATCAGAGAGTCATGCATACTGGCTTCTGCGGCCTCGTGAAGTTTCTCTGCTTCCTCCTGGGTTTCAGGGACTCTCGGCTCATACCTCACGTGAAGCTCGTCCCACATGCTGCTGTAACGTGTATCTACCTTCATGGCTACGAGGCTTTGCGGCGTTCTTCACCCGCGATAATGGCACGGTCGATAGCCGTAGCGAGCTGGTCAGCGCAGGAAGTATGACGATGCCCGCACCTGTTGCCCCTGAGAATGCCCGCTGTAGTCTCAGCGTAAGCACCCTCAAGAAGCCGCGATATTGCCGCCAGATTTCCGGGACAGCCTCCCAAGAAGTGAAGGCCGTAAATTTTCCCGTCCTCTATGTCAAACGTTATCATCTTCGTGCATACACCTTCCGGCTTGTACTCGTAATGTTCTCTCATAGTTTTACGCTCCCTCTCAATATTTGTGTGATTCCTGCGAGGCTTGCGGACATTATAGCCTTCTGCCTTCGCGTCTTAGTGTGCTTCATCGGCTCTGCTTGTGCGAAATCCCCTGTGAAATTCCTCGTAGTCTGTAGCAATTCCGCCGAGTCCCGCTCATGTCTCACAACGCTCATCAACTCTGCCTGCTTTGTGCGAAATCCCCCGCCCCTTGTCGCAATATCTCTGTGATTTCCTCAAGGCTTGCTGACATCATAGCCTTCTGCCTGAGTTCCGCCGAGCCTCTCTCATTCCGCAGGATACTCCCGGCAAAACGTTTCATCAACACCACTGCTTTGTGTTCACCAGAAATTTCGTCAGCATTGCGGGCAAAGTTTACCAGCTCGTCAATTTTTTCTTCCCTCGTCCTGAACCTGCTGCGCCATTCCTCAAACATGAACGGATTGCTGAACGCCCCGCGCGCAACCATAACACCAGCGCATCCCACCGACAAATATTCGTCAACATCACTCACTTCACGCACATCACCGCTAGCACTAATCATACCCGGAAATTCCCGCGCCGCAACCGCAACAATCCCCCTGTCAGCAATACCCTCGTACCTTTGCGACTGAGTACGGCCATGTATGCAGACGTTATCCGCGCCCGCATTCACGAGTCCGTCAACAAACCTCAATGTGTCAGAGTCATCATCGAGCCGCCGTATCTTGACCCACACAGGCAGGCCAAGAGACTTCAAGCCCTTCACCATTTCCCCGGCAAGTTCAGGTTTCTTCAGGAGAGCAGAGCCGCTTCCGTTGCGGGTGATTTTGGGCATGGGGCAGGCCATGTTCACACCAAAAGCCGAGAGCCTTACGTTACGTTTCAGCACGACCTCACCGCCTGACACCAGGACTCCCGCGTCATTCGCGAAAAGCTGTACGACTAGGGGGGCTTCACGTTCAGAGACCGCTAGCATGTCGAAAGTCTTTGCGTTGTCACGGATTAGCCCGGCGCAGGAAATCATCTCTGTGTGAGTCAGAGATGCCCCGTGAGACGAGAAGAACTCCCTCACAGGAAGAGTCGTTATCCCCGCAAGAGGCGCGAGGAACATTCTCCCGTCAACATTAATACCGCCGACAATCACCCGTTCACCCGCTCGAATATCATCTTCAGACCTTCCAGCGTCAGCCACTTGTCCACAGCGTCAATCCTCTCTGAGACTCTCTTCATCAGCCCGGCATGTCCCCCGGTGGCTATGACCTTCGCGCCCTTCATGGCCGGGTCTGCGCGGATCATGTCGACTATTCTGTCAGTCAGCCCGGCATTCCCGAACAGTATTCCCGACTGTATAGCCTGCTCCGTGTTTCTGCCTATGACGCTGGCGGGGATGTTCAGCGCAACTTGCGGGAGTTTTGCGGCCTTCGAGAACAGAGCCGATATTCCCGACATGAGTCCGGGGGCTATCACTCCGCCCATGTACGCGCCTTCCGGTGATACAACGTCAAACGTTATCGCCGTCCCGTAGTCAGCAACTATCAGCGGCATTCCGTACTTCTCCCGGCCTGCTACAGCGTTCACGATTCTATCCGCGCCAACTTCACGCGGGCTGTCGCACAATATCTTCATGCCCGTATCTGTAGTGCCGTTCACCTGCAAGGGTTCAACGCCGAAATATTTCTTGATGGCCTCGATGATGGGGAAGTCAAGTGACGGCACAACGCTAGCGAACGCCGCACCGTGAATGTCCGAGGGCTTAACGTCAATCGTCCGCAGAAGTCCCAAGAAATATATCCCCAGCTCATCATGTGTGCGGGGTGTTGATGACAGCCGCCAGTGCGCTATAAGCTCTTCACCGTCATAGACTCCCGCCGCCGTTGTTGTGTTTCCAGTGTCGATTACCAGTAACATTATTCGTTCACGCTCCCTGCTGTGTGTCTTGTTGTCCGCAAACCTGAAAGCTGAAGTTCCCGTGTAGCACGGCATCATTCGCCTGCATTCCCTGCAGTGTGTCCAGTTGTCCCGCCCGAAGGCAGAAGCTCCCGTGAAGCCCGGTGCAATTCGTCAGCACCCCCGGCTGTGTATCCAGTTGTCCGCGCTTGACGGCTGAAGCTCACGTGTAGCCCGCTGTGATCCGTCAGCATTATTCGTTCACGCTCCCTGCTGCATATCCTGTTGACCAGCACACTTGAAGGTTGAAGCCCCCCGAAGGCCCGTCAAGGTCGAGAACTTCACCCGCGAAATAGAGATTATCGCACAGCTTTGACCGCATTGTTGACGGATCTATTTCCTTGAGGCTGACTCCTCCCCGCGTAACCATGGCGTTGTTCCAGCCCCACAGGCCGTTGATGTTCATGCGTATATCCTTGAGGAGTGAGACTGTGTCAGCAATTTCTTCATCGCTCATGTAGTCGGTCGGCTTGTCGTGGGGAACGTCTGACAGTTCGAGGAATAACGCTAACATTTTCGCCGGGACAAGCGAGCGTATCAGCCCGGAGAATCTCCCGTGCCCTGAATGTTTCGTGATGTCGCGCCGGATTCGCTCGGTGAGGATTTCGGGCGAGAGGGTCGGCTTCATGTCCAGCGAGAATTGAAGCTCCGTCTCTGTACCGTCATCATGAGTCATCCAGTCAGGCAGGTAACGGCTCAAGTCCATAACGATTGGCCCGGAGACACCGAAATTCGTGAACTCCATTTCCCCGAATCTTTCGGCGACATTCTCACCGTCAGCAAGAACAGTAACACGCACATTCCGCAGGTCGCACCCTGAAGCAATCTTCGGCCATGTCTCGCGTGTCCTGACCGGGACGAGGGCAGGATAGAGGGCTGTGATTGTGTGTCCTGCCTGCCGCGCGAACTCGTAGCCGTCCCCTGTCGAGCCTGTTGCGGGGTAAGACTTGCCGCCAGTGGTGATGATGTATTTCCCCGCTGTGTACTCGTCATTCTCGGTGAGGGCAAATTCCACATGGCCGCCGCGAATCTTGAGGGCTTTGACGGGAGTCGACCGCATGATCTTCACTCCGTTCTTCCGGCACTGCATGAGAAGAGCGTCAAGCACACGCTGGCTTCCTCCTTCTCTGGGGAAAATGCGTCTGCCTCGCTCCTCGTCCCACTTCACCCCGATGTGGCTGAACCATTCGCGAGTCCTGAGAGGCCCGAAGCGGCTGAATGATGAGTACAGGAACTTCCCGCTGCCCCTGTAGCGAGAGATGAACGCATCGATGTCTGACTCGGCGTTGGTGAAGTTGCAGCGACCTTTTCCCGACAGCAGGAGCTTGCTGCCCAGTGAGTGATTCTTCTCGATGATGGCAACGTTCTGGCCGAGTGATGATGCCCGTATTGCCGCCATTAATCCCGCGGGGCCGCCTCCGATTATGAGGGTGTCAAAATTCTCCATGTCCGGCGAAAATTTTTCCTCCTGAAATTGTCCGTGATATTCCGAGATTCTAGCATGAGATTACCGCCTCAATTCCAGAATCCCCCGCATTTACGCTCAATCCTCAGTGTGTCATAATTACCGTCAAAATATTTCATCATTCAGAAGGTGTGAACTTATCGTGCAAATCCATCGACATCGAAAACTTTTCGGCACGCTGATTGTAGGAGTCGTGATTATGATTCCTCTGCCGTCATTCGCTTCTGTCTCCATGACTCTCCCTCAGTATATCCGTGAGATTCTCCTCAACAATCACACGTTAAGGGCGGGGATAAAGAACATTGAGGCGAACTATTACTCGGTGCTTGCGTCAGTGGCCTATCAGCGTCCGACAACATCAGGGACATTCACAGGCTCATACGTAACCAAGCAGACAGCAGGAAACGCCTCACAAGAAAATGTTTTTGCCGGGAACATCGCCCTCCGTCTGACACAGAGAATAGACATCAGCAGAAGCTACAAGCTCGACGAACAGCAGAACATTCTGGGCTACGAGTCCTCACGCGCGACTTTCGACAACAGCATAAACACTCTCATTGCCGCCGCAGAAGAGACTTGGTGGTCGGCAGTCCTTGCCCGCGAGAACATGAAGCTACAGCACGAGATACTGTTACAGCGTTCGGAGAATCACCGGGTAACAGTCGAGAAGTACAATCAGGAGTTAGTCCCGAAACTTGACATTGTCCGAAGTGAAGCGCAGGTTGTCGCCGCCGAGACCCTGGAGAAGAACGCTGAGACCACATACCTGAATCTCATCGCTGAATTGTCGCTCATGGCAGGAGGGCTTGATGTCGAGCCTGTTGACGAACAGCTTAAGGTCCCGGAGTTTGACGTTGTCCTGAACTTTGAGGACGCATTAGAGTACCGTCCCGATGTCAGAGCCGCAAGACTCACCCTCGAACGCGCACAGCTCGTGAAGAAGCTCACCGCAAAAGGCATGTCCCCCACGCTTGATTTCGCGTTCCAGTTCACGCCGTGGTCAGACCCTGAGACTTATGCCACCCCGAATCAGTACCAGGCCGGAGCATCTGTATCGCTGAATTTCCCCATCACTGACGGCAAAGCCACAAAGTATAGAGTCCTCAACACTGACAGGCTCATTCAGGCGGCAGAGTCCAACTTGAACGCCCTGAAGGAGCAGACGAGGCGCGATATTACTGTGGCAATGAACAACTGGCGCAACGCTTCAGCCGCAGAGCACGACAAGCAGAGGCAGGTTGAACGCGCAGAAGAGGAGCTGAGGATAACCGAGCTGATGTACTCTGAAGGAATGGGTGCACAGATTGACCTGATTAACGCCCAGACGGCATATCAGGCAGTGAGGACGGAATATCTTGACGCTGTGAAGAACATGTACATTGCTCTCGTGGCCATGCGGAAGGCTGTCGGGGATTACTCGCCGGACGAAAACGGAAACTGGAGCGAGGCATTATCACGTTACGGCAAGGGCAATGACATTGTCGGCGAATTAGGGCTGAAGTCTCTAAGGAGCAGGAAGAAATGAAGACACATAGATTTCTGCTGACGGTGATACTTCTGCTGATACTTGCGGGGACATCATACCCTGCCGCGAAGAAGCCGCCAGTCCCGGACAACAAAGCACGGAACATTTACGCCCTCTTCACGGAGGCAAACCCCGGACTCGCTCCGGCAAGCGTGAAGAAATACGCTGAATATGTCATCGAGGCCGCCGGGAAATTCAAGCAGGACTCCTACGTCATAGCCGCGATAATCGTCCATGAGTCGACAGTCAACAACAAAGCTGTCTCTAAGGGCGGTGATTACGGGCTGATGCAGGTTCGCTGGAAGATTCACGAGAAGGCCATCAAGCAGAGATTCCCGAAGGTCAGGAAGGCAAGTGATATGTTTGACGCGAGGACTAATATCATGTTCGGGACGGAGATTTTCGCCGACTGCATGAAGAAAGTGAATAATGACGTACCAAAAGGGTTAATGCGTTACAGCGCGGGAAGCACTAAGCTGCGTGATAAGGTCATGGCTACAGTGAAGGAACTCCGCGCAAAGGACAACGCAACGAAAGTAGCACCAACACAGAAACAGAAAAACAAGAAGGGGAAATAATTTCATGGCAAGGAAAATAGCACTCTCACTAATGATTCTGCTGACTATGTGCGGGATCTCGAACGCCGATTTAGTCTACATGACATCATCCGGGCATCTTGGCTCAATCAGGATAAACTCATCAAGCGACATAGAGTCCCCCTCGCTACACTACACCGGGAACTTGTCATCGCCTTTCCTCACGACATACTGGGACGGAAGCAGCATCAACGTGATGATGATTGACCGCAACGCCACAGCATCAGGCGACAGGGCATATATATTCCCCACAAACAATATTGCTGAGTGTGTGTACAGCACAGACCTTGAGGGTATATACGGCACTGAATGCGCGTCATTCTCCGAGAACGGCTACAGCTTGTTCCTCGGCGCGGAGGGGAACATATACGAGGTCAGGTCATCATCATTCTACATCCTCAACTCCTTTGACTGCTACGGGGTAATCAGCAGGGACGGTTACGACACAGAAGTATTGAGTCTTGCGGCTGACTCGTCATACATCCATGCTCTTGCCTCAGACGGTGAAAGGCAGAAGTACATGCGCTTCGACGGGCAGATAAGAGCGGGTGTAGACGTGTTCACCAGCGCGGACTTGAGGCCGGGAGCGTCCTGTATGCTGACTGACTCAAGCGGCTGGCCTGTCATCGGTCATTCATCGGGAATAGACATGCTGAGGAGCGACATGACACTTTACGACACGATAAGCACAGATCACCCGGTCAGGTCAATATGCCCGGACAGCAGCAACAGCTTCTTCTACTCGACACAGTACAGGGACGGCGATAATTACGTGAACACAGTCATGCATTCGGCGATGGGGACTCAGTTCACGCCCGTAACAATAATCTCATCATCACCTAACTTCAGGCTTTTGCGGGACAACACACACAAGGAGACATTCGCGGCCATGTACGACGAGGGGATAAGGATAATATCCTACGTCAGCGGGCGGACATCCTCGCGTGAATATTCTGCGTCATCTCTTGGCGGGACTCCTGCCGGGGTTGCGGCGGCGGCAGTCTCAGGCTACAGCCCGAACTCATCATCGAGCGGATGTGATTCGGTGCAGGCGGGTATGATTCTTCTTGCGATGATACCGTTAATGCTCAGGCGGAAATAGAGCGGTGAAAGATTGTCCTCCTGTCCGGGAATTGGGCGGGAGGATATTTTTTTGCCTGCTAGTGTACAATATTCTGCAAATTTTCCACGAAAGGACATGACACAATTTGAGTCTGGTACTATTCAACGACCTCACCCGGCAGAAGGAGACATTCACGCCGATAAAGCCCGGTGAAGTGAGCTTCTATTCCTGCGGGCCGACAGTATACGACTACTTCCACATAGGAAACGCAAGACCGTTCATCGTGTTTGACGTTCTAAGACGCTGGCTTGAGCATGAGGGCTACAAGGTAACATTCGTGCAGAACTTCACGGACATTGACGACAAGATGATACACCGCGCACACAGGGAAGGCATCACAGTCCCGGAACTTGCTGAACGCTTCATCGCCGAATACAACAAGGACGCGGACGCACTCGGAATAAGACGGCCTGACGTTTCACCCCGCGCAACGGAGCATATCCCCGAAATCATAGCCACAATCGAGCGGATAATCGCTAACGGCCATGCATACGAGTCAGACGGTGATGTTTACTTCGACATAAGGAGCTGGCCGAAATACGGATCACTGTGCAAGCAGAACCTCGAAGACCTTGAAGCAGGAGCAAGGATCGAACCGGGCGAGAAGAAGAAAGACCCCCTCGACTTTGCCCTGTGGAAAGCGGAGAAACCCGGCGAACCTTCATGGCCGAGTCCCTGGGGCAATGGCAGGCCGGGCTGGCACATTGAGTGTTCGGCGATGTCGTCAAAGTATCTCGGCGACAACATAGACATACATTCGGGCGGAGTGGATTTGATGTTCCCCCACCACGAGAATGAAGCGGCACAGAGCGAGGCGGCTTCAGGCACAGGAAAGCCCTTCGTCAACTACTGGCTGCACAACGGCTTCCTCCTGATAGACAGTGAGAAGATGGCCAAGTCTCTGGGGAATTTCGTTACGGCAAGGGACGCGCTCAAGAAATATCCCCCGCTGGCAATACGCTTCTTCATGCTGAGTGCGCACTACAGGAGTCCGATAAACTTCAGCCGTGACTCACTCGAACAGTCAGCAGCAGGAGTAGAGAGACTGAGAAACTGCCGGAGCGACCTCGATTTTGCCGCAAAGACTCGCACAGGGGACTCGGATTTTGACGTGGACGGTTACAGGAGTCAGCTTGACGGTCTTCACGCGAAATTCGCCGAGGCCATGAACGATGACTTCAACACGGCGGCGGCACTTGGTGTACTGTTCGATGTCGTCTACCTCATCAACACAAGCCTGAAGGAGAACGCGACCCTCCCGGCGGATTTCTTCACCCTGTCCAAGTCAGCCCTCGATGAATACGACTCAATACTCGGTGTAATCGGCAGTGATGACGCAGAGACCGAACATGACGAGGAGTCAGCAGAAATTGAGCGTCTGATACAGGAACGTACAGAGGCGAGGAAGGCCAAGAATTTCGCCAGGTCAGACGAGATTCGCGACTCACTCAAGGCTCGCGGGATTGTCCTCGAAGATACTCCCCAGGGCACAAAGTGGAAGAGGGAGCTGTAGAGATGCTGAAGCTGTTATTTGTGCGAAGGTTCATGCCGCTTTTCCTGACACAGTTTCTTGGAGCGTTCAACGATAACTTCTTCAAGAGCGCGCTAATGATGCTCATCACGTACAGGATTGGCGACGCTTCTGGTGTTGACCCGCGTATTCTCGTCAACGCCGCGGCTGGGGTGTTCATACTTCCGTTCTTCGTGTTTGCTCCGACAGCGTCAGATTTGGCTGACAGGTACGACCGCTCAACGTTAATGCGCTGGGTAAAGTTCGCGGAAATCGTAGTGATGTCGGGTGCGGCTTTCGGTTTCTGGCTGGGTAACGCATGGCTGTTGATGGTTGTGCTTTTCCTCATGGGTGCGCAGTCAGCATTCTTCAGCCCGGCGAAATACAGCATCCTTCCCCAGCACCTGAAAGAGGACGAGCTCATTGCGGGCAACGGACTAATCCAGATGGGAACGTACCTCGCTATTCTCACCGGGACGATAGCGGGCGGCCTGATGATTCTGCGTGAGAACGGGATATACTGGGTCGGCGGACTGGCTGTAACAATCGCGGCGTTAGGCTGGCTGTTCTCGATGTTCATTCCCCCGACAAAGCCTATTGACCCAACCCGCCCCGTGTCATTCCGAATCGTGAAGAGGACTGCTGAGATGTTCCGGGACGTTGTGCCGATGCGTAAAGTTTTCGGCTCAATGCTGGCTATCTCGTGGTTCTGGCTTGTGGGTTCGGTGTTCCTGGCGCAGTTCCCGACATACGCGCGTACTATTCTGGGTGCTGACGAGAGCGTTGCAACGGCATTCCTCGCGGTTTTCTCGTGCGGTATAGGAGTAGGCTCTATGTTCTGCGACTCCCTCCTCAAGGGCAAGGTTACGGCTAAATACGTCCCGGCGGCGGCTTACGGTATAGCTATTGCGAGCGTGTTGCTGTGGTACGTCAGCAGCAGGCCACCTGTGCCTGAAGGGACTCCCGAAATCGGAGCGTTAGAGTTCTTCACACGTCCCGAAAATTTCATGATTACCGCGTGCCTCTTCGTGATTGCTTTCTGCGGAGGGCTGTACATTGTGCCTCTCTACGCTGTCATGCAGACGGATGCGGGCGACAAGGTGTCAGGAGTCATAGCCTGCTCCAACATAACCGACTCAATCTTCATGGCACTTGCCGCTGTGGGTGCGAGCGTGTTAATCTCGCTGGGTGTGAGCATTCCGCAATTGTTTCTGACGATGGGGCCGACAACGTTTATTGTGGGTCTTCTTGTGGGACTGATATAAGGTGAGAATAAGCCCTGTCTTACTCATGAGATGGGGCAAAAAATACACCCCCTGCGTTATACAGAGGGTGTAAAGGCTGTGTGTGATGTATGTGCTAATGTATCAGGCTGTGCCATTCCTTTATTGACTTCAGCGACTGTGTGTCAGTTCCTCTTGCTTTGACTGTCATAATCCCCTCGATAGCCGCGTCAGCCGCCGCAAGTGTCGTAACGTAAGGTATCCCCATCTTTACCGCGCCCCTGCGAAGAATGCTCCCGGATTTCGTGAGAGCCTTCTCCCTCGGAGTGTTGATGACCATCTGAACGTTGCCGTTGATGATGTGGTCGAGAACGTCAGGCCGTCCGACACCGACAGACTCGCAGTCAACACCCGAATTCCTCAGAGCCTCGCAAGTTCCCTCAGTCGCAAGAATCCCGAAGCCCGCGTAACTGAACTTCTGCGCGATTGGGACGATTGCCTTCTTGTCGGAATCACTCACGGCGATTAGCACAGTCCCCGACAAAGGCAGCTTCCCTCCGGCGGCCTCCTCAGCCTTGAAGAAAGCCTCGCCCGGCATTGACGCGAGTCCCAGAACCTCGCCCGTTGACCTCATTTCAGGCCCTAATACCGGGTCGACCTCCTGGAACATGTTGAACGGGAAAACTGACTCCTTCACGCCGTAATAAGGTATGACCCTCTCGCCAAGAGACTCTAGCGGAGACGGCATGCCTGTGAGTTCGCGTGTTATTGCCTCGACAGCAAGCGGCACCATCCTTATCCCGCAGACTTTCGAGACTAACGGGACTGTGCGTGATGCGCGAGGGTTTGCCTCAAGCACGAAGACTTTTCCCGCCTCAATCGCGTACTGTATGTTCATGAGACCGACAACGTGCATAGCCTCAGCTATTTTGCGCGTGTAGTCCTTGATGGTCGACAATGCTTCGGGGGAAATGTGCCTTGACGGGAGGAAGCACGCCGAGTCGCCCGAATGAATCCCGGCAAGCTCTATGTGTTCCATTACGGCCGGGACGTAAGCGTGAGTGCCGTCGCAAATCGCATCAGCCTCGCATTCAAGCGCGTGGTTCAGGAAGCGGTCAATCAGTATGGGACGGTCAGGTGTTACGCCCACAGCCGCCCGGACGTATGACGCTAAACTTTCCTCATCGTAGACGATCTCCATTCCGCGCCCGCCGAGAACGTATGACGGTCTCACCATGACGGGGTAGCCTATTCTTGCGACGACTTCACGAGCCTCATCAAGAGTCGCCGCCATCCCTGACTCAGGCATTGGGATTCCGAGAGAGTCCATGACTGACTTGAAGCGGCCTCTGTCCTCCGCAAGGTCTATGATTTCGGGCGACGTTCCGAGAATTTTGACTCCGTTGCGCTCTAACTCTGACGCGAGATTGAGGGGGGTCTGTCCTCCGAACTGGGCTATGACTCCGACGGGCTTCTCCTCGCGGTAAATGCTGAGTACGTCCTCAAGTGTCAGAGGCTCGAAATACAGCTTGTCGCTAGTGTCGTAATCGGTGCTGACGGTCTCAGGGTTGCAGTTGACGATGATTGTCTCGAAGCCGAGCTTGCGGAGGGACTGCGCGGCGTGCACACAGCAGTAATCGAACTCTATGCCCTGCCCGATTCTGTTGGGGCCGCCTCCGAGTATCATCACCTTGCGTTTGTCTGAGACTGTATTGTTCCCGGCCATGCTGTAGGAGCTGTAGTAGTATGCGCCGTCCTGAGTGCCGCTTACGTGGACTCCCTCCCAGTGTTCGACAACGCCGAGAGCCTCCCTGTGTTCGCGGACTGACTGCTCGCTGACGTTGAGCAATCCCGCAAGATACCTGTCCGAGAAGCCGTTGCGTTTGGCCTGCGTCAGCACATCATCTGGGAGAGTCGCGCCCTTGAAGGTCAGTATGTGTTCCTCCTCGTCGACAAGCGCCTTCATCTCAGCGAGGAAGTATGCCTTGACGTGTGTCAGCGCGTGAATCTCGTCAACCGTCGCGCCCTTCCTCAGTGCCTCGTAGATGATGAAGTAACGCTCACTCGTGGGGTATTCCAGCATTCCGAGCAGCTCAGACTTCGACAGGTCAGCAAAATTCTTGACATGGCCGAGTCCGTAACGGTCTTTCTCCAGCGAACGCACGGCCTTCTGGAAAGCCTCGCGGAAATTCTTCCCAATGCTCATGACCTCACCGACAGCGCGCATTTGAGTCCCCAGTTTGTCCTGCACTCCCTTGAACTTCTCGAACGCCCACCGCGCAAACTTCACCACAACATAGCCGTTGCCCTTGCCGTCAGGAGCTCCTCCCGGCGTGTACTTGTCGAGAGTGCCATACTTGCCGCAAGATATATCGCTCAGGGACAATCCCGCCGCAAGTTTCGCCGACACGAGAGCAATCGGGAAGCCCGTAGCCTTTGACGCTAGAGCAGATGACCTCGAAGTGCGGGGGTTAATCTCAATCACTATCACGCGGCCTGTCTTGGGGTTGTGCGCAAACTGTACGTTTGTCCCGCCTATCACGCCGATATGCTCGACGATACGGTACGCCATCTCCTGCAACCGTGCCTGCAATTCCGGCGCAATCGTGAGCATCGGGGCAACGCAGAACGAGTCGCCTGTGTGTACTCCCATAGGGTCAACGTTCTCGATGAAGCAGACGGTGATCATGTTGTTGTCCTTGTCGCGGACTACCTCAAGCTCCAGTTCCTCCCAGCCCAGCACGCTTTCTTCAACCAAAACTTGATGCACTATGCTGGCCTGCAATCCCCGTTCGCAGACTGTGCGGAGTTCCTCGCGGTTGTAGACCAGTCCGCCGCCTGCCCCGCCCATTGTGTACGCAGGACGGAGAACTACAGGGTAGCCGAGTGTCTCAGCGATATTCAGTGCCTCGTCAACAGAGTAAGCTACCTGAGACCGTGCCATGTCGATGCCCAGAGCCTGCATTGTGCGCTTGAACTCGACTCTGTCCTCTCCGCGCTCGATTGCGTCTGCCTGGACTCCGATTACCTGAACGTTGTACTTCGCGAGAATCCCGGCCTTGTGTAGTTCCGCGCATAAGTTCAAGCCTGACTGACCGCCCAAGTTCGGGAGTAATGCGTCAGGTTTCTCACGGGCAATTATGGCTTCGAGGCGTTCCGGGTTGAGCGGCTCAATGTAGGTTATGTCCGCCATTTCGGGATCGGTCATGATTGTGGCGGGGTTGGAGTTCACGAGGACTACCTCATAGCCGAGCGAGCGCAACGCCTTGCACGCCTGAGTCCCGGAGTAGTCAAACTCGCAGGCCTGGCCTATAACGATTGGGCCGGAACCTATTATGAGTATCTTGTGTATGTCTGTGCGCTGTGGTGCTGCCATGTACAAATCACTTCCTGTGTTACTGTCTGTTACTGCTGTATGTCTGGTGATGCTTCTGTTACTGTTACTGCTGGTGTATCCTCGCTGAGTGCCTCAATAGGCGCGGGTGTCTCTGTGTCTGCTGACTGCTCAACGGGCGCGGGGGCTTCTTCTGCTGACGGTGCTTCTGCTACAGCTGTAGTGTCCTCGCTTGCTGTTGCTACAGGTTCGGGTGTCTCGGCTTCTGTTACTGGTTCAACAGGCGCGGGAGTCTCAGCTGGCGTATCTTCACTCACTGTTACGGGTTCGGGAGTCTCAGCTGTAGTGTCTTCACTGACTGTTACGGGTTCGGGAGTCTCAGCTGTCGTGTCCTCGCTGACTGCTACAGGGGCGGGTGTCTCTGCTGGTTCGTCCTCACTGACTGTTACGACGGGCGCGGGAGTCTCAGCTGTCTTGTCCTCGCTGGCTGCTACAGGTTCAGCGGACTCTTCTGGCTCTTCCTCTTCCGGCTCGTCCTCAATCGCTTCATCTTCTGACTCTGGCTCGTCAATTTCTTCTTCCTCCTCAATGCTCATTATAGGGAGAATATCTGCTGACTGCGATTTGTCCTGTGATGCTGCGGTGCTGGCGAATAATTCCTCGTCATTAATCACTACGCTTGCTTTTGCCCTCAATGATGACTCGTATGACGACAACCTGTTGCGCTCCTCCTGCTGTGAGAGCATTGTCCTGATATCACCGCTGACCTCATCAAATGGTGTATTGCTAGCGTCAACATGTGATACCTTCAGCGCGACCCCGTAATCGTTGCTCGAAACCGTAAACACCGGGCTGGCCTGCCCCACGTCAACAGACGCAAGAACGCTCAATATCCCCGACCTGAATGTGCTTGCAGGAAGCCTTACGGGTGAGCGTGTGATGTTGATTACGTCCATCGAGGCAAGAGAGTCGCCTGACACCGTAGCGTCCCAGCTTGCTCCGGCGGCCAGCATCGCGCGGAATTTCTCAGCATCCCCGCTCGTGCTGAAGTCGGCCATGTGTATCATGTACCCTTCCGGCTGAATGTAGAGTATATTCTTCATCGTGTCGTAGAACTCTGATACTTTGTCCTCGCTCACTGTGATTTCCCCGACTGCCTCGCGTATCAGTCTCTCCGAAGCCATCTGACGCGCAAGACTCCTCTTGTAGTCCTCCGGCTTGAGTCCCGAATTTGCGAGAACCTGATAGAAAGCCTCGCGTGTAGGGAAATATGTATCAGCATAGCTCTTCATGGCCTGGTCAGCTTCAGCGTCTGACACCGTGATTCCCTTCTCCTGTACTTCCTTTGCGAGCTGGGACTCAAGTATTGCCTCGTCAAGCACTGACCTGTATATCGCAGGCATGTCTATAGACGCAACGCTTCTTGTGCTGTAAGTGCTGAGGTAGTTGCGGAGTCTCTGCTCAAGCTCCGAGCGCATGAGTGAGCGTCCGTTGATCTGGGCGACCTCGTAATCCGCCATTGAGCCGTCCGGGTTGCGGGAAGGTGTGCGCCTTGTCCCCCTGCCTTCATACATCAGGAATGTGGACAGCAGGAACGCAATAACGATTACTGCCATTATCCATTTCATTTGTGTGCGAAGGAATTTCATCATGATGGGATAAAACCCTCTTTCTATAAATTTTGTGGTACGTAATTTACGCGATTTGCAGATTTTAGCACATACTAAGCAATTTTACACATCAGCAAGCGTTCCTCCCTGCTTAGTTTCCGCCTCAAGGTGTGAAATCTCGCCGCCCGACTCAATCATTATCCGCCTGAGATTCTCTGAGACTTCATCCGCCTGACTCACCGGGCATTCGCACACAATAGAGTCGTGTACCTGCAACAGCATTTCAGCGCAGCCCGATTCCCAGAAGCGAATCATTGCCCGCCGTGCAGTGTCAGCAGCAGTGCCTTGTATCGGTGAATTGACCAGAGCGCGGTCAAGTGCCTGGCCTTTTGCGGGAATCTCATTGACTGGCCTTATCCTTCCTGCGAGAGTCCGTGAGTACCCTCTCTTTTTCGCGTCATTCACCAGCCCGGCAAGGAAGCCCCTGATGCCCGGCAGTGCGTCAAAGTATCGTGTCATAATCCCGTCAGCCTCAGAGCGTTTCACACCGAGCCTCTCAGACAGTCCGAATGAACTCATGCCGTAAATCAGTCCGAAGTTCACCATCTTTGCGGCGCGTCTCATCTCCGGCGTAACGAACGCTGAGTCTACCCCGAATACCCACGAGGCCGTCTCAGTATGTATGTCTCTTCCGTCAGCAAAAGCCTCAATCAGCCTCTCCTCGCCTGACATGTGAGCAAGTACCCGCAGCTCTATCTGTGAGTAGTCAGCAGCAACAAAAATATTCTCAGGGTTGACGGGGATTAATCCTGACTTGATTTTGTCCGCCCATTTCCCGAAGGCCGGTATGTTCTGGAGATTGGGATCACGTGAGCTGAGTCTTCCTGTTCCTGTCATGGCCGGCTCGAAGGTTGTGTGAATTATGCTGTCATTGTCCGCCGCTTTCAGGAGTGGGATGACGAAGCCCGCAAGCATTTTGCTGATTTCGCGGTGTTCGAGGATGAGTCCGGGAATTTCTCCGCCCGGCTCTGAGGCGAGTCTCTCAAGGACTCCTGCATCTGTGGTGTATGATGTCTTGCTCTTTGTCTTCTTTGACGGGGGGAATTTCAGCTGCTCGAAAAGAAGCCACGAGACTTGAGCGGGGGAATTTAGGTTTACCCTGAAGCCTGTTGACCGTATGACCTGAGTCTCAATCTCCGCGACTCTTGCTGACAGTTCCGCCTGCAATGCCTCGAATTTCTCCGGGTCAATCCTGATTCCGTGATCCTCCACCTGATTCAGCACGGGGATTAGCGGCAGGTCAAGCCCGGCCATGACATCGTGAAGTCCGTCATACTTCCTGATTTCAGCGTCAAGGCTTCCGGCTAACTCTGCGAGAGTCCCGGCGGGGTCTGGGCTTCTGTTCACGGTCTCAATTATCGCGGGCAGCTTCTTTGCGGCCTCGTCAGGGTGAAGGAGGTAGTACGCTGTCCTCAAGTCCCAGACTCTTTGAGCATCCTGGAATTTTCCGGGTGAAGCGCGCAGCTCGTTCTTGTAGTCCTGAGTGATTATGTCGGCTTCGGGAGGGGGGAAATCTCCTTTGCGGTAAAATTCGCGGGGCAATGGCTTCTTGTCGCTGCCGATTCTCTCAAGCACCCGTGAAAGTCCCAGCCTCAACGCTAATTTCTCGGCGGCCTCAAAGTTTGTCCTGTGGTTGATACAGTCATCGAGGAAACCGGGGTCATCGTCGAAGAGGTTATCACGCAAAATAGTGAGGTTATCGCGAGTCCATATCACCGAGTCCCGCCCGGCCTGCTCGAATTTCTGTCGTGATGACTTGGGCAGTGAGTCCAGTGAGGCATATATAGCTTCAAGTGTGGGTAACTTCGCGAGAATCTTGGCGGCTGTGATTTCCCCTATTCCGTGAACGCCCTTGATGTTGTCGGAAGCATCGCCGACAATAGCGAGGTAGTCGGGCATAGAGAGCGGCGAGAATCCGTACTCCCTCACGAACGCTGGCACATCGTAGGTTGCCGCGCCTGATACACCGTTCTTCACCGGGCGCATAATCCTGACACCGTCCGCAAGAATCTGGAACAGGTCTTTGTCCGACGAAATCACTACAGCTTCACTGCCCTCACGCCGAATCAGCTTGACGATTGAGGCTGCTGTGTCGTCAGCTTCAACGCCTTCACGTGTTACGACTCTGATTCCGCAGAGGCTCAAGAGTTCCTGCAATATAGGAATCTGGATTCGCAGGTCATCAGACAGGGGAGGACGGGAGGCTTTGTACCCGCCGTAAACCTCATGCCTGAAAGTTTTCCCCTTTGCGTCAAAAACAGCTATGGTGCAGTCAGGCATAAGTTCATCCTGTACACGGTAAAGCATGTTCATGAAGGCTGTAATCATTGCTGTTGGTGTACCGTCAGGAGCGGTGAGTCTCGTACTCATTGCGTGGAATCCCCTGTGAGCGAGGCTGTGTCCGTCAACAACAAGAAATGTCTTAATGTGAATCACCCCAATGTATATTGTGATGCGAGAATTATAATATGTCGGAAAATCTGAGGACGGAGCAATCATTCATGGCGTTGAACGGGGGATTTCTGCCGGATTATGACACTGAGACTATCAGCAGGGATGAGTTATTCCGAGTCCCTGAGACTGCCTGCGCTTTCGCAAATTCTTCCGGGGGTATGATGCTGTGTGAGGGCTTTGACCCTGTGAGGCTGATACCGTCCGGGATTCCGTATACTGTTACTGCTGACGGGAAAATATACATTCCTCCGCTGGCATGGAACAAGAAGCCCGCTGCGCACAAAGGCCGGGTATACAGGCGCATAGAAGGCCAGAACGTTATCTCCGGGGCTTGGGTGAAATCCCTCATGGCCGGGGATTCACGTGAACCGTCAAGAGATGATTACCCCGTCAAGAATATATCCATCAGCGAAAAATCAATCAGCCAGTTTCACGCAAAGGTTACGGGGCTTCATGAGGGCATGAGGAGGTTCACGCGCGATGAATTTCTGAGGAGGACGGGAGTTTATTCGGGAAAATTTCTGACGCTGGCAGGGGCGTTGATGTTCGGGGATATTGTGAGGGTACGCACTGTTCTGGATTACGCCGGGGGACATGCGGAGATTTCAGCCGTCAACATCTGGGACTCTCTCACTGAAATTCTGCCGAGACTGATTCATCCCTTGTCGTCAAAATGCGCCGGGGCTTTCCGGGAACTGTTCATCAACTCGCTTCTTCATGCTGACTATAACACTGACACGCACATAAATATATTCATCACGTCAAACCCTCCGAAAGTTTTTGCCGACAACCCCGGAACAATCCGCCGGGCAATCAGAAATCACCGTCTCGCGAAAATGTTTGCCCTCTCAGGAATTGCACGCGGGAAATCTCACGGTCTCGACATTATCCGGGACTATATGCCGTCATTCACTCTTCATGAAGACATGCTGAACCTGCGCACAAACGCCGCTCTCACTCTTGAGGGAAGAAGCCCGCTCCCTGAACCCGTAATGCTGTAGAAAGTTTGTCATCTGTAACATAAAACTTGACCGGGAAAATAACCGCTGGTAAAATTCACGCCATCAAGAAAAGTTTGACCGATATAATTTCCACACGGTAAAAGGAGTCTGACTCACTTGCTGAAGTGTAAGAGAGGCTTTGCGTACTATGCAGGGCTTGTGTTTCTGTTACTCGCTGTAATTTTTGTGAACGCAAATATTTCTGAGGCCGCCAAGAAGAAGAAGCATTATGACGACTGGCGCGGGGTTGCGGCGGATATGGCACTGGAATTTAACGCCGCTATTGATGACGTTATCGCCGACAAGTACAAGGACGCATACAACCACGTGAACGATGCCTACTTCAAGTACTATGAGGTTCAGGGTGTCGAACGCACAGTGATGTACGCGATTTCGGCGGCAAGGGTCAACCACATAGAAGGCCAGTTCAGAGACATCAAACACGTTTTGCTCGGCAATCAGGAAAAAGAGAAGTCAGCACTGATACAGCAGATTGAGGATCTCAAGATCAAGGTCTACAAGGACTCAATGGTTCTCGACGGGATGGCGGAAATTTCTGACCCTGACAGTGTCGGCGAGGCTATATATTCCGACACGTCAACACCAAAACCAGCAATCTTAGCGTCAACATTGCCCGCAAAATCTGAGGCATCAACACCAACATCAACAGCCCAGACTTTAACGGAGGCTTCAACTTCGACATCGTCAGCAAAAACCGAGTCCGCGAAAACTCCTGTCAACCGCGACTGGCTAACGTTCTTGACGGCGTTCGGTCTTCTCGTCCGTGAGGGGCTGGAGGCGATTCTAGTCATCGTTGCGATTGTGGCATATCTCATCAAGACCGGCAACAAGAACATGCTCAAAGGGGTATATCTCGGCTCATTCGCGGCGATTATTGCGAGCGTGATTCTTGCGTGGGCGTTAGAGGCTCTCATGGGGGAACAGAGCGGAGTCGCGCGGGAGCTGTTAGAGGGATGGACGATGTTCCTTGCGGTGGCGGTTCTGTTCTACGTCAGCAACTGGATGCTCTCGAAGGCGGACAATATTGCGTGGGAAAACTACATCAGCGGCAAAGTCCAGCAATCGATAGACTCAAAATCTCAGTGGACGCTAATTTTCGCGGCATTCATCGCGGTAATGAGAGAGGGAGCGGAATTGATACTCTTCTACTCTGCGGCCTTCACGGGCGGAATGAGCAACCCTGTGTATATCGCTTACGGAATCGGCGCGGGCGTTCTGGTTCTGGTTATCGTGTGGGTGTGCTTCCGTTACTTCAGCGTGAAATTGCCTTTGAGGGCGTTCTTCATGTTCACGAGCATATTGCTGTTCCTCATGTGCATATCGTTCATGGGGAAGGGAGTTGTTGAGCTTACGGAGGCGGATGTGATTACGGGGAGAACGGTAATTCCGGCCATGAATGGATTCAGCATTGAGATTCTGAGCATATACGACAGGGCGGAGACTCTTATCCCTCAGATCATGCTCGTGATTGCGGCGGTGTGGATAATGCTTCCGCACATTTTCAGGAAAAAGGATAAATCCCCTGCGAAGTAATCAGGGAGTTTATAGAGTAACACAAAATCTATTCAGGAGGTTATCAGTAACAATGAAGAAGGCAATTCTCACGGCAATAATCCTCGCGATGGCAGTCTCAGCGTCATTCGCGGCATCAACACGTGTAGCGGCACCCGTAACCATGAAGCCCGGTGAGGCAGGCTTTGAGGAGATTCCCATCGGTGAGACTCAGGTAGGCCCGTACAACGTCGCGGCGGTATACTTCCAGGCGGTCGACATGTACCCGTCAGGCAAGAACCCCTCACGCGAGGACTCAGACATGCACCTTGAGGCCGACATCCACCTTAAGCCCGAAGACGCGATAAAGTACGGTTTCGGAAACGGCGAGGACATCTGGCCCGCGTATCTCACAGTGAAGTACGAGATCAACAAGATTGACGGCAAAACTGTAATGTCAGGATCATTCATGCCGATGAACGCTGACGACGGCCCCCACTACGGCGCGAACATCGCAAAAGGCCTTCCCGTTGGACCGTACAAGCTGAAATTCATCATTGAGCCGCCCACTGACTACCTGCTTCACACTGACCCTGAGACGGGAGTCCCGGCAAAAGAGAACGCAAAGGACTTCTTCCAGACTTACAGCGTTGAATTTGACTGGAACTATACGGGCGAGCAGTTACAGAACGAGTAAGACATTCACACAGTCAGCAAACGGAAAAATTCTGCGGAGGCTCTGAGAAATTCGGGGCTTTCCGCTTTTGTTATGGGAGGGATGAAAAATTCTTAAGTATCTTGTCGCGGTTACGGATCATCTTGCGGCGTTCGCTGTGATTCTCGGAGTGATACTGAGCTTCTCACGCAGGAAATTCACGGTCATTGCGTCATTCTTGGGAGTTGCGGCGGGAGTGTGCATGTTCGCTGTGAGGATGTATGACCCGCGCGGAATGAACATCATGATGATATGGATTAACCGCTGGCTTGTCGTTACTGTCGCGGGATTAAGCCTGCTGTCATTGCTTGCGGTGATACTTGCGTCATTCTTCAGGGGAAAATTCACGTGGCTCGCTGGGATTTCGGTGCTGTCGGCTCTGGTTATGGTTGCGATGACGTATCTTGTTCCGCCTGTCTTGCAGTTCACGAGGGAATTTGTGTACTTCGGCGAGGCTGGCATAAGCACAAACTCAATGCTGCGGGCTCTGGGCTTCACTCTGGGAATATGCGTGTGCCTTCTTCTGACGTTGAGCGCGTACAAAGTCCACCAGTCATTGAACACGGCAGGGCAGGGCTACACGTTCATGATATTGTCGGTGATGATTTTTGCGGCGGAATATTTAGCGTCCTCAATGGCGGCGTTGCAGAGGTTGAAGCTGCTGAAGATTTCGGACTCGTTCATGGGAATATCGGTGTTCGATGTCATGATTTGGCGGGGCGAAAATCCCAATGCGTTTTTGTTCGCACAGTTAGGGCTTGCTCTGGCCATGCTAATTTTCGTCATCTATACTCACCTGAAGACCTCAAGAGTTTACCCCAACAGAGCATTATTGCGCAAGGAAAAAGCACGTCTCAGGGATTGCCGCCGATGGTCATACAGCCTCTGCGCCTGGGGATTCATGGCCGCGTTTATCGTTACGGTTCTCCACTGGTACGACACAAAGCCGCCCGCTGAAATTCCGCCTGAGCCTTACGACATTTCGGACGGGGTGATTTCGGTTGAGCTGGCTAAAGTCTCGGACGGTCATCTGCACAAGTTCTCATATGTTACGCCGGGAGGTTATGATGTCCGCTTCCTCATCGTCAAGAAACCTGCGGGGACTGCTTACGGCGTGGGGCTTGATGCTTGCGACATCTGCGGGATTGCAGGGTATTACGAGCGCGGAGATGATGAGGTCGTTTGCAGAAGGTGCGACGTGGTCATGAACAAGAACACAATCGGCTTCAAGGGTGGCTGTAACCCCGTCCCGTTTGAGTATGAGGTGAGAGCGGGGAAGATATACATCAACGTTAAGGCACTTGAGGAACACGAAAAGAGGTTCAAATAATGTTCTGGAGAATGATAACGAAGACGCTCATACGTCAGCGCGGGAAAATGCTCATGATTGCGTTCACCGTTGTGCTTGGGGTGTCGCTGTCTACGGCCATGATGAATGTGATGTTGGGTGTCGGCGACAAGGTCAACCGCGAGCTTAAAGTTTACGGGGCTAATATCACGGTCAGGCACAAGGACGCGGCATTGATGAGCGATTTATACGGACTGGAAGGCCAGGGCGTGAACGACAAATTTCTTCATGAGGAGGACGTGTTAAAGCTCAAGAGCATATTCTGGGGCTTCAACATTCTTGACTTCGCTCCGATTCTTGAGGGCAAAGCGGATTTTGACGGCTCGGAAGTCGCAGTCATGGGGACATGGCCGGAGAAACACACTACCCTTCCGACTGGCGAGGAACTTCACACGGGCTTGAAGAACTTGCGCACTTGGTGGGAAATTTCGGGCGAATGGATGAACGAGGACGAGGACGATTCTGTGATGCTCGGTCATCTTCTGGCGAGTCAGAAAAACATTCACGCGGGCGACACAATAACCCTCAAAGCTGGCGGGCAGTCCCAAAAATTCACCGTCAAAGGAATCTTCAACGATGGCGGAAATTCTGACAGCAAAATTCTCATGACCCTTCCGGCGGCTCAAAGACTGCTCAATCTCAGCGGCAGAGTCTCAGCAATAGAAGTGTCAGCGCTCACGACACCCGACAACGATTTAGCCCGAAAGGCGGCGCAAGACCCTCACAGCCTCTCGCCCGATGAATATGAGACGTGGTACTGCACCGCGTATGTCAGCGCGATCTGCCACCAGATTCAGGAGGTCATAAGGGACGGAGTCGCTAAACCCGTTCGTCAGGTCGCGGAGTCAGAAGGGACTATCCTCAACAAGACTACACTCTTGATGATTCTGATTACGATTCTCAGCTCTATAGGCTCGGCTCTGGCTATCTCCAACCTCATAACAGCCAGCGTAATCGAACGGAGTCAGGAATTGGGACTGTTGAAGGCTCTCGGCGCGCACAACTGGCAGATTGTCCTTCTGGTTCTCGCGGAGGTCATGATTACGGGGCTTGCCGGGGGCGTTGTCGGCTACTTCATGGGAATCGGCTTCGCTCAGATTATAGGGCAGACGGTCTTCGGGTCATACATTGAGATTGCGCGGATGGTGATTCTTATTGTGGCGGTGATTCTGTTCCTCGTTACGGTTGTCGGGAGCATTCCGGCTATACGTTATCTCATGGCACTTAAGCCCACGGAGGTTTTACATGGCAAGTAGACACGGAAGCAGGCGGAAAATGTATCTCCGAATGGTCGCGGGGTCTCTGGTTCGCAGGGCATCACGGCTCATCATAGCAGTCCTCGCAATCGCAATAGGAGCAACAATATTATCCGGCCTCGTTACGATATATTACGACATTCCCGAACAGTTAGGGCGTGAATTTCGGTCTTACGGCGCAAACCTGATAGTACTTCCTCGCGGCGAGGCGAAAATTACACGTGATATCCTCAAAGAGTTACGCGCATTAATCGGCGGGTCAAAAATTGTCGGCATGGCTCCATACCGCTATCAGACCGTCAAAATCAACGAGCAGCCCTACATCATCGCAGGCACGGATTTGTCGGAGGCTCAGAAAAACAGCCCGTTCTGGTACGTTGAAGGGAGCTGGGGAGATTCGGCGGATGTCTCAAAGGTTATGGCAGGACACGAAATAGCCAGCACATTGGGACTTAAGCCGGGGGACTCGTTCATGGTCCAGGGCGTGAAGTACGGTGAAAACGCGGAAGCCTCACGTCAGGACCTGTCAGCAGAAGAAAACCTCAAACGAGATTCGGCGCGCCAGAATTTTCACAGAACGTTCACGGTCAAGGGCATAGTCTCAACCGGGGGGGCTGAGGAAGGATTCATCTTCGCGGATATTGACATGCTGGATGAGTTAATCGGCGACACTTTCAGGGCTGATGTCATAGAGTGCAGCATTGTCGCGGACGCTGGCGAGCTGTCTGAACTGTCGGCAAGAATTGAGCGCGAAATTCCCGGCCTCATGCCGCGAGCTGTCAGAAGGCTCACTCAGTCTCAGGATATAGTTCTGGGGAAATTGCAGGCTCTCGTGCTGCTCGTTACGGTTGTCGTGCTGATTATCACAATGATTTCCGTGTACACGACAATGACGGCCATGATTGCGGAAAGGCGGCGTGAAATCGCGCTGAAGAAGGCTCTCGGTGCTGAGAACAAACTTGTGATGGGCGAGCTTCTCGGCGAAGGGGTAATGCTGGGGTTCATCGGCGGAGCTTTGGGGGTATTCTTGGGCTTCGAGTTCGCGCTGCGTGTGAGCCTGAACGTTTTCGGACGGGGGATAAACTTCCAGCCTGCTGTAATTCCGGCGACAATAGCGACATTCATCATCATAACCGTAGCCGCGTCAATAATTCCAGTCCGCAGGGTAATGGACATACACCCCGCAATAGTCCTGAAGGGAGAATAACTTATGACGAAGAAAATTTTGGAGCTTCAAGGCGTGTCGAAAATTTACGGAAACTTGAAGGCTCTTGCTGATATAAACTTGAGCGTTAACGCTGGCGACTGGCTGTCAATCATGGGGCCGTCAGGCTCAGGCAAAACAACAATGATCAACATAATCGGATGCATGGACACACCTTCAACGGGAAGCGTCATCCTCGATGGAACGGACATAAGCACGGAGAACGCCGCCAATCTCACACGAATACGGAGGGACAAAATCGGCCTCATCTTCCAGCAGTTCCACCTGATAAGCTACTTGACCGCTGTTGAGAATGTCATGGTCGCGCAGTATTACCACAGTATGCCCGACGAGGAAGAAGCGTTAGAGGCGCTCGCGAAGGTCGGACTGTCGGAGAGAGCGCATCATCTTCCCGCGCAGCTTTCAGGGGGCGAGCAGCAGAGGGTGTGTATTGCACGCGCCCTGATTAACTCGCCGCAAATTCTTCTTGGGGATGAGCCTACCGGAAATCTTGACGAGGAAAACGAAGGGATTGTTGTTGACATTTTCAGGAGGCTTCATGATGAGGGAGTTACGATTATCGTTGTTACTCACGACCCGGAAGTAGGAGACGTTGCGCAAAGGAAGATTATTCTTGAACATGGCCGTGTTGTTGATGACATTGACCAGTCAGCGACATTCGGCGAGGCATTGATGCTCAAAGGCAGAAGGCAGGCGTCATAGCTTGGGCAGAGAGCCAGCCCGAAGGCACTCCCGGAATGTTGGAGTGCTTTTTTGTTCGCAGGAAATGCAGTAAAGTATACAGCATTATCCCAATAGCGAGGAATGATAGTTCATGAGGAAGTTCGTTGCGTTAATGTTCCTGCTGATTTGCGGCTGTGCTTGTGCTGAGACCAGAGCGCGTTTTCTTTTCATCGGAGACATAATGGTTCATGACCAGCAATTAGACGCCGCACGGAGGAAGGACGGCACGTATGATTTCAGCGGGTCATTCAGGAGGGTTAAGCCATTGCTGCGGGACTCGTTTCTTGTCGGCAACCTTGAGACAGTTTTCGCAGGAACAGGAAAGAAGCTGCGTTACGCCGGATTTCCCCTCTTCAACACTCCTGACGTATTCACGGAGAATCTCACGGGTGATTTGCGTGTTGACCTTCTTACGCTCGCGAACAATCACATATTCGACAGGGGCGCGGCAGGTGCCAGGCGTACAGCGGAAATTCTCACTTCAGCCGATATTCCCTGGATTGGACTCGGCCTCGATGACATTCCCTCAAATGACGCAATAGTCCTCAGCAACAACGGTATACGGGCAGCCTTCATCAATCATTCTTACGGAAGTAATGAGTGGCCGAAGAGTTCTGATGTTCACCTGAATGTTACGGGAGAGTCAGATATAGTACAGAGCATGAGCCGCGCAAAGAGTCTCAGCCCTGATGTGATTATCGCTTTGTTCCACTGGGGCAACGAGTACCACTTCCAGCCGAATATCCACCAGAAGAGAGCCGCTGATACTGCCTTCAGGGAGGGAGCGAGTCTTGTTGTCGGGACTCATCCTCACGTGCTACAGCCTGTAGAAGTTACAGTGAGTGATGACAGAGTGAGTGCAGTTGCTTGGTCATTGGGTAATTTCGTGTCATTCCAGAGGACCAAGCCGCGTGAGAGAAGCATAATATTATCCGCAGAGTTCATGAAGGGTGATGACGGAATAACAAGGCTTGCGGGACTGTCATCTGCGCCGCTGTATGTAGTTGCTCCCGGCTCGAAGCGCACTGAGGTAACATACGCGGGGAATAACGAGTCGCTGATTGAGTCGCTGGATTTTGACGGCCTCAGCAAGTCTCAGGTGAATACTTTGCGGGGGATTGGCCATTCCGTGAATGAGTTTCTCGGAGTCCAGAAGGCATTTGACGGTTACGGCTTCAATGTTTTGTGGACGGAAGAAAGTCCCGACATATTCCCGAAAAGCAGGCGCAAATCACCGATGTAGACCCTGCTATAATCTCATCATCACACAAAATCTCATACGCAGGAAGGTAATCCATCATAGACAGCTCACACTATTTTGACGAAATCGTGAACATCATCGAGAGGCTGAGAGCCCCGGACGGCTGTCCCTGGGACCGCAAGCAGACCCTCGACACCCTCCGCACACCCATCACTGAGGAAGCCTACGAGCTGGCCGACGCTATCACCAAGCGCGACATGGCCGCAATCCGAGAGGAAGCCGGGGACTTGCTGCTTCAGGTCGTGTTCGTGGCATCAATCGCGCATGAACTGGGAGCGTTCGACATGAAGGACGTTGTACGGGGAATCTGCGACAAGCTCATACGCCGACACCCCCACGTTTTCGGGAACGTCAAGGCTGACGACAGCGATGAAGTCCTCCGCAACTGGGAGCGCATAAAGGCTGAGGAACGCAAAGAGAAGCACGAAAGCACCTCGATACTTGCCGGAATCCCGGACGGACTGCCGCCTCTCCTCAAAGCCAACAGGATTCAGGGCAAGGTCAAGCATGTCGGCTTTGACTGGCCAGCGGGTGAAGTAGCTCCACTTTTCGCCAAACTTGATGAGGAAATCAGCGAGCTTAGGGACGCGGCAAGTGAGAATGACCCGGAACACACAGCAGAAGAACTCGGTGATGTCCTCTTCATGACGGTGAACATTGCACGGAGGCTCAACGTTGACCCGGACGCGGCATTGAACATGGTGTGCGAGAAATTCAGGCGGCGTTTCGGAATCATGGAGGAGCTTGCGCAGTCTGAGGGCAAATCAATCTCCGACTACACGCTTGAGGAGCTTGACTCTTTCTGGGACAGGGCAAAGGAAATCCTGCGGCCGGAAAAGTAGCATGGACCTCCTGCTTTCGTTCGCGCTATTCACGGCCTGCGTTGTTGCGACTGTCCTTTACGGCCTCCCTATGAGCCTTGCCATGTCAGCCGGGTTCATTCTGTTCCTTCTGAGCGGGCTTAAGCGGGGCTTCAGTCTCAGGAGTCTTCTGGGAATGTCATACAGGGGCGCGAAAAGCTCATTGATCGTTGTACGTGTCCTGCTGACTATAGGAGTGCTTACGGGGCTATGGCGTTCAGCCGGGACATTTGCCGCGCTGTTTTCCCTCGGACTGCGCTCGATAACTCCCTCGATGTTCATACTGTCGGCGTTCGTCCTGTCATGCATACTGTCATACGCTCTCGGCACTTCGTTCGGGACTGCCGGGACTCTGGGCGTTGCGTTGATGGCACTGGCCAGAAGCGGAGGTGCTGACCCTGTAATCACGGCGGGGGCTGTCATGTCCGGGATTCATTTCGGCGACAGGGGGTCTCCATCGTCATCATGCCTTCACCTCGTTACCGCTCTCACTGGCACGGAAATTTACGCGAACGTCAAGGCCATGATGAAGTCAGCCGCAATCCCTCTCATTGTCTCGGCGGGGCTGTACTGGTTCTTGTCGGCAAGAAATCCCCTGTCCTCCATAAATTCCGACACCCTCAATGAATTATCGCAAGCCTTCAACCTGAATCATCTCACTCTGGCTCCTGCTGTGATTATGCTTCTCCTGCCGTTTCTCAGGGTCAACATATTCATTGCGTTCATCTCCAGCATAGCGGCGGCTTTCGCGTGCAGTGTCTTCCTTCAGGGTTACAGCGTGAGCGGGGCGTTGTCTGTCGCGGTCTGGGGGCTTCATTCAGGCGGCGGGGTGAAATCTGTCTTTGACGGAGGCGGACTCTTATCGATGGTTCAGATGTGCCTTGTGCTGATTATATCGGGGACTTTCTCAGGCATATTTGAGGATACCGGGATGCTCAACAGTCTTCAGGAGAAAATATCCGGCCTCATAAAGCGTTTCGGTGCGTACCCTGTCATCCTCATTGCCGGGACGATGCTCAACGCGATATTCTGCAACCAGACTGTCGGAGTGCTGATGACAGCAAGCCTGTTCAGGAAGCCGTATGCTGAGAACGCCGTAACATCTGGGGATTTCGCGCTCAATCTCTCGAACTCGACCGTCATAACCGCGCCCTTAGTGCCGTGCTGTATAGCCTGTTCTGTTCCGTTGTCGATGATGGGCGAAGGGTTAAGCGTTCTGCCTTATGCATTCTATCTTTACCTGATACCGATATTCACTCTTGCGCTGAAAAAGTGCCATTGCGTTATGAATTTGCTCAACTTCAAGTATAATAAACGGTAAAATTCCACAACAACAAAAGGAGATAATTTTATGGCAGGAGAGAAGAAAGTACGTATCACTGAAACCGGCCTGCGCGATGCTCACCAGTCGTTGATTGCGACAAGAATGCGCACAGAAGACATGCTCCCGGTTCTTGAGTACATGGATGCCGCTGGCTACTGGGCACTCGAAATGTGGGGAGGGGCAACGTTCGACTCGGCAATGAGATTCCTCGATGAAGACCCGTGGGAGAGACTCAGGACTATACGCGCAAGGGTCAAGAACGCCAAGCTCCAGATGCTCCTCCGCGGTCAGAACCTCGTGGGCTACAGGCACTATGCGGACGATGTTGTGCGCGAGTTCGTGAAGAAGGCTGTCGGCAACGGTATAGACATCATCCGCTGCTTTGACGCTCTCAATGACTTACGGAACGTTGAAGTCGCCGCCGACCAGGTCAAGAAAGAGGGAGCGCACCTCCAGCTCTGCATGAGCTACACGCTTTCACCCGTCCACACTCTGGACTCGTTCTCAGGAATGGCAAAACGTATGCAGGAAATGGGAGCTGACTCAATCGCGATTAAGGACATGGCCGGGCTGATTGGCCCGATGGACTGCGCAAAGCTCGTTACCGCCATCAAGGAGAAAGTAGACATCCCTATAGAGCTTCACAGCCACTACACGACAGGACTCGCGAGCATGGCTTATCTTGCGGGAATCGAGGCAGGCGCGGAAATAGTAGACACAGCAATATCACCGTTCGCTCTCGGAACAAGCCAGCCCCCAACAGAGTCAATCGTCGCGGCTCTCGCAGGCTCAGAGTATGACACGGGTATAGACATCGACAAGCTCATGCCCATAACGATGCACTTCAAGAAGCTCCGTGAGAAGTACAAGGACTTATTGCCCGAAATCGCAGGAGTCGACATCAACATTCTCCGCTACCAGATACCGGGCGGAATGTACTCCAACATGGTCAACCAGCTCCGCGAGATGAACGCCCTCGACAAGCTCGAAGCAGTGCTGAACGAAGTGCCAGTTGTGCGCAAGGCTATGGGCTATCCTCCGCTCGTTACGCCGTCAAGCCAGATGGTTGGCACTCAGGCTACCGTCAACGTTCTTAGAGGACGCTGGAAGAGTTTCCCGAAAGAAATCCGCCAGTACTTCCTCGGCTACTACGGCCAGCCCCCCGCGCCGATGGATCCGGAAGTCCAGAAGCTAGCAATCGGCAACGAAGAGCCAATCACTTGCAGGCCCGGCGAGAAGATAGCCCCCGAAATGGAGCAGGCACGCAAGGACGCACAGCCTTGGATGACAGAGCCGGAAGACGCTCTCACGTGGATAATGTTCCCGCAGGTCGCAAAGGACTTCCTCCCGAAGAAGTACGCCAGAGTCCACAAGCGCGACACAGGTCTTCAGGCACAGGCAGCCCCGGAGGCTTACCCGGCGTAATATGGATATTCCTTTCACGGGGGACGCTCTCACACAGGCCAGGTTACTCGGAGCAAATGATGAGAATTTCCGGGCAATTGAGAGCCGTTATCCCGTAACACTGTCAGTGAAGAACGGGGTCGTTCACGTGAGCGGCCCTGATTCCGAACCCGTAAGACTCGCCGCTACCCTCATCCGCGAGCTTATCCCCGCCGCCGAAAAAGGCCACGACATTCACACAGACGACATCCGCGCCGCAATGGACGCACTCGCAGAAGGCCACGAGCTTAACCTCACCGCGCTTTACTCCGAAATCATCTGCACTACAGCACGGGGCAAGCCCATACGCGCAAAGACACCCGGCCAGCGGAAATACATCAAGGCAATCCGCGACAACTTCATTCTGTTTGCTACTGGCCCGGCTGGGACTGGCAAGACATATCTCGCTGTCTGTGAGGCCGTCTCAATGCTCAAAGCCGGGAAGGTCAACAGGGTCGTGTTAGTCCGTCCTGCTGTTGAGGCTGGCGAGAGTCTGGGCTACCTTCCGGGAGATTTGCGCGAGAAAGTAGAGCCTTACGTGAGGCCGCTATATGATGCGTTCTACGATTTATTGTCGCCGGAAAAGTTCATGCGTTACGCGGATAAAGGTGTGATTGAGATTGTCCCGCTGGCATACATGAGAGGCCGTACCCTTAACGAGAGCTTCATCATCTTGGACGAGGCGCAGAATACGACACCTAAGCAGATGAAGATGTTTCTGACACGGCTGGGCTTCGGGTCTAAGGCGGTTGTTACGGGGGATATTACGCAGGTTGACTTGCCGGGAAATTCGCCGTCTGGCCTGCGGAGCGTCCGTGAGATTCTTGGTGGCATTCAGGGTATCGGCTTCATGGATCTCACACACGCTGATGTTGTGCGACACGAGATCGTGCAGAAAATCGTTCAGGCGTATACACGTTATGAGGAGGAGAACAAGCTGTGAGGCTATACTATGCTGGCTTCAAGAACACATCCCCCAACATGCAGGCATTCACGCCGCGAGTAGTACAGGCCATGACGCACGGACTTCACCCGGTGAACACATACCCTGACATGCAGACATTCACGCCACGAGTAGCACAGGCCATTACACGCAGAGTTGACCCGGTGAACACGTCCCAGTCTCACGTTCAGACATCACGCTGTGAGGAGGACATCAGGCCATGAAACGCGGCAGAGTGATAATCTCATCCGAAAAGAGCATATTTCAGCGTGTGGATTTCTCCTCAATGTTACATTACGCAGGCCCGCTACTGTTCCTTCTTTTTGCGGGAATATCTATAGTCCTCGCTCAATGGGCAGTCCTCAACAGGCGCGGAGACAGCTTCAAGGTCGGCAGCCCGGCTCCTGAGACATACCGCGTGATCTCTCAGATGCGCTACGATGACAGGGAGTCGGCCTCAAAGCTGCGGGCTATGGTCGGTGAAAGCATTGCGGGTGTCAACGTCAATGATGTTACGGCAAAATCACAGCTCCGGCGGCGGCTTGAAGCTCTCGGAAAAATTCAGGATGTGCAGTCCGCGAAGAAGTCTGAATATCTCTCAGCGTTTGCAGACAGGTTTATATCAACATTGCTCACTCTCAGCAACGATGACAAGTTCAGAATCCTCAACTCCGCCTACACTGTAGGAAGCTCGTACCTTGACAGGCTGGAGCGCGACAACATATACACGTCAGATAGCAATCACACGAACTCTATACTGTGGGACGAGATTCACCGCGCGGAAATCCCCGACAATGACGCGAATTTTGTGTACCAGATATTAGCGGTCTTCGGCAATCTCAACATAAAGCATGACGAACGGCTTACAGTTCTTGCACGTCAGGCGGTGATGAACGCAGTCCCGACTATAGACAGAAAGTTTGACCCCGGCGATGTCATAATCAGCGAGGGCGAAACAGTAACAGAGCAGACAGCCATCCTTCTCCGTCTTCAGGGATATACTGAGGACGTTTTCCCGGAGGGCGAGATTTTCTCGGTGATACTTTGCGTGTTGTCCCTGCCGCTGTGGATTAACATACTCAGCAGGGGAGCGGGAGAGCATAAGCCTACAGAATGGTGCGTAGTCTTCATCATCGTAACGGCGTGGCTTTGTGAGACTATAGCGGCGAAGCTCGGCATTTACGGCGCGGGAACACTTGCGGCGGCGTGCGCTTCATTCCTCTGCATTCAGGACTACCTTGCGTTCTGCTATGCTGTAATCGCTTCAGCGTCGGGCGTATTCATCGTAACAGGCCAAGCGGTAACCAACACTATACTCTTGTCGGTTCTCTCAGTCTTCACAGCAACGGCATGTTTCTACTTCATGCGCAGCCTTGAGTCCAGTCGGCAGGCTTCATTCAGGATGATGCTGACAGCGTTTTTGCTGACGGCTCTTCGTATGTCGCTGAGATATTTTCAGGGAACGCCGTACAGCTGGGGAAGTTTCTCGCGGGGGGCAGTATTATTCTTCATGTACGAGGCTGTATCATCAAACGTGATAATGTGAGCACTTCAGTATTTCGAGGAATATATCGGCGCGACATCCATAATGACAATCCGCGACATAAGCAACCCTTCAAGCCCTCTTCTGCGCGACCTTCAGCGGCAGGCTCCGGGAACATACCAGCACAGCCTGACTATAGCGACATTAATCGAAGCTGTAGGTATGGAGCTGGGAATGGATACGAACCTTCTCCGGGCAGGAGCTTACTACCACGATATAGGGAAGATGAGACACCCTGAGCGTTTCGTAGAGAACCAGGGCGGCGGCAAGAATATTCATGACTCAATGTCGCCCATGTTAAGCTCAATGGAGATAATCTCACACGTTAAGGACGGACTCGAACTGGCATACGAGGCAAAACTCCCCCGGCGCATAAGGGACTTCATCGCGGAACACCACGGAGACACGTCAACGCGATACTTCTACAACAAGGCTGTATCACTCGGCGAAAAAGTAGAGTGGTCGCAGTTCTGTTACCCCGGTCCGAAGCCGCAGTCCCGTGAGACAGCACTCCTCATGATTACGGACTCAGTTGAGGCGGCAGTGAGGGCGGCGAATATACGCGAGCTTGAAGACTCCGGCGGCCAGGCAGTCAGCAAAATCGAGAAGATAGTCAGCCAGGTAATACAGAGCAAGATCAACGAGAATCAGTTTGAGGACGCAGCATTTACCATGAAGGATTTCACGGTCATAAGGAAGACGCTGGTATCCGTGCTGCAATCCATGTACCACACGCGCCACGTCAAGAAGATAGAGCGCAGGAAATAATCACGAAAGGTGTAATAATACTTGAAGTTATCAGTAACAATAGAAGCCGCTGAAGATTCATCGGACGGCAACAGTAACAGCACTAACCCGGATTACCCCGAAGCAGAAATTTACAGCACCGAAAAAGTATCAGGCATCCTAGAAGAATATCTGCGTGAGATTTACCCGGCCAGCGAGAACTACGACTCGGCAGAAGTCTCACTGACCTTCATGAACGCTGACGGCATACGCGCCCTCAACCGTGAATACCGTGATGTTGACGAGGCTACCGATGTGCTGTCATTCCCGATGATGGACGGCTCGCCCGAGGGATTCCCGGTACTGATGCTCGGCGACATAGTGATATGCCCGGAGGAAGTAGCCCGGCTTCACCCGGAACTGACACAGCGCAGGGGAATATGCCTGATGATAGCGCACTCGTTCCTTCACCTGCTGGGCTGGGATCATGACACGCAGGAGGCAGAGTCGGCCATGTGGCAAAAGCAGGACGAGATTTCGCGCAAGATTCTGGGGGTGCTTGAGTGATGGCCGGGATAACCGCGGGATTTGTGGTGCTGTTTCTGCTGTCAGCGTTCTTCAGCGGGGCGGAAACGTCAATCACAGCAACAGGCACCGGGAAACTGCGCACGTTCATCGAGACCGGGAAATACCGTTACCTCAGCTCAACGTTCCAGTGGCTGATTAATGACACGCAGGAGGCTCTTACCGTCTGCCTTATCGCCAACAACGTCGTGAACATTTCAGCGAGCGCGCTTGCGTCAAGTGTTGCTCTGGAGCTTTTCGGGGCGGGTGCGTTGGTCGCTGTCGTGCCTGTGATGACGGTGCTAATAGTGATACTTGGCGAGATACTGCCGAAGAGTGCCGCGATGGTTTACGCCGAACATGTGCTGATTGTGGCCGCTCCTATTCTGCGTGTGCTTGCGTTCCTGATTTCCCCTGTGGCATGGGCGATGAAGAAGTGCGTGACGGGAATCGGCTTGCTGCTGCATATAGATTTGGGGACACAGCAAGTTTTTGTTACGCGTGATGAGATAGAGCAGTTCGTGAAAATCGGCGAGGAGTCCGGGGCACTTGAGGCCAGCGAGCGCAGAATGATTGACGGGATAATAGACTTTGACGAGACACGGGTCCACGAAATCATGATACCGCGCACTGACATGATAGCGATTGAGGCTGACTCCACGCTGGGTGATGCTGTGAAGGTGTTTATTGACGAGGGTCATTCACGCATTCCTGTGTACGAGGAGAGTCCCGACAACATAATCGGAATACTTTACGTGAAGGACACGCTCAAGAATCTTAGCGCGGGGGATCTGTCGTCAGGAGTCCGGGAATTACTGCGCAAGCCTATCTTTGTGCCTGAGACGATAAGGACGGCGGAGCTTCTCGAGAACATGAGGCGCGAGCACATCCACATAGCTGTAATCGTTGACGAATACGGCGGGGTTGCAGGGATTGTTACGATGGAGGACATACTTGAGCAGATAGTCGGCGAGATTCAAGACGAATACGACGAGGAGTCGCCCGAAATACAGAAGCTCGATGATGGGTCATACATGGTGCAGGGGATAATGAGCCTTGACGCGCTGAATGATGAGCTGGGTACGGACTTCCAGAGTGATGACGCGGAGACTGTCGGGGGGCTCGTGCTGATACTGTCGGGGAGCTTTCCTGACGAGGGCGAGATATTCCACTATGAGGGCTGGACGATAAGAGTCGCCGGGCTTGAGGATCACCGTATAACGCTGCTGAACCTGTCCAAAGACGAGGAAGGACTCCCGGAATAGAGAGCGTGAAAGCCTGAGTGCCTCTTCTGCGATTTGCGGAGGGGGCAATTTTTGTGCGCGGGGGGAATGTCGTTGCGGGCAGGGACTCGGTGCGGTAAAATCTGAGCATCCACAACATTCCACACAATACACACAAGGAGGCATCATGTTATGCGGAGAATTTTCGTGTTACTGCTGGCCTGTATGTTCGTGGCAGGGTCAGCTTCAGGAGCTTTCGCGGTGGTTTACGGTGAGCCGGGGTATGAGCTTGAGGGCTATGATGAGGACTCAGCATGGGAGATTGACTCGGTCGAGACTCTCATCAAGATGAGGGACGACATCAACAACGGCACGGTCGATACCGGCAAGTACTACAAGCTGACGGCAGATATTGACCTCACAAGCTACACTGACTGGGAGCCAATCGGATTTACTGACAGCTACCTTGAAGACGATGAAGACGATGATTTTACTGAACGCTCCTTCAAGGGACATTTTGACGGGAACGGACACACAATAACGGTGAACTTTGTGCGTACAGACAAGACACTTACAGGGGTGTTCGGATACATTGAGGGCGGAACGGTAGAGAATCTTTCTGTTGCCGGGAATATCAGAGTCGCTGCCCTGAACAAAACTGGCGACTATTACGCCGGGGCTGTTACAGCGGCAATGTACCGGGGATCAGCGATCAACAACTGCAAGTTTGACGGCACAATTAACATGTCTTCCTCGCAGAAGGGTAATTTTCTTTTTGCGGGCGGAATAGCCGGGAATGTCTTCGACTGTTACGGCAACGATGAAACTATCAGGCTGACCAACAACTCAGTAGGAAGCAGGGACACTTCAACAGTCATCAAAGCACTGCAAGGTTTCAACAATAATGGTTTCACATACGCCGGAGGGATAGTAGGCGGAATTGGCGACAACTTCGACAAGACTTCTGCGATAACAGGCAACTACTCCCGCCTTAAGACTGTAGCAGGACATACTGACACCCTTACTTACGGGGAAAAGTCAGACTTCGCAGGGACAATCGCCAACAACACCGAGATCAACACCGCCGACACCCCCGCCCCTGTCCCGGCAGTAACAGCCCCGGTAATCGCAACCGAATCCCTTCCCAGCGCAACAGCAGGCAAGGCATATTCGGCACAGCTCGCGGCAACAGGCGACTCTCCCATAACGTGGACGGTGTACTCAGGTTTCCTACCCACAGGGCTAACGCTCTCGGACACGGGCGCAATCTCAGGCACTCCCACAACAGCAGGGACGTACACATTCACGGTGAAAGCGAGCAATTCCGGCGGTGAGGCAACAAAGACGTTCACCCTGACCGTTGTCCAAGTCATCACAGCCCCGGTAATCACAACCGAATCCCTTCCCAGCGCAACAGCAGGCAAGGCATATTCCGCCGCAATTACAGCAACAGGCGACAATATCACATGGACTGTCAGCGGTCTTCCCAGCGGACTTACGTTTGACTCCGGGACGATCTCAGGCACACCCGCTGTATCAGGGATATACACGGTAACAGCAGCAGCGAGGAATTCTGCCGGAGCTGACAGCAAGTCTTTCACTCTGACTGTTTTCGATATAGCCAAGCCTGTAGTAATTGATACTGACATCAAGATAACAACCGAATCGCTCCCTGACGGAAAAGCAGGTGAGGCATATTCAGCCGGGATTGAGACGAGCGGGGCAAAAGCTGGCTACAATGTTGTGTGGCTAATAATCGGCCTTCCCGAAGGAATGAGCTACTCCAACAACGGCATTACAGCAAAACTCAGCGGTACACCAAAGACAGCAGGCTCGTTCACGGTCAAAGTTGCTGTATCAGACACTCAGACGGAGTACTCAAGAGATTTCACTCTCAAGATTGCGGACGGCGATTCTGATAACGAGAAAATCCACAACGGCCACAGATACCGCATCTACCCTGACGGAATGACATGGAGCGAGGCAAAAGCATACTGCGAGTCTCTCGGCGGCCATCTCGTAACAATTGCCAGCCAGGAGGAGCAGAATGTTGTAGCGTCTCTTGTGCTTTCGGGCGACAAAAATTCTTACTGGCTTGGCGGTCAGAAGAACGATAATGATGCGTGGTCATGGATTGACGGCAGTGCTTGGGACTATACTCACTGGGCGG
>JAFSRQ010000013.1 GCA_017446055.1 Synergistaceae bacterium | reverse complement strand
CCGGAGCGTTACACGTGGGAATTTGTGAGGGACAATGATTATTTCACGGTCTCATATTTCCCAAAAGAGATGAACGGGATTCACAAGGTCTTTGGGTACAAGTCAGGGCGCGATATTGACAAGGTGAAGGAGACAGGGATAACGCCTGAAATTCTAGAGCATGGGATAACCTTCAAGGAAGCCGAAGAGGTCTACGCTTGCAGGAAAATCTACATGAAGCAGATGGACAGAGACGTAGAACCAGCCGAGATAGTTGCGAAATATGATGACCCAAACGATATTATTTACGGTCAGTGTCATTACGCGGTAATAGGGGAAATTGTCAGGCACATAATCAGGAAGTAGGTACAGAAAATCAATCCCCCTCCGTTTGTGGAAGTGGAAGGGGATATTATCATTAACTAATTATATTTCTCGAAAAAGCCCAGTAATGAGCTAAAGTTAGAAACTCCTATTTTTCTAGCCTGTTGGTTTGCGAATTTTGAAGTTTTGTCAGACACGATATGCTGTTGAACATCCAGCCAATCGAAAATAAATTCCGTAACTATGCCATTCGAGCACTTGATGCAAGCAACAGGGTTACTAAAATCATCAGTTTCCCACCTTATAGGCTCTATTAAAGTAGTATTATTCCCATCTGGATAGCCTACCCTGTTTATCGAAGTTCCGAAAAAACGCTCCAAGTCTTTTATGCTTGAGCCAACGTGAATACCACCGGAAAAAATAAATGCAGGATCACATGTCTTAAGACTAGCTACAAAAAATTGTTTATCCTTGCGAGCAAGTCCCACTACGACAGTTTTATCCTTTGCATATACCCTATTCCAAACTATGGGTGATAAGCGTACCCTCCCTTCATCCCACTCATCGGCATATTCTCGTTCTTTCCGTGTCAGTTTTACCTCAAACACTGGCTTATTATACATTGCTATATTATTGCCCAGCCTTTCAAGGTCTCTTGCGATGATTTCCATTTTTGGCCCGGATCTTTCGGAATTTGCCCAATAAGGTTCAGGTTCAGGCTTCCTATTAGCCGCAAAAACAGGCTCAACCCCCATCATCACACACCGCAACCATTACCCACAACACAAATCTTTTCATGCTATGACCTCCTCCGAAAATTTTTGACGCAAATCCATAATACGCATGACCGCCTCCCCCTGCATTATGATATAATACACAACATAAGATAAGGGGAGATGGCTTAATTTATCATGTGTTATGAAGATTTTTAGCGAAATAATTATAGCACACCCCTTGTTTTTTCGTGGCAAGTCATATCATAATCAGACTTTGGTTGTCATTCACCGTCAGGCACTCGCAACCCTCCTCCGTAATCAGATAGTCGTCCTCAATCCTCAGTCCCCCCCAGCCCTCAATGTATATTCCCGGCTCAACCGTAACTACATCACCTGCCTGCAACACATCCTTTGACGTTCTCGACAGTCTCGGAGCCTCGTGAACCTCAAGCCCCAGCCCATGCCCCAGGCCGTGAACGAACTTGTCCCCGTACCCGGCATCGGCAATAACTTTCCTCGCAACAGCGTCAACGTCAGCACCCCTCACACCCGGACGCAACGCCTTCACCGCCTCACCATGCGCACGGAGCAGTACATCGTTGATTTCCCGCGCCTTTGGTGAAACATGGCCGAGCGCGAAATTCCTCGTTATGTCGCTCATGTAGCCCCCGACCATCGCACCGTAGTCAACCGTAACAGTCTCACCGTCAGCAAAAGCCTTACTCGTTGCAGGAGCGTGGCACATCGCAGAGCGTTCACCCGAAGCAACAATGAAGTCGTCATGCGCCCAGCCTTTTTCCGCGCCAAGACGCTTGATTTCCCACGTAAGCAAAACCTCAAACTCCGTCTCGCTCATTCCCGCATGAGCCTGCTTAAGCACATTCCCGAACGCCTCGCGCCCGATTCGCCCGGCCTCGCGGATCAGTGCTACCTCGTGAGAGTCCTTAGTCCTCCGCAAAGTTGGCATCATCCCGGAAGCGTCTATCCACTCACATTTTACGGGCGCAAAATATTCCGTGAACGTAGCGTGTGAAATCTTCTTTGCCTCGAAGCCCGCCCGCGAATATCCCCCGTCAGCAACAGCCCTCGCTATATATTCTGGCATTGGGAGTTCTGACTGTATGATGATGTTGAACGGTGTCTGCGATTTCGCCTGAGTCGTGTAACGTCCGTCGGTGATGAGAGTCGCGCCGTCCATCGTGATTATGAGTCCCGCAGAGCTTCCCCGGAAGCCCGAAATGTAATGACAAGACTCGGAGTTAGACCGCTCGTCAACAATCAGTGTGAAAACCTCAAGCCCCTTGTCCGCCATCAATGCCCGCAATTTTTCCGTCCTTGCCGCTATGTTACTGTTCATTTTCCGACTCCTTTATGTGTCTTCCGAATGTCTCACGGATATTCAGCACCGAGTTCATTATCCAGTCAAATTGTTCCGGCCATGTCGCTTTGTCCGTGAGAAGGGCAGGTGATTTCTTCGTGCGTATACGGTTGCCCTTCTTGCCCGGCAGTTCGAGCCAGTCAAAATTTATCCCCGTCTCCGATTCTATGTCGTCCTTGCGCGTGAGAAGGTACGAGAATAATTCCTGATCGCCGGAAATGTTGAGACCCGCTTCTATGTCGTCCTTCGTTTTCGCGATGATTATGCTGACACCGGGCCGCCCAGTCCCGAACACAACGCCGTAATTCGAGGAAGTCTGCCACCGTCTGTAGCTCGATGCAAAGCGCGGGTTGCTGCCTCCGTCAAAAGCATAATCCTGAAACGCATTCCAGTAGTCGAACCTGAACTTCTCGATGTCGGTTGCGTCCTCTGAGATCTTGCTGACTTCTTTTGCCCAGTTATTGGGGCGCGAGATAACCTCGAATTTCACGGCGGGCTCTGAGTCACCTATGCGGAAAAGTTTGACCTCGCACAAGAATATTCCCGTGTTATTGCGCGTGCGTGAGTTCAGCCATTCAACGGCGGCTTTATGCTCATCGCTGGCATGTCTCACAATCCAGATGATGACATCGGCATTTTTACCGGCGGCGTATGTTATGAGTCTTCCGAGTGCTGAGTCATCGGTCGCGGAAAAATTGTTGATGATGATGATTCGTCTGTTTGTCCCTGACTCTGAAGCGAGAATGTCAACGTGATATTTTCCGACGGGGGACTGTGTTTCTTCTGCTGACATTTCGAGTCCCGCTGACTGCGCGAGAAGGTTAATGTTCTCCTCTTTCGCTAGCCATTCGGTGAAGTCTTTTGCGTCATTCTGCCATATTGCGCGAAGGTCTGTAATTTCCTCCAGCCGTCCTAGTGATGCCATGATTATATTTTGCCCTCCCTATAATTCCTCCGAGAAAAAATCGCTGTCTGCCCTCTTGATTTCGTAGACATGCTCAACCGATACCCCTACATTGTGCTTTATCATTAGCCGCGTCAATGCTGCCCCGTCAACCAGCACTACCTTAACGCCGGAAAGATTCTCCGCGTACTGCACAGCCCCGGCGGAAAATTTTGCTGTCGTGATGAACAGTCCTTTTTGCGCCTGCTGACCCTGCAATGCTCCCACGAATGTCTGTATCTCCGGCCTGCCTACAGTTTGCTCCGGCTGCCACTGCTTTGCCTGTATGTAGATATTGCTGAAGCCGAGCTGATCCTCCTTTATGATACCGTCAATGCCCTCATCGTTTGAGAGCCGTGTTACTCTTCCTGCGTCATCAATGCTGTTCCCGTAGCCCATGTTGAGCAGCAGTCTCACAACGAGTCTCTCAAAGCCAGCGGGTGAAAGTTTCATGACTTCACCCATCAGCTGCCCGGCGAGAATATCCGTAACCTGCCTGTACGCCGTATCAAGGATTTCTTCCGGGGACTCGTCTCTTGCTTCAGGAGAGCCTTCACTGTTTCCGGGAGGCTGGGCGGTAAAGTCCCGGAATGATTTATACCTGCTGAGATATGCCAGGTCTATGTGTTCGCCAGACATGAGGGCGGCTTTTCCTGCTGACGTTATGCGGTAATTCCCGCGCTGGGGAGTCTCAACGAGTCCGGCTTTCTGAAGGTAAGTTTTCGCCCACGCTACACGGTCAGCAAACCTGCTCTGTGTTCCGCTGGGTAACATTTCGGCAACGTCTGAGGCTGTGAGATTCATTCTTGCCGCTATTGTGTCTCTCACTTCCTGCGCTGAATGCAGTTCCCCGTCACCAAGAGCTTCAAGCAGCACCCCGAAGAACTCAAAGAATTTCGGCACGCTCACTCAGTCTCACCTCACCATCACCGCGACACTCTCAACATGAGCCGTCTGCGGAAACATGTCGAACGCCCTCACTCCCTCAAGCCTATACCCTTTCCCCGCAAGAACCCTACAGTCCCTCGCGAGAGTCGCCGGGTTGCACGACACGTACACGACTCTCCTCACGCCGAAATCACACACAGCCTCAAGCACCGCCCTGTCGCAGCCGTCCCTCGGAGGGTCAAGCACTACAGCGTCATACGAGTCGCGAAGGTCAGCAATAACTTCCTCAGAACGCCCGCACAAAGCCCGGACGTTGCCCAGATTATTGGCCTCAAGGTTACGCACTGCCATCTTCACAGCCCCGCGGTATTCCTCAACGCTGGTAACATTCACGGCATTCCCGGCGAGCCAGCACGTGAGAGACCCTGCCCCGCTATAAAGTTCGAGAATATTCCGGGCATCCCCCGCCATCATGGCCGCGTAAGAGAAGAGTTTTTCCGCCTGCCCCGTGTTGACCTGGAAGAAAGAAGCCGTGTCGAACATCAGCCGGTATTCTCCCAGACGCTCGGAGATTGTCCCGGTGCCTGTGAGAGACTCTGTGTATGAGCCGAGTATGACATTGCCGGGCTTGGAGTTGTGGTTGACTGTGAGAGTGTCAGGCCGCGCAAGGTTGCCGAGAGACGCAAGAGACTTCACGCTTTTTGCTGACAGTTTGCCGTTGACCACGAACGAGAGCAGCGACTCGCCCGTGTTCATGCCTGTGCGTGTGATTATGTGTCGGAGCTTGCCCGTGTGGGTGGCCTCGCTGTAGCCGTCAAAAGGGTAATGATTCTGCGTGAGGCCGTCAAGAATCTTCGTGTACATCTCGTTGAGGCGTTTTGCGTTGACTGGGCATGTTCGGATGAGTTCGAGACGGTGAGTCCCCGCGCGGTAGAAGCCCGTAACAATCCTCCCGGCCATGTCCTGAACAGGGAATGCCGCCTTGTTCCTGTAACCCCACGATTCCGGCGACGGCTCGCATGTCAGTCCCGCGAAAATCTCCGGGTCAAACCCGCCGATCCGTGTCATAGCGTCCCGGACAATCCCGGCCTTGAGCTGTAACTGTGTCGTGTACCCCGCGTGCTGTAACTGGCAGCCCCCGCAGCGGCCGTAATACCTGCACCTGGTACTCACTCGTCCCGGTGAAGCCTCGTCAACCGAAACAGTGTCAGCAACCGCAAAATCCTTCTTCCGTGCGACAATCCTAGCCCTGACCTTTTCGCCCGGCAATGCTCCGTGAACGAAAACGACTCCTGACTCTGTGCGTGAAATTCCTGTTCCCTCGCTGTTTATGCCTGTTACCGTAAGCGTGAGTGTTTCGGCGTGATTCCTGCTGTTAGTGGCGATGCGCTCCCTAGTGTGGCGTTTGGTGTCCTCCGGGCTGTTATTGCTGTTGACGTTACGCCTGCTGTTCATGATGGTGCGCTCCCTAGTGCGGCGTTGTGTGTCCTCCGGGCTGTTATTGCTGTTGACGTTACGCCCGCTGTTGCTGTTCATGATGATGCGCCCCTTCCCACTCGAAATGTTCACCGAGATAGAATTTCCTGGCAAGCTCATTGTCTGCAACTTCTTCCGGCGAGCCTGAGAGAAATATTTTCCCGTCATGGATGAGATATGTGCGGTCTGTTATCGATAACGTCTCGCGGACGTTGTGGTCGGTGATGAGTATTCCGTAGCCCTGCGCTTTAAGCTCGTGTATCATGCTCTGTATGTCAGCAACTGCTATCGGGTCAATTCCGCTGAAGGGTTCATCAAGCAGTATGAATTTCGGCTTCAGTGTCAGGGCGCGGGCGATTTCGACTCTTCTGCGTTCACCGCCTGAGAGAGCATAGCCTTTCGTCTCAGCTATGTGTGTAATCTTGAACTGTTCGAGAAGTGAGTCGGTCAATTCTTTGGACTTGCGTTTTTTCCCGGTCTCCTCCCAGACAAGATTGATGTTTTCGCGGACTGTGAGATTCCTGAATACCGATGCTTCTTGCGGCAGGTAACCTATACCCCTTCTTGCGCGCTCGTAGACAGGAAGCCCGGTAATCTCTTCCCCGTCAATCATGACAACACCCGAATCAGGCCGTATCAGTCCCACAATCATGTAGAATGATGTAGTCTTGCCCGCCCCGTTAGGCCCCAAGAGTCCGACAACCTCTCCTGCCTCAACATTGATGCTGACTCCTCCCACAACAAGCCGCCCGCCGTAGCCCTTGCGCAGGTCTGAAGCTGTGAGTCCCGTAATCCCGCTCATTTCTTGCGTGCCTTCTTTGTGGCTGATGATTTCTTCTTGGGCTGTGCCTTTTCGGGCTGTGATTTCTTCGGGGCTGTGTCAGCTTTGAGTTCCTTTGCGGGAGTCTGCTTCTTACGCTCACGGCTGAGGTCTATTGTGATTTCAGCGCGGTCAGAGCTTACTGCGCCGCCCTGGGTTCTGCGTGTCAGTCCTCCGAGAGCCTCTACCCTGTTCTGGTCCGGGAAATATACCACCGAGTCGGATTTCAGCGTCCTTCCTCCCTGCACTGCTACGACATGGCCGCTGACTACAACACTTCCCCTTGCGAGTGAGTACAGGGCGTTATCCCCTTTGAGCGTTACTGCTTCTTCCTGGGACTTTGGCCTGCCCTTGAGCCAGACGCTTTTCTTCGCTGTGAGTTCGTGCAAATCTCCAGCCCTCAGCAAGCCTTCAACAGAGTCTGCGCCGAAACTGAGTCCCCGTGAGCTGTCCTCAAGGTTATGTGCTTTCGTTATCCAGAACTTTGTCTGAGTGTCATTGCCTGAAGGTTTGTCGAGTCCTCCTGCGCCTGTTATCGTGAGCCTGTCTGCGTCAAGTTTCATTGTACCCATGCTGCCTTTGACTCCGCCGAGGAACTTGCAGCTCGGTATGTCCTCGAATGACAGCGATACTTTTCCTGCTTTGAGGTTGACCTTGTCGCCGTACCATTTCCCTGAAGCTGTAATGCCTTTGTCGAAGTTCACGATTCTTTTGTCGACATTCCCGGAGCCTTCCGGGGCTGTGAGCTTGAGGTCTCCTGCTGTGATTATGACGTTGCCGTCCGCGAGAAAGTCGCCCGTCTCAGCGTCAAACCTCATCCTGTTTGCTGACAGTGTAGCCTGGTCTGGCATTGATGAGCCGTCAAGCGCGTAACATGATGACGATAAACACAAGCATGATATTACGGCCATGAGGACAGAAAATTTCCGTGCCATATGAGAGTCTGAGTCTCCTTCCGTGAATGTGTATGTGGATTTGCGATAAATATAGCACATTGCGCAAAGACAAGAAAAATCCTTCCCCATTCACCGCGAGGAAGGACTCTGTTCTGCCATATAGCACCCCTGTTTCTGTCTACGTCAAACCGTCTGCCGGAAGCTGTATTCTGGTGATGCTTTCCGCCAGCCCGGTATCATCATCAACATCAATCATCACCCCGTTGAAAGCCGCGCCCGACTCGCTGCCCTCGAACTTGCAGGGAAGTCCGTCAATGAATTTCGGCATCACTGACTCGTAGCTCACTCCCAGAATGCCGTCATGGCCTCCCGTCATGCCAGCGTCAGAAATATACGCCGTGCCTTTGGGGAAAATCCTCTCGTCCGCCGTCTGAACGTGAGTATGAGTCCCCACAACCGCGCTCACTCTTCCGTCAAGGTAGTAGCCCATGGCCTGCTTCTCACTCGTAGCCTCAGCGTGAAAGTCGACAAAAACCGGCAGGCTCTCTCCTCCTTCAGCGCGTAATTCCTCAATGCACCTGTCAGCGCACAGGAACGGCGAGTCTATCGGCGGCAAGAACACCTGTCCTTCAAGGTTGAGGATGCCGAGTCGTTTTCCCCTGCGCTCAATGATGCCGTGTCCGCGGCCGGGACATGAAGGGGGGTAATTTGCCGGGCGGAATATTCTGGTGTCAGAGTCAAGAAGGGTGAAGACGGCTGACTTGTCCCAGATGTGATTGCCGGATGTCATTGCGTCAACACCAAGTGCGATGAACTCACCAAATATTTTGTCGGTCATGCCCTTACCGTGTGCGGCGTTCTCACAGTTGATGATGATGAAGTCGAACGGGCCGTAATCGCGCCTGAGCAGGGGAAGAGAATACGCAAGAGTCTTCCTGCCAATGCTCCAGGCAACATCGCCGGAAAATAGTATCCTCATTTCGCGAACTCCGCCGCTTTTGTCTCACGTGTAACACTGACCTTGATTTGACCGGGATATTTCAGCTCGGCTTCCACCCTTCTGGCAATGTCGAAAGCTAACTTGTGTACTGCTCCGTCATCTGTCCTGTCTGCGTTGAGGACTACACGAACTTCACGCCCTGCCTGCATAGCGTAAGCCCTTGTGACTCCGTCAAAGCCCTGCGCGATTTCCTCCAGCTTTTCGAGCCGCTTAATGTACGCGTCAAGACTCTCACGCCTTGCACCCGGCCTTGATGCGCTTATAGCATCAGCAACAGACACGATGACCTCATAGATGGAGCTGACTTCGAGACTGTCATGATGGCAGGCGATACAGCTGACGATTTCGGGACGTTCACCGAGCCTCCGCGCCAAGTCCGCGCCGATTTCCGCGTGAGGCCCCTCGGTCTGTCTGTCAATGGCCTTGCCGATGTCGTGAAGGAGTCCTCCGCGCCTTGCGATTTCCTCGTCAACCCCTAACTCAGCGGCTATTATCCCGGCAATCTGTGCTACCTCTATGCTGTGAGACAAGACATTCTGCCCGTAGCTGTACCTGAATTTCAGCTGGCCTATTGTGCGTACAAGCTCGTTGTTCATGTTCTTGATGCCGAGTTCTAGTATGACGTTCTCGCCCTCGGTGATCATTTCGTCGTCAATATCTCTTGCGGCCTTCTCGATAAGCTCCTCAATGCGTGCGGGATGAATGCGTCCGTCAACAACAAGACGCTCCATAGCTCTGCGTGCGATTTCTCTGCGTATAGGGTCAAAGCTGGAAAGTGTTACTGCTTCGGGTGTGTCATCGATGATGAGGTCTACTCCTGTGAGGCTCTCGAACGTCCTAATGTTGCGACCTTCGCGGCCTATTATGCGCCCCTTCATTTCTTCTGACGGTAGGGGGACAACGCTTATGCTGCTTTCTCCGGCACTCTCCACAACACAACGCTGCATTGCCCCTATGATGATGTCGCGTGATTTCCTGTCTGCCTCGCGCTGAAACTGTTCTTCAAGCTCCTTAAGCCTGAGACCGAGGAAGTGTTTTGCGTCCGCTTCTATCCTGTGCATGAGGACTTCCTGAGCTTCCTCGCGTGTCATTGCGGCGACTTCCTGCAACTTGACTTCCTGCTGCTGGATTGAGGCTTCGAGGTCTGAGCGGCGTTTTTCGAGGTCTTCCTGCCGTGATTTTAGCTCGTCTTCTTTGCGTGTTACGCGGTCAATCTTCTTGTCGAGGTTGTCCTCTTTCTGTTCGAGCTTGCGTTCTGTCCGCTGGATTTCGAGCCGCCGTTCCTTGATGTCTTTCTGGGCTTCCTGTCTGAGGCGGGATACTTCTTCGCGTGTCTCGGAGATTTTCGCCTGCTTGATGCGCTCGGAGTTCTCTTCGGCTTCCCTGAGCATGCTGGAGATCTGGTTCTTCACGCCGTTAATCTTTGAGTTGTCCCACGCCCTTAACACTGCATAGGCCAAACCAGAGCCGGCAATGAATGCTAATAATGCCAATGCTGACTGCATAATGAATAGTTATCCTTTCTGTGTGTCATGAATTTATGTTCCCAAAAAAAGAAGGGGTGCTGATTAATCATTCTCGTAATTGGGCAGATGAAATAAATTCTACATTCTTGCGTTGTGTTTCACAAGTTAGGATTTTTGCCGTTTGTCTTCACGTGAAGCCGGGACAAAAAAGAAGAGTCCCTCAATAGGCGTAGGGGACTCTTGTGTGTATTGTGTGTTTGATTATAGGTTTGTCGGTCTTTGTGTAGGCTCCGTACAGCCCTTAGCTAGAAGATGCAGCCCATCATATTCTCCCTGCGGCAGTCTTGAGGAAACAATGAGCTGAATCTTCAGACTCGCTATGCTCCCAATACGATAAATGCCAGGATGCTTCTTGTCGACCGCAAAACCGCCTTCCTCAAGAGCCTTCATCAGTTCACGAGGGTGTGTATGACGGACGAGAGTCATTGTCATATCCCTTATGGGAAGCTCGTCAACCTTCCTGCCGTACCCCTTGTAGATGAAAGCATAAGCTACAGCCTTGTAGAAGTCATCAATCGACAGGCCGTCTTCCGGGGATTTGTACTCGAAGATATTGACCGCCTCGAAAAATTCGCCGATTGGGTCAGTCAGGATCACTCCGGGCTTCTTCTTGATGATGAGGAAATCGAGCCTTATCGGGTCTTCGCCAAGCTGGATTTCCTGCTCATATTCCAGGTCAGCACCCAACAGGGCAAACTCAACCTTCATCGCCGCTTAAAATCCGTAATGATACATTATGCGTCCTTTTTCCTGAGACATTCGCCCGCCTCCTTAGCGCAGTATAACACCCTGACTTCCTCACATCATTTCCCCGTGAATCGAGTCCTTCTCCCGGTTCCGTCAACACCAAATTTCTTGTCCAGCACGTAATTATCCCCCGGCCTCGAAAAATATCCGTCCCTCACTGTCTCAGCTTCTCCCATTCTCAGCAGCTCACTCACCTTCACGAACTCGCAGCCGTCAGCCTCAAGAATATTCACAGTCTCACGCAGAAGATTCACCGTCCCCTTAGGCACAAGGTTGGCGTGAAACAGGAGGATGCTTCCCGGCTTGGTCATGGCCGCGACAGTTTTCGCCGAACGTTTAGCCCTCTTCACGCTGGAATTGTCGCCCGCTTCCGCAGCAACGTCCCACTGAACCACTCGCAGACCCAGCCCCGCAATGACCCTCAAAGCACGCTCGCTGTTTCTCCCGTAAGGCAGACGGAACAGCCCCGGCACTTCAGGAATGTCCGCGCCGGACTCCTCACGTAACAGCTCATACTCCGCCTGTGTCCACAAGATTTGAGCCTTGAGTCCTTCTTCCGTCAGCAGAGCGCAGTTGCCGTGACTCCAGTTGTGATTGCCGATCTCGAAAAGTTCTCCCTCACTCATGATTTCTTTGACACGGGCAGCGTGAGTCCTCATCCATTTTCCGCCCATGAAGAGAGTAGCAGGTATTCCACGTTCACGCAGGAAGCTCATCACGGCCATATCACAGCCTGTTGTTACGGTGTCGAGCTCGCACATGTCGAACGTCAAAGCTACAGCCTTCACGCCTTCAGGGAGCTTCACGCGGCGGATGACTCCCTCGTCATGACTCAGCGGAGGCATTTCGTGAAGGGGCGATAATCTTTCGGGGGGATTGGTGTTGTTGGGTAACGCCCGGCGAAGGTCAAGGCTTGTGATTGTCCACGTGTCATCTGCCGATGCTGTTACAGGTATCAGGAGCAGTAACAATAACATTAACGCTCTCTTCATTTACGGTAAGCCTCCAGTGATATGGGAATGTGAAATATTATAGCCCGGCTGTGAAATTAATTGCCCGCCCTGAAATATGAAGTATAATCATGAGCAATCACAATCCATAATAATTTACACGAGGTGAAGACATTATGCCAATGCCCGGCACTCAGGAGATCAGAAAACCATTGCTTGAGGCGTTCAGGGGTGAGGCTCCCCGGAAATTCATAATCAGCGAAATTCTTGAACTTATCGCGGAGTATTTCAGCATAAATCTAAATGACCTGTCATCGGGCGACAAAAATATTCTCAAGAGCAGAATTAACGAGGCAAAGTCAGACCTCAAGAGATATAGATATATATACAATCCTTCAGGCAGCACATACATGATAACGAACGCCGGCACCAACATTCTCGAAGACGATCCCGAAATTATCACAGATGAATATCTCAAGGCCATGAGGAAGAAGAAGCTCCCCTCGCCTGCTCCAATCCAGGAAATTTTACCTGCAGTCAAAGAGACTGAAACGTTATCGGAGGAGTCCCCCGCTGTAGATGAGCCTGATACATTGCCGGAGGATTTGCCCGCTGTTGAGCCTGACACGTTGCCAGAGGAGTTGCCCGCTGGTGAGGCTGACACATTGACGGAGGAATTGCCCGCTGGTGATGAGCCTGACACGCTGCCGGAAGACTTGCCCCTTGATGAGACTGACACATTGCCGGAGGATTTGCCCGCTGTTGAGCCTGACACGCTGACGGAAGAGTCGCCCCTTGATGAGCCTGATACGTTGACGGAAGAGTCGCCTGCTGGTGATGAGAACGATACGCTGACGGAGGAATTGCCCGTTGATGTTGAGACTGACACATTGACGGAAGAGTCGCCTGCTGGTGATGAGAACGATACGCTGACGGAGGAATTGCCCGTTGGTGATGAGGCTGACACGCTGACGGAAGATTTGCCCGCTGGTGATGAGCCTGATACGCTGACGGAAGATTTGCCCGCTGGTGATGAGACCGATACACTTACGGAGGAGTCGCCCGTTGGTGATGAGCCTGATACGCTGACGGAAGATTTGCCCGCTGGTGATGAGGCTGACACATTGACGGAGGATTTGCCCGCTGGTGATGAGCCTGATACGCTGACAGAGGAGTCGCCAGTTGATGAGCCTGACACGCTGACAGAGGAGTCGCCAGTTGATGAGCCTGACACGCTGACGGAAGATTTGCCCCTTGATGAGCCTGACACGCTGACAGAGGAGTCGCCAGTTGAT
>JAFSRQ010000145.1 GCA_017446055.1 Synergistaceae bacterium | reverse complement strand
CTCGCCGTGTTCAGACCTGACCTGAAGATTGACAGGGTAAGTAGTTACGCTGTTCTCGATGAGGTAGTAGTCCGCGTGATTCTCGAACGAGTGAAGACTCAGCACCGTGTGGAGGGCAGATGTGTTGCGGGTGATGTTGAAGTTCCAGTATTTGTCGCGGATTCTGTGGTTGTCGATGTCGGCATTTGTCTGAAACTCCCGGTAGTTGCCCATTGATATATACCTGTCCTGAGGCCAGTCAGGATTGCCATGTTCCTGCTCCCAGCAACGGTCGTCATAGTCCACGAATTTCTCATCGAAGTTCAGGGAAATCGTCGTCTCCAAGCCCTTCACAACGTCCTCAAGCTCCTTGCCCTTGTCTTCCGCTCCCAGCATTACGCTTGCCTCGAGTCTTGCGGCTGATGCGTTGACTTTGTCGGAGATTTCAACCGCCCTGTTGTCGAGACCTTCTGCCCACGCCAAGAAGCCCTCAACACGCGATGCAAGGAACGCCTGCTTTGCTGCCTCTGTTTCCGCCGCACGCTCCTGCTGCTCACGTAACATTTGCTGTCTGTATGCCTCAACGTCGAAACTCTCAGACTCTGGCTCAATGTCCGGGCTGTTCGGGTCAGTGTGGGTGACGGAGTTCGGGTTGATGTCCGTATAGTTCGTGTTTTCCTCGCACTTCTTGAGGTAGACGAACGTGTAAGGAATCTTGTTGTCGATGAAGCGATGGCTTATTGCTACGGCCTCGAAACGCTTGTGATCCGGCTCATTCTCCGGCGTGGCGAGATTTTCACCCGCTATGTCGCTGAGGGTCTTCATGTCTTCCGAGTCCGGGTAAACAGCGACGATCGTTGTCCCGTTGTTGATGAACGCATTTCTGAGATGCTCCATTGCGTTGCTGTCGGAGTCGATTTTGCTTGCGTCTGAGATGAAGATTATGTGCTTGCTGCTGAGGGTAACTTCATCAAGTGCGTCAAACGACTGGAGAGAAATTCGGTCGGTGATCTTCGCGTCGATGTGAGGGGTGATGTCTCTTCCGTGATCGAGAGGGTCAATCAGAATATAATTGCCGGACGGGTTTAGCACTCCCCCCCCCCAGTGCTAACAGAGCTGCTGCTGCTTCCACAGCCGCCCGCTACGAGTGCCAGCATGAATATCATTGCCGACATGCCTATGAACGCTAAAAACTTCTTGTTGTTCATGAATTGTGTTTCCTCCTTTTGAGAAAAATCTTGAATATTTTACCACTATGCACAAGCTGTAACGCTAGGCTGTGGTATATTTGTCCGTGAAAGGAGGCTAAATCTTGCCCATATCATCATTAAGGCTGAAAGGCTTCAAGAGTTTCGGGACACAGTGCGATTTCGCGTTCTCCCAGAATTTCACGGCAATAGTCGGCCCAAACGGTTCGGGAAAAAGCAACATTCTTGACGCGCTGAAATGGATACTCGGCGAGGCCTCAGCGTCAGGACTAAGAATTACACGGCAAAGCGACCTTCTATTTCAGGGTTCAGGCTCATCACCCCCAGCATCGTCCGCAGAAGTAACCCTGAGGTTCACAGGCGGAAATGAACGCTCAACACTCCGGCGGATATACTCGCAGGAATCAGGCTCATCACTCTACGTT
>JAFSRQ010000144.1 GCA_017446055.1 Synergistaceae bacterium | reverse complement strand
CCTTCCTTCACGGCCTGGGCTATCTTGTCGAGGTGCATATGACCCGGTACTACCTCGCTGAATGAGCTTACCACCCCGATTATAGGTCTGGAGATTTCTTCTTTCGTCAGACCGAGCGCGTAGAGAAGGCTGACGTTTGGCGTGCGTTCGACTCCGGCCTTGATGTTATCACTTCGACACGTCATCGAGGCCGCCGCCGTCCTTCCACAGCATCTGTTCACGAAGCTCCCTGCCGATTACCTCCATCGGGTGCTTGGCGAGCTGGTCGCGCTTTGAGTTGAAGAATGTGCGTCCGTTCTTGTTCTCGGCAATCCATCTCCCTGCGAATGTCCCGTCCTGGATGTCCTGCAAGACCTTACGCATGTTGGCTTTGATTTCCTCGTGGGGCAAAACGCGGGGGCCTGAGACGTATTCGCCGAACTCTGCTGTGTCGGAGATTGAGTAGTTCATGGCCGCGACTCCGCCACGGTTCACCAAGTCGATTATGAGCTTCATTTCGTGGATGCACTCGAAGTATGCGTTGACGGGGTCATAGCCTGCCTCACAGAGAACCTCGAAGCCGCACTGCATGAGGTCAACAACTCCGCCGCAAAGCACCGTCTGCTCGCCGAACAGGTCAGTCTCTGTCTCCTGCTGCATCGTGGTCTCAAGGACTCCCGCCCTTGCCCCTCCGATTCCCGCGATGTACGCAAGAGCCGTGTCCAAGCATTTCCCGGAAGCGTCCTGCTCAACCGCCACGAGGCACGGTACACCCTTCCCCGCGACATACTGACTCCTCACTGTGTGTCCCGGTCCTTTGGGTGCTGCCATGAAGACATCGACACCTTTGGGGGCGACTATCTGCTTGTACCTGATGTTGAAGCCGTGAGCGAACGCTATCGTCTTTCCCTCGGTGAGATAGGGGAGCATCTCGGACTTGTACATGTCAGCCTGCTTCTCGTCGTTGATGAGTATCATGATGATGTCGGCGGCCTTTGTCGCTTCTGAGACCGTCATAACCGTGAAGCCGTCCTTCTCCGCTATCGGCCAAGACTTTCCGCCCTTGTAGAGTCCGACTATGACATCACAGCCGGAATCCCGGAGGTTCATTGCGTGAGCGTGTCCCTGTGAGCCGTAGCCGATGATAGCGATTTTGCGGCCTGTGAGCTTGCCGAGGTCGCAGTCCTTCTCGTAATACACACGTGCCATGTGAAATTGTTTCTCCTTTGTGCGTGAAAATTTAGAGTATTGTAGCAGAAATTGTGTCAGGCTGTAGGTATGTTTACCCTGATACTATACTGCATGTTCCGCCAAGAACACGCCCCCGCAAGCAGAAATTGTGTCAGCAACAGATTACCCTTGCGCTGTACTGCATATTCCGACAAGAACACAACCGCCCCGTAGCAGAAATTGTGTCAGGTAACAAATCACCCTTGCGCTATACTTCATATTCCCACAAAGAACACAACCGCCCGGCAACAGAAATTGTGTCAGCAACAGATTACCCTTGCGCCGTCCCCACAGCCACGCCAAGAACACGCCCCCGCAAGCAGAAATTGTGTCAGCAACAGATTACCCTTGCGCTGTACTGCATATTCCCACAAGAACGCGACCGCCCCGCAGCAGAAATTGTGTCGGCAACATATACGCTGTACTGCATATTCCCGACAAGAACACAACCACCCCGCAGCAGAATTTGTGTCAGCAACAGATTACCCTTGCGCCGTCCCCACAGCCACGCCAAGAACACGACCGCCCCGCCAGCAGAGATTGTGTCAGGCTATTGCGATTATGTTTACCCTGACGCTGTCGTCCATGTCTCCGTCCAGAACATGACCCCAGACTATATTCACGGTCTCACCGCAATTCATCTCAATCGTGAATGCCACATCAGACAGTTCCGCCAGATATGTCTCGAACCCGCTCACCACCTCAGCGATTATGCTTTTCGCGCCCGATATGCCCGGCGTGTTCCTCATGGCCTCAAGTGCGGCTGCCTTCACCTTGTCTTCGCCTGACGCAGTGCCTTCACCGACAGCAATAACCCTTGCCCCGCCAAGAACGTCTGCTATGTCCTCAGCATCAAGGTTCACGAATCCCCTCATGCCGATAAGGTCTGCGGCTATGCGTCCGACAGTCTCAGCGTCATTCTCTGAGGACTCAAACGTTACCGCAGCACCGTCAAGCTCAATAGTATGCTTCATGACAATTATTCCCTCCCAAATATATCGCAGTAAAGAAAATCCCCCGGCTTTTTGCGGCTGGGGGAGCTTCATTATTTCCCGTCAAAGAAACTTTGTATTATCTGCTTGATCTCACGCAATGGCAAAGTCTTCAGCATATGCCCTTGAGGTTTAAGCCCCTCGATTTTCGCGATACTGTCAGCGTCATTCTTCGCCGTCAGGAACATCACCGGGATATTTGCCGTGTCAGGATTCGCCCTCAGTGCCTCCAGAACCTGCGGGCCGTTCATCTCTGGCATCTCGTAGTCCAGAAGTATCAGGTCAGGCTTTGCCCTCGCGAGAATCTTCAGCGCATTGGCACCCGAATTAGCCGGAAGCACCTTATAGCTTGTGCTGAGTCCCTCACGCAGAGTCCGAATCATAACAGCGTCATCGTCAACAAGAAGAAGCGTCCTCTGAATATCTCCGGCGTTCCCTGAGACTGCCAGCAGCTTGGATTTCACTTCAGCCGCGTTGAAGGGCTTTGCTATCCCGGTCGCGCCAGTTATCCCGGCCTCGTCAATTTCCGCCTGAGTCCCAAGAAGGAACACTTTGGCCGTTGTGAGATTCCTCACCCTGTCAGTACCCTCAAGCCCGGCAAGGTTCACCAGCACTATACCCGGAACATGCTTCACATCATCGCCCGAACGAACCTGCATTACCTCGAACGAGTCGCCCAGTGCCTTAACCAGCATGTCAGCTCCCATTGACGGCCTGTCGCTTACGTACAATAATTTTTCCTTCATGATAATATCCTCTCTATATATTCTTGAGTGCTTCCTCTAATCCGCCCCAGTCGGCAGCATCAGCGCATGTAGCAATGACATTGAAGCGTTCTGACTCATTATCGGGTATTCTGTACTTCCTCAGCATGTCCATTATCCCATCAATCGAGTCGCTGTCGAACATGGCCGTGAACTCACGTATAGCCTCGTATGCCTCGTGAAGCCTTTCGGGGGAAATCTCTTCCTTGTCGTCATCCTCAGCGTAAAGCGGCGCAAGTTTCTTCTGGCACGCCTTGTAGTTCGCGAGCAAGTCCGGCGTGAAGTCAGCGATGCTTGCTGTGTCGTTGTTGTTCCCGCATTCCTCAAGGTAGGCAGCCTGCTTCGACAGCTCCATTGCACCGATGAGCCGGGCCGAGCTTTTCAGGGCGTGTACCTTGATGGTGTAATTCTTGATGTCGTCATTCTTCCAGAAGGCTTCTATGTCCCGCAGGTTATTGTTGATTGAGTTCCAGAACTGCTGAAGCGTCTTCGTGAGTATTGCCTCCGTAGCACAGTTCTTGATTGCCTCCGTGTAACTCAGTCCGTCAGTGTGGGCGTAAAATTCCTCAAGGGCGGAAAGCTCGTGCTGCTGTTCATCCTGTGATGAGTCTGGTGATGCTTCCTGCAATACTATCTTTTCGGGAGGCAGGTACTTTATCAGGGCAGCTTCAAGGCTGGGACCTTCTACAGGTTTCGACAGGTAATCGGTGAATCCCTCGGCGAGATACTTGTTCCTCGCGCCGCTCACAGCATCAGCGGTAAGGCAGATTATCGGCGTGTCCCGGTTCATCCCGTCTTCCTGTCCGCGTATGGCCTTCATTGTCTGCGTTCCGTCCATGATCGGCATTCTCTGATCCATCAATATCAGGTCATATGATTTCCCGCGGGTCAGCGCAAGTGCCTCACGACCTCCTGAAGCCGTGTCAAGCTGAATCTCCGTCTTGCTGAGGAGTCCTTCTATCACCGTAAGATTCATGTCAGTATCATCGACAACGAGAAGGTGAGCCTCTGAAGCCTTGAATGACTCCTGATATGCCCTCATCGTGTGGACGTAGCGGTTGAACTTGTCGTGGAAGTTGCCGATCGGTTCTTCTGACACTATGCGCTGGGGAAGGTAGATGATGAACGTTGAGCCTTTGCCGTACTCGCTCTCGACTTCGATTCTTCCGTTCATTAGCTGTAACAGGTTATGTGTGATTGACAGTCCCAGCCCGGTGCCCTCAACCGTATTATTCTGCACAAGGTCAATCCTCTCGAACTTCTTGAAGAGCTTGGGCAGGTCTTCCTCCTTGATGCCGATTCCCGTGTCTGTAATCCTGAACACTAGGTTGATTGTCTCTGTGCCGTCCTCGCTGTAAGTCTTGCCGCCTGAGACACTTAACCCTACACTGCCCTCATGGGTATACTTCACGGCGTTGTTGAGCACGTTTGTTACCACCTGCCTGACTCTGACCTCGTCGCCGTAAAGGACATCAGGCAATTCCTCATCAACATTAACGGTAAACTGAAGATCCTTCTGGCGAGCCTTGAAGACTATCATGTTCGTTACGTCATTGAGGACAGAGCTTAACTTGTAGTCAGACTCGGCAATCTCCATCTTCCCGGCCTCAATCTTGCTGAAGTCGAGTATGTCGTTGATGATTGACAGCAGATTTTTCCCCGCGCTCTCTACGTTGCGGGCGTAAGTGGTGATTCTGTCGCTGGTGCTTTCGCGGATAATCATCTCGTTCATGCCCAGCACGGCGTTGATGGGAGTCCTGATTTCGTGGGACATGTTCGCGAGGAACTCACTCTTTGCGGAATTTGCCCGGCGTGCCTGCTGCATTGCGGCGTTGGCGAGGTCTAATGCTTCTTCGAGCTGCTCGGAGCGTTCCTGCTGCTCTTTGTGGAGGCGTGTCGTGTCAGAAACGAGGATGATGTAGAAGCCCGGGTTGACGGCGTAAAAGTTGAACTGCTTGTAGAATATCTTTCCGTCAATATCGCACACTATGTTGACCTCATAGAGAGAATTTTTCTGAGTGCCGAACGCAATCGAGTCCGGGGCTAATGAGCGTGTCATCTCGTTAATCTGCTCGTCAGTCCCGTGAAGTATGGGCAGAATCTCACCGTGAATATATGCGTTGAATGTGTCATGCTCGGATTTCGGAAGTATGCTGCCTTCTGGGAGAGTGTCGCTTACTGTGATGTGATAGCGTCCGATTGCCATATAAGCTATCATCTCGAACTGCCGGGCAAGAATCTTGTCGACGATGGTCTGGTAGACTTTCGAGTTGTTGCACTCCCGCTCTGTGATGAATGCTACGACATGGCCGTTTAGGGGGCTTCGTGTCATCATAGCGGAGAACTCAACGTAACATATGCCGCCGTTTTCGCGCCTGGACAGAAGCACCTGCCTTATGCCGATTTTGCCTTTCACGTAAGCGTCAAGGAGTGAGTCTGCGTTGAACGTCTCCATGAGCTTTTTGCGCTCCATGAAATTGATGTAGTGCCTTGCGCGAGCCTTGAGCATTTCCGAGAATGACTCCTGCTCCTTGTCGGTCCTGAACAAGTCCCGGCCTCTGACTTCTTCGAGAGTGTCAAGAGTGATGTCCGCCCTGAACATGCCGAGGGTGAACTTGTCCTGATGGTAGAAATTCTGCCCGATTGAGTCGTAGCTAGTGCGGATTTTCTCCTCGTAGTTCTTGAACATGGTGATGTCAGAAAATGTGATGTACACATAATCTTCGCCGTCCACGTTAATGAAGGCGTAATGCGCGCTGCACCAGATGATATTGTTCTTGGCGGTTACTTTGCGTATCTGTATTCTCTGTGATTGATCCGGCGCTTCATGATGCTCAAGCATGTACTGTACAAGCGGCCTGTCTTCGGGGTAAATTATGGGGCTGAAGTCTCCTGTCTCGTTGAAGCGGGAAGCGTTTTCGGGGGTATCTTCCATCATGGACAAATATTCCGGTGAAATGTATACTGCTTCAGGCCGTCCGTCATTTCGTGAACGGATAAGGATTGCGCTGTTGCCCAACTGCTTTATGGTGTCGATAAAATTTCTCTGTTCATCCTTCATGGAACGGCACATAAAATTTTTCATGACTCCTTAACATAATTTTGCGAGATATGGATAAATTATATTACGGCGCATAAAAAAACGGACACCCTTTAATCTTGAGGCATCCGCGATTTTTTGTCTTCTGCTTACGGTTACAGAGTGTGATACGGTATATTGAGCTTCAAGACTCTTGCGAAGAACCTGCTTCCGACAACCTCAAAGCCTAGTTTGCCGTATGCTTTCAGTGCCGAAGTGTTGTCCTTCATGACAGCCAGATACAGCTCATTCACACCCTCTTCATCATGAATTTTTCTGGCCAGCCATGAGATCATTTCTCCGGCATATTCACGCCCCCTGTAAGGCTCGAAGACTTCAACGGCGAAGAGGTAAGCATAGACATTCCGTATCTTGTACAGCCTCTCATCACCTCCCTTCCTCATCATGAACTCCCTGGCGACTATGTTCCCGTCCTCATCCCTGAAGCCCCAGCCGCTTGTGTATTCCGGCTGCCGTGAAAGCATGTCATGAAGTGCCTTGCTCCCGTCAATGAGACTCAGATTCCCCGGCATAATCTCGAAGGGGGTCAATCTGTTCCTGACTACAGGCTTCATTTTCCCCCACTCAAGACGGCATATGTAGTGATCATAGAAGCGGATTAAGTTCTTCCCGAAAAGTTTTACCTGGAAATTAAGACATGAAGTGCGGTCTGGTCTGGTCTGGT
>JAFSRQ010000143.1 GCA_017446055.1 Synergistaceae bacterium | reverse complement strand
AGAAGCCCATCACGATTGCGCGTCATGCATACGGCGATGTCTACAGGGGAACAGAGTACAGAGTCCCGGAACCGGGCAAAGCAGAGCTTCTCTTCACCGGGAAAAACGGCGCGTCATTCCGCGAGACAGTCTACGAGTACGAGTGCCCCGGCGTTCTTCAGGCCATGTACAACAAGGACAGCTCCATAATGTCGTTCGCCCGCTCGTGCTTCGAGTACGCTCTCTCGACAAAGCAGGATATCTGGTTCTCCTCAAAGGACACAATCTCCAAGCAGTATGACCAGACATTCAAGCTCCTCTTCCAGGACATCTTCGAGAAAGAGTACGCAGAGAAGTTCCGCAAGCTCGGCATCACCTACTTCTATACGCTGATCGATGACGCAGTAGCAAGAGTCATGCGTTCAGAGGGCGGATTCATCTGGGCATGCAAGAACTATGACGGCGACGTAATGAGCGACATGGTCAGCACGGCTTTCGGCTCACTGGCTATGATGACCAGCGTCCTTGTCTCACCGGACGGCAACTTCGAGTACGAGGCGGCTCACGGGACAGTAACGAAGCACTACTACCGTTACCGCGACGAGGGCAAGATGACCTCCACCAACCCGGTAGCAACAATCTTCGCATGGAGCGGGGCTCTCAGGAAGCGCGGCGAGCTTGACGGCAACGGCGACCTTGTTCTTTTCGCGGACAAGCTGGAGAAGGCCACAATCGCCACAATCGAGGGCGGCGTAATGACGAAAGACCTTTCCGGCCTCTGCGAGGGAGTCGTTCCTCAGGTAGTCGACAGCAAGCAGTTTATTCAGGCAATCGCGGCGAAACTGTAAGCGCAGAGAAATTCAGGGAGGCTTCCTTTCGCGGGAGGCCTCTTTTTTTGGCGGGAGACTGTTTCATGTTCACGCTTGAGAATGCTAAGGCGGGAAGGGAATCGCTGATATTGCGTTCGGGCTGGCTGATGAGCTATGCGTATCAAGGGGGGTAATGAGCCTCCGGGCTGACACGGATTTTCTGAACAAGAGAATGCAACACGTACTGACGAAGAACGGATATTCCGAAAGTGGGGTAACAATTTTTCATGGAAGCTGGAAAATTGCGTATGATAAATCCCCGAATAGGTTATAATTTGCGCGTAAATCCTTATATTGGAGGTCATAAATACATGGAAGAGCTTGTAGCGGAAAAAGTTGACTGGTCTCGCGCTCCTGCTGATACACCAGTATGTGAGGCAAAAGAAGTTTACTTGCGCGATATAGTGCAGGCGATTCTTGACGGCTACGACACTGCACCGGGCGTTATGGAGTTCCTGAAGCTGACAGATGATGACGGCGTAACGGAGGACGTGAACGCGATACTCGATATATTCGTCCCGGTCATAAACTCGTGGCGGTTCGGCGGGGGATGCTCCGGGGGCTGTGAGGGCTGCACGGGCGGCTGCGGAGGCTAGAATGCGGAAACTTGCGGCTGTGATTCTCCTGCTGTTTGCGCTGGCCTAGGCTGCTTGGGCGGCTGATATGGTGGTCATCACGGCGAAGGGCAAGAAGTATCACCGTCCCAACTGCCACACCGTGAAACAGTACGTGAAAGAGCTGACGGTTGACGAGGCCCGGCAATTAGGGTACAAGCCGTGCAAGGTCTGCAAGCCGTGAGGAGGCTGACTCGTGAACAGAATATTCGCGGCAATTCTCGCGGTTGTGGTCATGGCCGGAAGCTCATACGCCAAGGACATGCGCATAACCATCACAGCAGGCGGCAGGACTCTTCACGCGACCCTCGAAGACAACCCCGCCTCGCGCGCGCTGTATGACCGTCTCCCGCTGACTCTCATGATGGATGACCTTTACGGCCGGGAAATGTGCTACCACCTTGAAGACGCATTGCCCACGGGAAGGCAGGTCTCGGACGGCTACAGGGTCGGGGACATCATATACTGGCCGCCAAGAAGAAGCCTCGTGATTCTCTACAGGCAGAACGGCGAGCGGTTCACCCGGCAGTACTTGGGACACATCGACTCAGGAGTTGAGATGTTCGAGTCGACGGGGGATATTGAGGTTACGTTGGCGGCTGAATGATATTGCAGGAAAGAAACTCCCGGAGTCAACAAAGACCCCGGGAATTTTTTTGCTGATTCATGCTTCGACTTCACGAATGCCAGAGCCGACAGCACCACCACGCCGCCAAACCCGACACCGTAGCCGCTTCCTTATGACAGCACAACGAAATCTAGCAGACAATGAAGCAACAATTGAGCAAAACAATTCCCCCAGTCAGCAAACAACCGGGGGAATATTTTTTTCCGCTTACGTTTAACGCTTCGACTTCACGAACGCCAGAGCCGCCAGTACCATCACGCCGCCGAACCCGACACCGTAGCCGCTTCCTTATGACAGCACAACGAAATCTAGCAGACAATGAAGCAACAATTGAGCAAAACAATTCCCCCAGTCAGCAAACAACCGGGGGAAAATTTTTGTCCGCTTTACGTTTAACGCTTCGACTTCACGAACGCCAGGCCGCAAGCACCACCACAGTACCAAACTTGCCGCTTCAGCCATACGCCGCCAGCCTCAGAAGAAACCTCAAGAGCTATAGCAACGTCTGCAATGGGATTCGATGAGGGCGCAACAGTGTATCCAAGTCAACAACCTAGCCTGAATAAGAAAAATCCCCCAGTCAGCAAACAACCGGGGGAATATTTTTGTCCGCTTACACTTAATGCTTCGACTTCACGAACGCCAGAGCCGCAAGAAGCATCACACCGCCGAACACGGCACTGCACCCGCTTCCTGATGAGCCGACTCCGCCCTCGCCGCCGTCAACCCTGAGATCACTTACCGCGTCAACAGCAGCACCCGATGACATCACCACAACATTTATCCTCGCCGTATGTCCCTGCGCTGTAGCCATTATTGTGGTCGTGCCTTCCTTGAGTGCCTTCACGCTTCCGTCTTCAGTGATTTCCGCAACAGTTGAGTCCGAAACACTGTAGCTCGCGATCCCCAGAGCAGGCGCGGATACGTCATAGTTCCCATCTTCCGTATGAGCTACAAGCCCCGCGGGTGTCTCGTCGCCAACATGGCCGTAAATCGTCCCGCCTCCCGCAACGCTGAGTCCCGTTACGATCCCGTCAACCAGCGGAGCAACCGCAACTATCTTCGGAGAGGCAATCTTCACTTTCCCGTCCTGCAATGTAGCGTAGGCAACCTCAAGGATACCTTTGTCCTCCCTGCCTGCCCACACAGAAACGTCAAACGACTTGTCCCCGCTCGCATCAACCATGAAGAATTTTGCCGCGCCGTCCTCGTTCACAACCCTGACAAGTATTCTGTTGGTGAACTCAGTAGCAGAAGCTCCCGAAATATTCACGCTCTGTATCACAGGCTGTTCATCATCCGCGCCGAATCTCTCAGGCTCAGGGTCTGACACATTCAGCGCAAGGCTCGTGTCAATGTACTGGCTCAAATCAGGGTTATCCGCCGCCCTCATGCTTGCCGGGCTGTAGTCTGAGATTAGAGCACCAAATACACGGTCATACGTTGCTGAGGAAGCCGTGTTTACCATGAAGTTATCCCTGCTGCCCTTGAGGAGTGCGGCTACCCTATCGCCTACATCATCCTGCTGTGCTATGAGAATGTGATTGTGAGTCCCCATTCCGTCAAAGGCCGTTACTGCTGTCGACGGGAAAATGTCCTTCGCGCTCGTCTCTGAGACGATCAAATCATGGTCATCACTGCCGAACAGCGCGCCGAGAAGCTCACGGAACTTCAGCATAGGCTCGGCTACCTTGAGGACTGACGAAACCGTGTCGAGATCCGCCGCAAGAAGAAGGTTCACCAGGTACTCAGGAAGCCACTTCGTCTTTTGCAGTGACGTTATGTTTTTGTTCATCACGTTCTCGAAAAGCTCGTTGAACTTCTCCGTGTCCGCGCTGACCTTGCCATAAATCGAGTGGAACGGCACATTGGGGTAGCCCAGGTCCGCAATGAACGTGCTGTTGAGCGATGTATCCTCCATGACCTGAGTAGCATTCTTCCTCTCGAACACTAATGCCCGCAGAGCCATGTATACGAGGGTTTCCCATGTTTCTTTTGCTGACCAGTTCTGCCACGATGACGGGAGTGTGTCGAATTTCCCCGCGCAGTATGATGACACGTTGCTTCCCAGATTGGGCGAGGCTATAGTAACAACCCTTCTGACCGTGCCGAGACCGTAAGAGTTGGCGGTCTTGTTGCCTGTGTCGATGTCGTTGCGGAGATACTGACGCGCCAGGAGTCCGCCGGAGCTGTGAGTCACGAGGTCTGCCCTTGTTGCGGCGATTCCCTTCGCGTTGAGGCTGTCGAGTGTCTCAGCTATGACCTTCGCGAGTCCGTTGTTGTTGTTGGCGATGAGTTCAGCGGGTGATTTCTCGTTCGCGTAATTCCAGCCCGCCACCGTGAGACCTGCATCTTCGAGCTTCTGCCATACTCCGTGCCTCGTCCCCTGAGTGTAGCCGAATGCCCTCTCGTTTGTCCCGAACGCACCGTGTATCAGCACAACCGGGGGTGCCTGCAATGTGAGAGTGAGAGTCTCTGTTGACGCTGTTCCGCTTGCCGGGGTGAATGTCGCTGTAACCGTGAATGTTCCTTTGGGGTACGTGAGCGTTGACGGCCATGCTTCAGGGGCGATGAATACCGCTGAGACCTGGTGAACGCTTCCTGTGCTTGTTGTGTTTACGGGGGCGGTGATTTCGCTGCGGTCTGTGAGACGTTCGAGCCTTGAGCCGGGTATTGACGGTGAGACTGTGAAGGCTACTGTCCCGGCTGTGTCTGACTGGTAGCGCAGGATGAGCCTCGTGTTTCCGTCAGCAACAAGCCCTGTCTTCCCGTAATCCGACGCTGACAGATCCGCGATTGCCGACTCGGTTATAGCAGCGTTGTTTGCCGCCAGATATGCGGTGTCTGAGACCGAGCGTATGATTCTCCCGGCTGTGAGTCCGCGCTCAAGGGCTGCGAAATCAGCATAAGCAGGAGAAACCATGAGTGAGAGTGCGCAAAGTAACAGCAAAAATTTACGCAATGTACATACTTCCTTCCTTGTGTGGAATATTTGCGCATTATACCATTCCGCAACAGCACACAAAAAAAGACCCGCCATGTTTCAGACGGATCTTCTGCGGAAGCCGGTGAACAGATTCGAACTGTTGACCTGCGCATTACGAGTGCGCTGCTCTACCTCTGAGCCACACCGGCCTGTATCACAGCGCAATATTCTATCAGCTCATTCTTTTTCTGGCAAGCACCATCACCGCAAGAAGCCCGGCAATTCCGAGTCCGAATCCGTTACACCCTCCTGATGACCCGTTGTCCCCGGAAGGCTCGCTGTAGTCATGCTCATCGTATGAGCGGTAATCATCATAGTAGCGTCCCTCTGCACCTTCCTGCGCGAGTGTCTCGAAGTTGGCATCAGCATAATTCAGCGAGGCGTAAACATTAAGCTCATCCTCAATCAGGAGTGCCTGCTTGATCTGGTATGCCGTCGCACTGACCGGGATGTATGACGCTATGAGTGCCGCCGCACCCGCCACGTGAGGAGCCGCCATCGATGTACCCTGCGTTGATCTCAGGCTCACACCGTCAGAGCCGATAGTCTCAGAAGTAGCCTGAAGCCACGTGCTTAGTATGTCGACTCCCGGCGCGCCTATGTCCGCTCCCCTGTTGCTGAAGTACGCGGTGTACGTAGTCCCTGTAACAGGCATACGGTCAAGAGCTGAGACGGAAATCATGTTGTCCAGACCCGTGAATGACGCGGGATATACATAGTACCCTGCGCCCGGAACAGAGCCGTGTGAGTAACTGCTAGGTTCTCCGACTGTCTCGCTGTAATTCCCGGCCGCTACTACGATTACTGCCTTGTTGGTGTCATCGAGAGCCTTGAACGCCCGCCACAAAGGAAGCCCTACGAGGTTGTCATGATTTGGGACAATCTTAAGGTATGTCTCCAGCGAAAGATTCACCGCCCTGATGTTCATTCCCTGGTCTATGAGATCCGTAACGTAGTTCATGGCGTTGATGACGGTGTTGAAGTCTCCCTTGCCGGCATTGTCGAGAGCCTTTACGGGTATCATCCTGACGTGCCAGTTGAGTCCGGCGACTCCGATTCCGTTGTTGCCCACCGCGCCGATAGTACCTGCTACGTGAGTCCCGTGTCCGTAATCGTCCATGCCGTTGTTCTGGCTGCCCCCGACCGTGTTATAGCCCAAGTCTGACGCAACATTAGCGGTCAGATCCGGGTTAGTGTGGTCGATGCCTGAGTCGACTACAGCAACATAGACATCATCTCCGCCCTGAGTCACGTCCCAGGCGTAATGTGCGCTTATGTCCTCCATCCCCCAGCACTCACTGTAGGAAGAGTCATTCGGCACAACCGCGGCCTGAAGCGTGTAGTTGGGTGATACTGCCGCCACATTGGGATTGCTCCTGAGAATGTCCGACAATGCTTCAGCGTCCATGCTGTCAGAGTGAATCATCATGAACGCTCCGCCCTCCTTCACGGACAACGCCGGGTAGAATGACTTGACCGACGCGCTGAATGACCCGGCAAAATCTGAGGCTTCAACCTGCAATGATGACGCGGAGATTATGCCTTTTGCTGACGGCTTGAGGACAACAATCACATCACCGGGGGTATATTCTTCTGCTGATGACGAAAACGCGAGGAGTAACACGAAGAGGAGAGTCAAAATTTTTCTGCACAAGTTCTTTCACATCCCTATATTGTTATTGATAGGGGTGATTATACACTCAAAAGCATTATATAATTTGGCGGAATAAAGGAGGCACGCATTGAATGATACTTGACAACGAGAATATCATCATCATCAACTGCGGTTCACAGTTCACACAGCTTATAGCCAGGCGTTTGCGTGAAATGAAAGTACACAGCCTGATACTGAACTGGGACTCGTCAGCAGAAAGAATCAAGTCATATTCCCCCCGCGGCATAATCATATCAGGAGGCCCCGACAGCGTTAATGATCCCGGAGCAATAACCATTGACCCGGAGATTTTCGCGCTGGGCTGTCCTGTCATGGGGATATGCTACGGTATGCAGCTCATGGCCAAAATACTGGGCGGTCATGTGGTTTCCGGCGACACACGCGAATACGGGGTAACAGAAGTCCACAAGGCCGGGGGAAATTCCGTAATCCTCAGCAAGAACATACCCACATCGGGAAGAGTCCTCATGAGTCACGGCGACAATGTAGCGGAACTCCCTCACGGCTTCAGGGCGACATCACTCACTGACACCGGGATTATCGCGTCAATGGAGGACACCGCCAGGAACTTTTACGGTCTCCAGTTTCACCCGGAAGTAGTGCACACTGAGAGCGGCGGCTACATACTGAGGAATTTCGCGTACACCGTCTGCAAATGCTCCGGGGACTGGAAATTGTCGGACTGGGTAGACAGCACAATTACGGCAATCCGCGAGTCTGTCGGAAAGTCAAAGGTAATCTGCGGGCTGTCAGGCGGAGTCGACTCGAGCATATCGGCGGCTCTGGTGCATAAGGCGGTCGGCGACAAATTGCAGTGCGTCTTCGTGAATCATGGCCTAATGCGCTTGGATGAGCCTGAAGCTGTCATGAAGGAATATGAGTCTATCGGCCTGAACGTGAAGTATGTCGACGCGTCAGAGAGATTCCTGCGTGAGCTTGACGGGGTAACTGACCCTGAGCAGAAGCGCAAGATTATCGGGCGGCTCTTCATTGAGGTCTTCGAGGAGGAAGCAAGGAAGGTTGACGGTGCTGAATGGCTCTTGCAGGGGACGATATACCCTGACGTTATCGAGAGCGGGACAAAGAAAGGCTCTGCGCTCATAAAGTCGCATCACAATGTGGGAGGTCTCCCGGAGAAAATGAACCTGAGACTCCTTGAGCCATTGCACGATTTGTTCAAGGACGAGGTTCGGAGGCTGGGAAAAATTATCGGTATGCCGGACGAAATCATCAACAGGCAGCCGTTCCCCGGGCCGGGACTCGCGGTTAGGTGCCTCGGAGCAATCACGAAGGAGAGACTCGACACTCTGCGCAGGGCCGACGCAATATTCCGGGAGGAGCTGAAACGTTCGGGTCTTTACGCGGGAATATGGCAGGCGTTCTGTGTGCTTCTGCCGGTGAAGTCTGTCGGTGTCATGGGGGACAGCAGGACATACAGCGAGGCGGTTGTACTGAGGGCGATAAACTCTCAGGACGCTATGACGGCTGAATGGTCGAGGATAGATTTTGACGTTGTTGACCGTGTGTCGAAGCGTATCTGCAACGAGGTGCCGGGCATCAACCGCGTTGTGATGGACGTAACATCGAAGCCGCCCGCAACAATCGAGTGGGAGTAATGCAGTTCCCCCCGGAATTTTTGGGGGGGAATAATCCCTCACTCCCTCACGCTGTAATCCGGCAGCCCCTTTCCCCTGTATTCAGAGTCCAGCAAGCCAAGCTGATACCGTATAATCTCCCTCATCCTTACCGCCCTTCCCAGACAGTAACGCCTGAAATCCTGCGCTGAAATATCTTCCGGCCTCCTCACATGCGGGAATAACAGCTTCAGGTATGCGGCTGAGATTCTCTTCACGGCTTCTGTGTCTCTGGTGTCAGCTGCTTTGGGGACTATCACGAGTTCGTCAACAACTCCCCTGTAGGCTATATCATCCCTCATCATGTGCAACACAGAGCAGAAGTACTCGCTGTTCAATGCCCAGCCCTGAATCTTGAGGTCATCGTTCATCCTCGGAATGTTCCAGCCCTTGAGGAAACCGTGAAATCTCTCAATCAGCGCAGACTCGTGAAAGACCTTCGGAAGCTCCGTGAACATGTCCGCGTAACCGTCCTGCCTCATTGCCTCACTGCTGATATTCCCGCAAAGCACCAGCCCGGCGTCTGATACACCCTTGTAGCTGCCGACCGTGAAATTCCCCTGCTCCAAGTAGCCCTTCAAGGCCGCTCTCATCTCGTCAGTGTTACCGAATGATATAGTCTGAATCTCGTCAAGCACCACAAAATCATTGCCGGTGATGAGTCCTTCCCTGTTGCGCTGAATGTCGTAAAACATCTTCGAGCGCGTCATCACTCCTCCGCTGGACAGCCATCCGTAGCGGCTCACGTTCCCGAAAACGTAGCTCTTCCCTGTGCCTTTTGGGGCAAGCTCAATCAGGTTGAGGCGTTTCTCGGTGAATGGGAGAAGCCTCGTCAGCATGGATAATTTCTGCTCCTCGTCCCTGTAGCCCTGTGCGCTGTAGTCGATTGCTCCGAGCAGTATATCTTCCCATTCGTAGACGGTGAAATTCCTTCGTGCCTCGCGGTAATCCCCGGTGCTTACGGTGTATGGGCAGAAGCCGGAGAAGCTGGCCAGCTCAATTTTCCCGGCTGATTTCCCCTCTGACTTTCTGTAGCCCAGCTCTACAATCCCCCAGATTTCGCGCCCCCCGGACAACTCGCGGCTGTATTTCTGCCACGTCTCACGGGATATATACGTTTCCCTGTCAGTGAGGCCGAATGCCGGAATGCTGAACGTTATTTCCTGAGTCTTTATGTCTATGTCGGCTGAGATTTTCGCGAGGAACTTCACCCTTTCACCCTCAAGGACTATCCTGTTCTTTATGCTTATCCATTCGTCGCGGCCGGGTATGAATTTCTGCGTGAAGTCTTTCACCGCGTCAAGGTCATAATTCCCCCTGTCATCCGAAAATTTCTGTATTATCCAGTCCCGCATGAAGGCAGGAAGGCTCAGTGCCGCAAAGAAATTCGTCCTCCTCAAGTCCTTGTAGACCGCTATATCCCCGAAAACGCTCCTGATTTTGTCCGTCATCAATATTCCTCCCCATAAAAATACCGGGAGACTCTCGTCACAAGAATCCCCCGGCCATGTTCAGACCGTCAATAATTCCTAGCGCGATAACAGTGTGAGCATTACCCCCGCCGCTACTGCTGTTCCGATAACGCCTGCGACATTCGGACCCATCGCGTGCATCAGCAGGAAGTGCCCGGGATATTCCTTCTGCACACATCTCTGTACGACTCTCGCCGCCATAGGTACAGCACTGACTCCCGCCGCGCCTATCATCGGGTTGATCTTGCCGCCGGAAAGTATCTTCATGATCTGGCCGAAGACGAGTCCGCCGAACGTCGAGAAAGCGAACGCCACGAGTCCAAGCGCAATAATCGCCAGCGTCCCGACTGTAAGGAACTTGTCCGCCGCCATCGTTGAGCCTACTGACAGTGCCAAGAAGATTGTTACTATGTTCATCAGCTCATTCTGCGCGGTGTTGCTGAGTCTCTCTGTTACTCCGCACTCACGTAACAGGTTGCCGAACATCAGAGTACCCACCAGAGGCACACAGGCAGGAAGGATCAAGCCTGATACTACGGTGCAGATGATGGGGAATAATATCTTCTCCCTGTGTGAGACGGGACGAAGCTGACCCATGACGATTCCCCTGTCTTTCTTGCTGGTCATGGCGTAAATGACGGGGGGCTGAATCATCGGGACTAACGACATGTAGCTATATGCCGCGACCGCAACAGCTCCGAGAATCTGCGTCTGCCCAAGCATGACCGTGAGATATATGCTCGTAGGGCCGTCCGCGCCTCCGATGATTGCGATTGATGCCGCCTCCTTGATGTTGAAGGAGACGAGGCCGTTCGTGAGAGTACCCAGCCAGTTTGCACCGATGAATGCCACGAAAACGCCGAACTGCGCCGCCGCTCCGAGAAGGAACGTTATCGGGTTGGCGATGAGGGGAGCGAAATCCGTCATTGCCCCGATGCCGAGGAATATCAGTATCGGGTAAATCTCGAACTCCGCGCCGTAATACAGTGAACGCAGGAAGCCGATTGTGTGAGTAGCCTCGTTGAACTCATCCCAGATCCCCGACAGAGGCAGGTTCACCAGAAGGCAGCCAAACGCTATAGGCACAAGAAGAAGCGGCTCAAAGCCTTTCCCGATTGCCAGGTAAAGCAGGACGAATGACACTACAAGCATGATGATATTTCCTGTAGTGAGGCCGAAGAATCCCGACTTGAGCATGAGATCCTGAAGCGCAGTCAAATACACCGCCATACTCATATTATGAATCAAATCCTTTCGCGAAAAATTAATGTGAGTAGAAGTATTTATATCACACAGATAAAGCATTTGGCAAATAAAAACGCCCCCCGCAATATCACGAGGGGTGTTTTACGTTTTATGTGTCATGGCCGGATTAATGGTAGCTGCTGTTGTGGGTGTGAAGGTGTCTTAGAGTCGTATGCTGCTGGACTTTGCTGACTGCTTCGGCTGGCACTGGCTGTGTGTGTTCGGGAAGCTCGCGCTGTATCTCCCGTATCCTCTCTATGAGGCTGTTGATGATCAGCTTGTCCTCATCCTGCGGTGAAAGTGCCGGGGCTTCATTCACGTCATCGCCATATGAGTGTGAGAGTGAGAGAGACAGTTTCGCGCAGGCCGGGCCGATAAGCTCATACAGGACGCTTGACGCAAGTATTACCGTCCTCAATGCGCTTCCTGTATCGCCGCCGAGAGTCCTTGCGCCCAATTCCGCGAGTCCTATTGCGACTCCTGCCTGGGGGATTAACGCCAGTCCCAGATAATTCCGCACCAGCTTGCTTTTCCCGGCAATCATGCACCCGGCGAAAGCTCCCGCATATTTCCCGGCAATCCTCACGATGAAGTACACGATTCCCAGCATAAGCAGCGATGTACCCTCACCAGCTCCTCCCGTCAAAGCTCCCAGCTCAAAGCACACTCCCGATCTCACGAAGAACAGCAGCAATATCGGCGGGCTGAAATAGTTGAGCTGCTTGAACAGCCTGTCGTCATCCGTAATGTTTATGTATACTGTTGACATGAACATACAGCCTAACAGCGGAGACACTCCGAGCATCTCGCATATTCCGCAGAAGCCGAAGAGTATTGCTACCGAGACTATCAGCCTGTTGTCATTAGAGCGGTGGGCAAGAAGAATCTTCATCACGACTCCCAGCAATGCCCCGATAATGACGCTCGCAATGTTCATGATTATGGGAAGTGTTACGCTCCTCAAGTCGAAGCCTGAGCCTGAAGCCGTCAGAGCAACAGCCACAGATATAGCCGCGCTGTATGCCAGAAGCCCGACCACGTCATCCAGTGCCACGACCTGAAGCAGTGTGTTGACGAAATCACCGTGCGCTCCCGTCTGGCGTATAGTCATCATCGTTGACGCAGGAGCAGTAGCCGACGCAAGAGCCGCAATGACCGCCGAGAACGCAAGATCCATCCCCAGAACCCAATACGCCGCGATGAACACGAACACAGAAGCAACGCACGACTCCAGCACCGTAATCACGAGAACCTTCGCGCCGTTCCCCCTAAGAGCATTGAGACGGAAGAACTGCCCCGTGCTGAACGCGATAAACGCAAGGGCTATATTCGGCAGAAAGGCTGTGCTCTCCGCGATTGAGTCCGGGACAAGATTCAGGCAGTAAGGGCCGATCAGTATTCCCGTGATGATATAGGCCGTAACATTCGGAAGTTTGAGCAGCTTGGTGACTCTCGTCAGCGCAAAACCGAACATCAGCATCAACGCTACTGTCATTACCGCAACGGAAGCAGGTGAGCCTTGATGAAGATATTCCACAAAATGAGCAAACAATTTCATTATCCCCTTTCCTGTTTGCACATGCCGCGAAAAAAATTCAGCCCCTAAGCACCGTCAAGCACAAAGGGGTCATCATGGATAAGGAATATTCTACACATTTTTCCGGCCTCATGCACTGTTACTGTTACTTATTCGGCGGGCATGGAGTGATTCTGCGGATGAAGCTCTGTATTGCCTCCGAGATTCCGAGCCTCATGTGCTGTAACTCATTCGGTATTGCCCGGCGTGCTTTTGTGGGATGAAGCTCTGTGCTGCCTATGAGATTCCCGGAACTAAGGAAGCCCACATGACGGTGATTCTATTTCTGTGAACAGGGCTGCCGATTGTCTCAGAACCGGGGAATGAGCCGCCTTCCTGCATCTGTAAAACGCGGAACCTGACCCGGAATTTTGCGGAATGAGGTGCGTTGTTACCGTCTGATATTCTGACCGGGGAACTATACGCGGCCATGCGGGAATCCGGGAGTCTTAATCTCATGTATTGACACCGGGAAAATTCAGGCTATAATGTTTGATGTAACGAACAAATGACGAACGCAGTCAATCGGAAAGACCTTACACCTGCAAGAAGGACTTTCGGAAAAAGAGAATGACATTGATGAACCCTCGTTCTTGTTCGATCGTTAAATAGTTTTACCCCCCTCAAAGAAACTTGGTCAGCCTCATCGGGCGGCCTTGTTTTTTTCTGTATAATAGCCACATCCCTAACGTGAAAGGAAAAATTCATGCACATCGAGAAATTATCCCTGTACATAATCGCAATGAATGAGGAGAAACGAATCGCAAGGACGCTTGAGTCGGCAAAAAATCTCGTTGACGAAATCGTTGTTGTCGACTCCGGCAGCACTGACAGAACAGAGGAAATATCACGCTCATACGGCGCGAGGGTCATATTTCACGAATGGGAGTCAGTCGGCCATCAGGTGAAATTCGCCGAGGAGCAGTGCAGCCATGACTGGGTACTGAGGCTTGATGCTGACGAAGTGATACCCGAATCCCTGGCGCAGGAAATCTCAGCGGCAAAATCTCACGGTGACAAGGACGGCTATATCTTCCCGATTGGCGAGGTCTTCCCCGGAATGAAGCACGCTAACAGATGGGTCAAGCACTACATGCAGATACGCCTCTACAACCGCAGGGCATGGACAATGAGCGGCAAGCCCGGACATGACGCGGTAGTCAGACTTAGGGACAACGCTTCGTGCGGCAAGTTCAGGAATTTCATCGACCACTATTCATTCATCTCGATAGGACAGGTCATCGGCAAGTACAATCTTGAGTCGCAGAGGCTCGCAGACCGGGCCGTCTCACAGGGCAGGGATTATTCACCTTTTCGCATGCTTGGGTGTTCAACGCTTGAGTTCCTGAAGTTCTATGTGCTGGGAAGATATTTTCTTCTCGGCTGGTGGGGATTCATTCACAGCGTCAATGTGTCGTTCCTGCGCTTTCTGAAGTTCGCGAAATTCTACGAGCATTACCACAAGGATTATGAGTGAGACCGTAAGCATCATCATACCTGCCTACAATGCCTCGTCAAGAATAATACCCTGCCTTGAGAGCGTAATTGCCCAGACTTACCCGGACATTGAGATTATTGTTGTTGATGACGGCTCATGTGATGACACGGGAAATATCGCGCGTGAGGTGCTGAAGTCTTCCGGCAGGAATTACACAGTTACAGCGCACGGACACAACAAGGGAGTCTCAGCGGCGAGAAATTCCGGGATTGACGCTTCATCGGGGGAATATATATGCTTCGCTGACGGTGATGATGTACTCCGTGAAAATTTCGTGTCATGCCTCTATGATGCCATAGGGGGCGGGAATTGTGACGTGTCATTCTGCGGCTTCACTGACAGATTCACGGACGGCAGGAGAGATGTTGACATACTCCCGTCAGGAGCGGCCTGCGTTTCATGCGGGGAAAAATTCATACTGTCCCGCGAAATCCCGGCGGTATGGTGCTGCATGTACAGGGCTGATTTCCTGAGACGCTGTAACTTGCGCTTCATTGATGGCTGCTCTTACGGCGAGGATATTGACTTCATCACGCGGTCTTTGTGCAGGGCCGGGAATGCCGCCTTTGTCCCCGAATGCCTGTATATATACATTCATCATGATGGAATGGGGTCTGTGAGGGATAATGACACAGAACGCAAGAGGCTCATGCGCTACGAACACAACACCATTGCACAAGCCTGCACCGCTGAATATCTCTGTGAACACGCAAAATCACGCGGACTAAGGGACATGGCCGGGAAAATCTTGATGCCTCAGAACGTGATAAGGCGGCTCAGTCTTTCGGCTATGAGGAATGATGCAGGAGGGTACAAGGCAATACTGAATGACGGAGAGTCAATGAGAATTTTGCGGAGGGGACTGTGTTTCTTCACGCTGAGGAATAAGCCGGAAGTTTTCATGAAAGCAGTAATGATTATGATCATGCCGGGAATGTATTACAGGATGAGGGCAGAATAATACCCGGTATTCAATGGCACCCGGAAAATTCTGCTTAGTGCTGCTCCCTTCCGGGCCTGACACGGTTCGCAGGTTTCCGCCGCATTGAGCCGGGCTTGCACATTCTATCACATTATCGGAGAATAAGTACATGAAATCACAGGGAGGTTTGCACCATGAGGAAAATATTATTGTCGGTGATGATAGCGTGCGCTGTGTCTTCGGAGGCGTTTGCACTGTCTGAGGATATGAGCGTGTACGTGAGGCAGGATGTTTTTGACGCGAAGATGGAGGTGCTTTTCACGAGGCTTCATTCTGAGATAGAGAATCTCGGGACGCGCCTTGAGGGTAAGATTGACGCATTGTCGGAACGTATTGACGGCCTGGACAAGAAGATTGACAGCGTAGAAAAATCGTTGTCGGAGAAAATTGATGCTGTAGACAAAAGGCTGTCGGAGAAAATTGATGCTGTAGACAAAAAGCTGTCGGCACGGATTGACGGAGTAGACAAGCGTATTGATGGATTAGACAAGCGCATTGAGGACACGCACACGTTTGTGTACTGGATACTTGTGCTTTTCGGGGCGATATTCCTGATTCCATTTGTCAGCAAGTTCTGGGAGCTTCACATGGAACGTCGGCCTCCCACTGTAACCCTTGAGGATGTCCAGCGCATGATAGTGGAAGCCATCAACGCCAACAACGCGAAAATCAGGGGCTAAGTGTCAGCGTAAAGCATAATCTCAGACCAGATATAATTTCCCAGTCTCATACCCCGCGGGGATAACGCTATTCTCTCAGGGGTAATCACGAACAAATCCGGGGGCATCTGCGATATTGTGTACTCTACTTCGGGTAGGAGACTCGCGCGGGATATTCCCCACTTCGTCCTAAGCGACAAGATTGCGAGCTCTATTGCGGACTCTCCCGGCGGCAATTCTTCACGTTCACCCTTAACGCCGGATATATACTCCTCAAGCGATGAGGGATTCGCATACCTCACACCGTCAACATAGCTCACAGCAGAAGGCCCCAAGGCTATAACGTCCGAATGATTCCAGTACGCTATGTTGTGCCTGCATTCATGGCCGGGAAGCGCGAAATTCGAGATCTCGTACTGCCCGAAGCCATGACGGGGCAGCATGTACTGCGCGTAACGGTAGAACTTGTAGCCAGCACCGTTGAGGTCATCCCCGCCGTAACGCGAATACATCGGGGCTTCAGGCTCTAACGTGAGCTGATAGCACGAGATATGACCGGCATAATCCATCACTGAACGCAGCGAGTAATCCCAAGTCCGCAAAGTCTGGCCCGGCACCGCGAAAATCAGATCACAGCTCAGGTTCAGCCCGGAAGATTTCACGAGGGACATCGCTCTTCTTGCTGACCCGGAATCGTGAACGCGGCCAAGAGTCTCAAGCTCAGAATCGCTGAGGCTCTGCACTCCCAGGCTTATGCGGGTAAAATTATTGTCTCTGAGGAATGATACATGCTCATGCGTCAAGGAACTGGGGTTAGCCTCTGACGTTGCTTCTGTGAGTGTGGACGTGCCGAAATTAGCGCGGATTACCGACATCAGAGTCTCCCATTCCGTGAGCGTAAGGTACGTAGGAGTTCCGCCGCCGATATAGAGAGTCGACAGCTGGATTTTTCCGTTGCGGGAATATGACTCGGCCTCGCGTTTCACAGTGTCAAGCCATGAGGGGATATGCTCCCTTCCTCCGGCCATGCTGAAGAAAGAGCAGTAGCCGCACTTCCTCTCGCAGAATGGGACATGTACATACAATGAGCAAGACAATCATAACTCACTCCCGGCTGGCAGACTTAGTTCCCTGTATATCATAGCAATAACGTATGCTGACACAACAAACGTCAAGGCATCACCCGCAAACACCGACCGCAATACACCGCCCCGCACGAACAAACACAATCACGCATCACTCCTGACGTACGCAACACAACAAACCTTAACGCATCACTCGCAGACACCGACCGCAATACACTGCCCCGCACGAACGGACACATTCACGCCTCACTCCTGACGTACGCAACACAACAAACATCAAGGCATCAATCGCAGGCATCGACCGCAATACACTGCCCCACACGAACAAACGCAATCACGCATCACTCCTGACGTACGCAACACAACAAACCTTAACGCATCACTCGCAGACACCGACCGCAATACGCCGCCACGAACGAACGCAATCACGCATCACTCCTGACGTACGCAACACAACAAACCTTAACGCATCACTCGCAGACACCGACCGCAGAACACCGCCCCGCACGAACACACTCACGCCTCACTCCTGACCGGCATATCTAGTTCACCGTATATTACCCGGATAACGTATGCTGACACAACAAACGTCAAGGCATCACTCGCAGGCATAGACCACAGAACTCCGTCAAGCCCCATGAACATAGGCATAATCACCGTCAGCCCCGCCCCGAAAATCACCTCGCGGACCGCCGACAATCCCGCCGAAATCCACGGGCGGCCCATCGCCTGAATGAATATGAACGCCGCCTTGTTCACACACGCAAGAACTATCAGGCACAAGTACGTCCGGAAGCACCTCACCGTGAAATCAGCATAGTAGACGCTCTCACCTGACGCTCCGAATAGTGAGGCTATGTATGACGGGAAGAACTCCACCACCACGAACGCAATCATACCAAGCACAGTCTCACACTTCAGCAGCAGCGTAAACAGACTCTTCACACGGTCAGGCCGTCCCGCTCCCATGTTGAAGGCCGTTATAGGTGTACAGCTCGCCGACAGCCCGACAACAACGCTAATCACAATCTGGAAGAACTTCATCACTATTCCGATTACCGCCATCGGGATTTGCGAGTACTCCTGCTGACCGAAAATCGAGTCCTGCGCTCCGTACTTGTGTATCATCATGTTCACGCTCGCAACGCTAATCACTAGTGCCGCCTGTGAGAGGAAGCTGCACATCCCCAGCGGCAGATAACGCCTCATCAGCGAGGGGTGAAAGCGCAGACTGTTACGTGTGAGGGTGATAGCCTTCATCTTGCGAGTGAGATAACGCAATGACATGAACGCCGTGAAGATTTGTCCCATCACCGTAGCAACAGCCGCGCCCGACATCCCCCAGTGAAAGCCGAAGATGAACAGAGGATCGAGGACGATATTTATCCCCGCGCCCATGAGAGTCGAGAACATGACATAGTCCGGGCTTCCGTCAGCAGAAATCACCGGGTTCATCGCCTGCCCGAAAACATAGAACGGTATTCCCGGTATTATCCACGAGAAATATTCCACAGCAAGACGGAATGTCTCATCATTCACCCGCCCGCCGAAAAGCGCAACAAGCTCCTCACGGAATGCCCAGTACACGAACGCTATAATCACTCCTACAGTCGCCGACAAGAGAGCCGCGCTTCCGACAGAGTTGCCCGCCTGCTTGGGATTCCTTGCGCCCAGGCTCATGCTCACGAACGCACATACCCCGTCGCCTATCATCAGCGTGAATGCGAGGGCTATTACTGTCATCGGGAAAACGACATTGTTGGCGGCGTTTCCGTTTGAGCCGAGATAGCTTGCGTTGGCGATGAATATTTGGTCGACTATGTTATAGAGTGCCGCGACAAGTAACGAGATTATGAGGGGGACTGAGTAGTGTATCATGAGTTTGCTGACTGGCTCGCGCTCCAAGAAAATATTGCTGTCCATAATTATCACCTTCATCAAAATTTTTCGGGCAATAAAAAAATGCGTCTGCCCTTTCTGCCCGGACTTACGCATTTGACTGCTGCACAGCGGGAATCATTATAGCACCGCAGGCCTTCATGTTTCTTTGCCTCAAAGCGGAGGATTTAGTGTACAATTAGCACATATCCCATCAAAGGAGGAATAATCATGCGTGTAGTGCAGACCAACATAATCACCAACACCGCCGGGAGTCCCACACGAATTGAGCGCGGCCCGGTCGTCAGAAGAGTTGAGACCCAGTATGTGCATGTGCAGGAGGCAGTATTAGTTCAGCGTCCCAGAATCGAGGACTTCAATAATCTGGTTGTAGTTCATGACCAGGTCGAGCAATACGTATAGGAGGAACAGTAAATTGCGTAAAATCATAATGGCGTTAGTGTTAGTGTGCATCATTGCCGTATCATCTTCAGCCTTCAGCGGGCGCGAAATGTGGCGGCTTCAGCTTGACAGCCCCGTAACCAGCGGTATAGCAGTGTCGGGAAACACTCTCTTCTTCGGGACAGAGACCGGGAGAATCCATGCGGTGAACACGAACACAGGCCGAATAATCTGGGACTACAAGAGCGACAACACTATTTACGGGACTCCCTCGGTCATAGGCGGCAAGGTCATATTCGCCAAAGCAGACGGTGAGCTTCTCGCACTCAATGGCGCGGACGGCGGATTCATCTGGGCGGCTGGCGGTGTCGGCGGAAGGGACACACGCGGCCATGCGGTCAATGACGGACTCACTGACGGAACTTCAGCGGGAGGCGGACTCGTTTACGTCTCGAAGGCGGACAAGAAGGTTCACGCATTCAGTGACACAGACGGACGTACAGCCTGGACTTACACCACAAGCGAGCAGGGAGTCAGGGCTGCCCCGATGTATTCGGACGGGCTCGTTTTTGTCGGCGAGTATGACGGGATATTCAGCATAATTGACGCGAAGACAGGAAAGAGGCTCAACGGCGGCGGCGCGGGCAGTGCGATAAACACTCCTTCGGTCAGCAATGGCAATGTGTATTTCTCCTCGTGGGACGGCTCGGTCAATGCCGTGAAAATCAAGGGCGTTGTCCCTCTCTGGCACGTCAACATACGCGACACAATCACTACACAGCCTGAGATAGCATCAGGGAAGATTGTAGTCGGAACTGGACGCGGCGCAGTTGTGGCACTTGACGAAAAGACCGGGCGCACTCTCTGGAGATACAACACGAACGGGGGCAGCATTTCCGCGAAGCCTCTTGTTGCTGACGGAGTCGTCCTCGCAGGCGCAGAAACCGGGTCAGTGTACGTTCTCGACATGAACACAGGAAGGGTGCTTGGGACTGTCGGCGATGCTAACGGCCTCAACGCTAACCCGGCATATTCCGGCGGAGTGTTATATTTCGGAAGCGGCAATACTCTTTACGCCGTGCAGTAGCATGTAGTTTTCTGGGACTCTCCCGGCATTGTAGCGGGGGAGTCTTTTTTTGACCAGAAACATCAAGGAGGTATCATTATGGATTACAGGAAAGAACGCGACTCAATGGGTGAGATTCTCGTCCCGTCAAAAGCATATTGGGCAGCCCAGACTCAGAGAAGCCTGGAGAACTTCACACAGTCAGCAGAAAGAATGCCCATGCCTATAATACAAGCCCTTGCGGTAATCAAGAAAGCCTCAGCAGCCGCGAACGCAAAATCAGGAAGGCTCGACTCAAAGCGCAGGGACATCATTATTGCCGTGTGTGATGAGATTATTGCGGGCAAGCTGGACTCCCATTTCCCCCTTACAGTGTGGCAGACTGGCTCAGGTACTCAGACAAACATGAACGTTAACGAGGTAATCGCCAACAGGGGCAACGAATTAGCCGGAGAGAAATTACTTCACCCTAACGACCACGTCAACATGTCGCAAAGCTCTAATGACACATTTCCTGCGGCCATGAATATATCAGCAGTAACAGAAATCACCAGTCACCTTTTCCCGGCTCTTGACGAAGGCATCTCAGCATTGCGGCGGCTCATGAACGAGAATATGAGCGTCATCAAGACCGGGCGCACTCACCTTCAGGACGCAGTGCCGATAACTTTCGGGCAGGAAGTCTCAGCGTGGCTCGAAATGATTTCGCAGGGACGGGACTCTGTAGCGCAGGCCATGACATCACTATACCCTCTTGCGCTCGGAGGAACAGCAGTAGGTACAGGCTTGAACGCTCCCGAAGGATTCGCAGAAGAGTCAGCACAAGAAATCGCGGCTCTCACAGGTCTTCCCTTCACCACAAGCACGAACAAGTTCCACGCACTGACATCGAAGGCGGCTTTTGCTTACGTTCACGGGGCATTGAAGGCTCTTGCTGCTGACATGATGAAGATTGCGAACGATATACGCTGGCTCGCGTCAGGCCCCAGGTGCGGACTCGGCGAGATATTCATCCCTGAGAATGAACCGGGAAGCTCCATCATGCCGGGCAAGGTCAACCCTACACAGTGCGAGGCTCTCACTATGGCGGCTGTTCAGGTCATGGGGAATGATTCGGCGGTTGCTTTTGCGGCGAGTCAGGGAAATTTCCAGCTCAACGTCTTCATGCCGGTAATCGCGTACAACTTCCTACAGTCGGTCAACATTCTTGCTGAGACTTTCACGTTCTTCACGCGGAAGTGCCTTGAAGGAATCCGTCCGAACAAAGACAGGATGAGCGAAAATTTGTCGAAATCATTGATGCTTGTTACTGCTCTGAATCCTCACACAGGTTACGACAAGGCCGCGCTTATCGCCAAGAATGCGCACGACAGGAACATTACCCTGAAAGAGTCAGCCGTGTCATTAGGGATATTGACCCCAGAAGAGTACGACAGCTACATCAAGCCTTCTGAGATGGTGTAACGATAAGAAGCCGGGCTGAGGAAAAAGTCCCCGGCCCGTTTTGCTCCCGTACTAGTGGAAGACTCCCGGAGCTGATATTGCCTCCATGATCTCGTAGCGGACCATGGGAAGATTCTTCTTCATGGCAAGAGCTTCCTCAATGGGAATTTCCTTTATGCTGCCTTCCTGAGTGCATATTACGCTTCCAGTCCTGCCTTCAGCAAACGCCCTCACAGCCCAGTAGCCCATTCTCGTGGCAGTCTCGCGGTCTCTCCCTGTAGGAGCTCCTCCGCGCTGTATATGACCCAGTACAGTAACGCGGGGGTCAAGGCCGAGGGACTCGTGAATCCTGTGGCCTATGTCTATTGCGCTGCCGGCACCCTCTGCGACGATGACGGTGAAATGTGTTGACCCTGAGAGTCTCGCATTCTGTATCTTCTTCACTACATCTTCCTCGAAGTTCACTTCATGCTCCGGGATAAGCACGCACGTAGCTCCAGTAGCAAGCCCTACATAGAGAGCGAGAAATCCTGCGTGCCGACCCATGACTTCAACGACCGAGCAGCGTTCATGACTCTGCATTGTGTCCCTGAGCTTGTCGATACAGTCAATCGCGGTGTTGCAGGCAGAGTCGAAGCCTATCGTGTAGTTGGAGCAGCCTATATCGTTGTCGATTGTCGCAGGTATGCCCATCACAGGCACTCCCAGACGTGAAAGCTCAAGTGCCCCCCTGAATGTGCCGTCTCCGCCTATCGCCACTATACCGTCAAGGCCGAGCATCTTGCACGTTCCGACAGCCTTCTCGCGGCCCTTCTCGGTCATGAACTCATCGCTTCTGGCCGTGTAAAGTATCGTGCCTCCGCGGCCGAGTATGTGTGTTACTGCATCGTTGTTGAGGATCATGAAGTCGCTGTTGATGAGTCCCTGCCAGCCCCGGCGGATTCCAATGCACTCAATGCCGAAATGCATAGCCGTCTTTGCCACTGCCCTGACTGCCGCGTTCATTCCCGGTGCATCGCCGCCCGACGTGAGGACTCCTATACGCTTGATTTTTTTCTCCATATGAGTATCTCCTTTGCGTTCAGGTTTTGGGGATGACGATATAATATCACCTGTGAAAATTTTTTGCTTAAAGCATGATTGAGACTGTATAATTCCCGGCAAAAACAGGAGCTGTGATACATGTTCAATCCTTTCGTGTTAGTCCCGTGCCTGATCTGCCTGTATACCGTCCTCAGCATGATTATCCCTCTCCGCATTCCCGCACTGGCAAAATTATTCCTTGCTCTTGTCCCTGTAGCAGGCATCGCAAAAATGTTTCTGCTGAGGATGACTCCTTCAGGCTTCAGAATCCTAGAGCTGCCTCGCAATGTCGCCCTGCTGATGTCGGCACTGTTCAGCTTCATGATAGCCGCCGCAATACTCTGCCTCGCCAAGGATATTGCGTTCGTCCTGTGGAAGATATTTTCCCGCGCGAAATTCCCCGCTCATTATGCCTCACTGATTGTGCTTGCTGTTGCTGCTGCTGCGACTGTTTACGGTGTGTATGCCGGAACGAGAGTACCCGATGTCGTTGCGCATGACGTGAAAGTTCCGGGCTTGGGGAAAAGTCTTGACGGTCTCAGGGTCGCAATGATTGTTGATATTCATGTTGGCTCGGTAAACCGTCGGCCATTCGTGCAGGAAGTTGCTGACAGGACAAACGCATTAAGCCCGGATCTGATACTGATACCGGGTGATTTTGTTGACGGCCAGGTGGAAGACAGAAAGCATGACCTTGAGCCGCTGACACAGTTACGGGCAAAGTATGGTGTTCTTGCTGTTACGGGAAATCACGAGTACTATTACGACCTTGCCGGGTGGCTTGAGACCATTGCAGACTTCGGAATAAAGTGGCTGGACAATGAGCATGTCGTTGTAGCCTCTGGGGACTCCCAGCTGGTGATAGCCGGAGTCCCTGACCCTACCGGTGGAAATCATGACACGCCCCGCGCCCTTGAGGGAGTGCCTGACGGTGTCCCTGTGATTCTCATGGATCATCAGCCCCGCTTCGCACGCGAGAACGCAAAGCACAATGTCGCGCTTCAGGTCTCAGGACACACTCACGGAGGGCAGATGCCAGTAGTCTATGAGCTGACACGACGCTTCAACGGGGGGTTCGTTCGCGGATGGTATGACATTGGCGGCATGAAGCTGTACGTGAGTCCCGGAACATCACAGTGGGACGGCTTCCCCATGAGACTGTTTGACCCGTCAGAAATCTCGCTGTTCACACTTCACGCAGAGTAATGGTGAAGCGACTCCTCTGTCATTTCGTGCCATCTCTCACTTGCGCAAGGGAGGCAGGAAACCCGGAAACCCTCGTCCCCCCTGCCAAGGGGGGATACAGGGGGGTTATATTTTTCCCGTGATACAGGGGGGTTATCCTCACCTCACGATACAGGCGGGTTCTTCTCCGGGTATATAGGCGGGATATTTCACTTCCTGAAGAATTTTCTCATGGCCGAAACCAGCGACTCTTGTTCTTCAGCCTTGAGGCCCGGAAACACCGGGAGCGCAAGTACTTCACGCGACAACCTTTCGCTCACAGGGAAATCCCCGGCCTTGTAGCCCAGGTACGCGAAACACGGCTGAAGGTGCAGCGGCAGAGGATAGTACACCCTCACTCCGAATCCCTCAGCGTTAAGGTACTCCATCAGAGCATCACGTTTCTCACGCACCCTCACAACATACTGGTGGTAGATGTGGTAATTCCCGGCAAGCTCCACAGGCGCGGTGATGAACTCCTGAACGTCATACGTCTTGAAGAGCAGCTTGTAGTAGTCAGCAATCTTCCTGCGCTCCTCGTTCCATGCTTCAAGGCGCGACAGCTTTATGTCGAGTATTGCCGCCTGAATCGCATCAAGCCGTGAGTTTATGCCTACTTCATCATGATAGTATGTCGTCCCTGAGCCGTGAACACGAAGCCTCCTGAGACGGTCAGCGCGTTCCTTGTCGCGTGTTACGACCATTCCCCCATCACCGCAGCCTCCGAGATTCTTTGTCGGGAAGAACGAGAAGCACCCGACATCGCCGACAGTCCCGGCCCGCAGGATTCCCCCGTCGGCAAAACGAGTCGCCCCGAACGCCTGCGCTGTGTCCTCAATCATCATGATACCCCGTTCATGAAGCTCACTGATTATTCCCTCAACCGGGGTCATCTGGCCGAAAAGGTGCACGGGAAGGAATGCTTTGGTTCTGGGCGTGATTTTCGTCATGGCCTGCTGGATGTCTATGTTGTAGGTTACAGGGTCTACGTCCGCGAATACTGGCACAGCTCCAAGCCTCGCCGCCGTTCCTGAAGTCGCGAAGAACGTGAACGGTGTCGTGATTATCTCATCGCCCGGCTTAATGTCGCACGACATCATCGCAAGAAGAAGCGCGTCCGTCCCTGAAGCACAGCCTACGCACGAGCCTTCCGGGACACCAAGATACGAGTCGCAGTGAGCCTCAAACGTTTTCACCTCATGGCCGAGTATGAAGCTCTGCGCGTCAAATATCCTCTCCATTGCCGCGAGGACTTCGGGCTTTATCTCACCGAATGAGCGCGACAAGTCTAATATTGGCACTGTCAAAATATCATCTCCCGTTAGAATTATCACATCTCAAGGCGTTTATTTCCCCCTGAACTCATTAGAGTCCATGTCCGTCAGAAATCCAGTCTCATGATCTTCCGGCAGAAGTATATTGTCCGGGTCTTTCACCCACTCAACCGTGCTGCCCCTGTAGTTCTTCACTTTTGCTGACGAGAAATTGAACCGCCTCACTAGCTGGTCCGCAAACCTCCCCGACAAGCCTCCCGCGCTGCAATAAACTATCACTGTCTTGTCCTTCGTTACTCCTTCCTTCGCGAGGAGTGCCGCCACAATATCAGTGCGTCCTGTGAGATTGTCCATCGGGAAGTTTACCGCTCCTGGAATATGTCCGCCGGGGACTCCGGGACGAGGTGATTTCCCCATGAATGCCTCCTCTGAACGCGCGTCAACAAGAACATACCCTGCTTTCCCGCCATGCTCACGGACATACGCAGAGTCGACATCGTCAACATGAGGCTCAAAACGTGAGTACACCAGAGTAACAACAAACACCAGCGCGAACATTACAGGCGCAACTATTTCGAGGGGGGGATACTTTTTCTCCATGTCTGATATAACCTTCCTGCTTTCTTGGGATTGAATCTTTATCATTATACCCTTGCAAATTTTCACTTTATGTTATAATTCACTACACTTTGAATTTATCACGCTTTACTAACGAGGTCTTACGATTTTCATGAACAGGCAGCCCGCGGTTGCTTTAATCGGATCTACAGCCGTAGGAAAAACGGCACTCAGCATATCCGTATCAGAAAAACTTAACGCTGAAATAATTTCTGTAGACTCGCGACAGGTCTACCGCTATATGGATATTGGCACCGACAAAGTTTCAGCCTCGTTACGCCGTGAAATTCCCCATCACATGATTGACATTGCCGACCCTGACGAGAAATTCACAGTCTCAGATTTCGCCGGAAAAGCAGCTCAGGCCGCCTCGAGAATCTTGGCGCGGAAGAGAATCCCTCTTTTTGTGGGCGGGACTCCGTTCTACTACAACGCATTGTTTCATGCCTCACTGAACGCTGACCTGCCGTCTGACTCTGATGTGCGCGGAAAGTATGAGGCTCTCGCTAACTCACAGGGCGCGGAATTGCTGCACATGAGGCTTGCTGAGGTTGACCCTGACACTGCCGGGCGTCTCCACAAGAATGACATACAGAGAGTTACACGCGCTCTTGAGATTTACGACCTGACCGGGAAAGCTCCGTCCCAGATTTACAGCGAGGGTGCGAAACGTGATTACGGCTTCGATATTCTGTATATAGGTCTGTCGAGGCCGAGAGAAGAACTGTTCCGCCGAATCGAAATCAGGTTAGAGCAGGAGTATTCATCAGGTTTCCCGGAAGAAGTTGACTGGCTCATGAAGCACGGATTTGATGACAGGCATAATCCCCTCAAGGGACTCGGCTACAAGGAGCTTGTTGACTGTCACAGGGGGAAAATGACGCTGGATGATGCGCTCGAAGTCTCAATATCACGGACAAAAGCATTCTGCCGGAGACAGCAGACTTGGTTCAAGAAGTTTGCCCCGGCGGTCTGGTTTGACATGTCCGAATCTAATCACGAGGAAGAAATCATAGACACGATAAACAAACATATACACAAAGAGGACGTATCCTAAATGATAATCATGGCCGAACATGCCGGTTTCTGTTTCGGCGTGAAGCGAGCGGTAGATGCTATCTCGGAAGCCCTCAAGGATTATCCGCAAGTCTGGACTATAGGACTCCCAATCCATAACCCGCAGGAAGTCGCAAGGCTTGAGAGTCTCGGCCTCAGAGTTGCCGATAATGACTCAGAGATTCCCGACGGCGCAAAAGTCCTGATCCGCGCCCACGGTGAACCGCTTGAAGTCATAGAGAGGCTCAAGGCCCGCGGGATTGATGTCGAGGATATGACGTGTCCGTTCGTCAGGAAAGCTCAGGAGAAGGCAGCACAGCTTTCACGCGAGGGGTATTACGTTGTTCTTCTGGGCGACAGGAATCACCCGGAAATCCGCGGCATCCTCGGCCATGTCTCAGACAAAGACAGCGCAGAAGTTGTTGCGGACGAACACGAAGCATCACAGCTCCAGTTCCGCGCGAAGACAGCGTTAATCTCACAGACTACACAGCGCGAGGAAAGGCTCGAACGTATTGCGGGTATACTCGTGGGCAAGTCATCAGAGCTGAGAGTCTGCAACACTATCTGCAAGGCTACGGCACAGCGTCAGGAGGCGGCGCGGGAATTAGTGCGGAATAACCAGCTTGACGGCGTTGTTCTTATAGGCGGGAAATCCAGCGCGAACACAGGAAAGCTCCGCGACATTCTCGAAGCAGAGGGCGTTAATGTCTTGTGGGTTGAGGACGAGAAAGAGACCGATGCAAATTCGTCTTGGCTCACGGGTAAATTTATGGTTGGTATTGCTGCGGGGGCAAGCACTCCCGAATGGCTTATCGATAGAGTAACACAAATTATTGCGGCAAAGCAGGATTTACAGGGGGTATAGTTTCACTGATGGAGAATCAGCAGGAAGTTATGCAGGAAGCAACACAGGAAGCAGTGCAGGCAGCAGAGACAGCAGCACAGTCAGCAGAAGCAGCACAGTCAGCAGAGACAGTAACACCGTCAGCAGAAGCAGCATCACCGTCAGCAGAAGCACCATCTCATGAGCCTGAAACGATGCAGGAAGCACTTGACCAGTACGGCGACAATGTTCACCTGCGCAAGGGCGAGATACGCAAGGGTACTGTAATCAGCAAGAGTGAGAGCGGCTACCTTGTTGATGTCGGCTTCAAGTGCGAGGGACTGCTCCCCATGAGGGAGTACACCAACCACGCCCTCATCGAGGAGGAAGGCTCAGAGCCTAAGCCCGGCGATGTCATCGAGGTTGAAGTTGTCAGCGTACGTGATGGTGATGACGCACAGCTTTTGCTTTCACGGTGGAGGCACGAGTTCGACAGGAGATGGGAAGCTCTTGACGCGGTACTGAAGGCCAATCCCGTTATCGATGTCAAGGGAATCAGCCGTGTGAAGGGCGGACTCATGGTCAACGCGATGGGGCTTGAGGGATTCATCCCGGTATCACAGCTCACACTTGCCGGAAGAGGAGCGAACCCGCAGAATTTCGTCGGCCAGACTCTTACGGTGAAAGTCCTCGACCACGACAAGCGCAAGCACAGGTTAGTGTTCTCACGCAGGACGCTCCTTGAGGAAGCTGAAGCCGAGCGCAAAGCCAAGTTCTACGAGAGAGTCCACGAGGGCGATGTTCTGGAGGGTGAAGTATCCAGCCTTACGGATTTCGGTGTGTTCGTGAACCTCGGCGAGATGGACGGGCTTGTTCACTTGACGGAAATCACCTGGAAGCGTTCCTTCAAGCTCAAGGACATGTTCAAGAAGGGCGACAAGGTTACGGTCAAGGTTATCGGCATTGAGCGCGACAAGGACAGAATCAGCCTCAGCATCAAGCAGGTTGCCGGCGATCCTTGGGACACGGTCAGCGAGAGAATCCACAAGGGCGATGTCATCAAGGGTACAGTCACAAACCTTACCGACTTCGGCGCGTTTGTTGAGCTTGAGCCGGGCATTGAGGGACTCGTTCATGTGGGCGATATTTCGTGGGCAAGAATCAAGAAGCCCCGCGATGTTCTCAAGAGAGGCCAGGAGCTTGAAGTCCTCGTGCTTGATGTTGACATGGAGAAAAAGCGTATCAGTCTCGGCTGCAAACAGCTCAATGATCCGTGGAACGACATCGACAAGAAGTATCTTCCCGGCCAGGATATTGCGGTCAAGGTTGTGCGTCTTGCTGACTTCGGCGCGTTCGTTGAGGTCGAAGAGGGAGTAGAGGCGTTAATCCACATCTCCCAGTTGAGCCGCAAGAGGGTCGACAAGCCCGCGGATGTCCTCACAGAAGGGCAGGAAGTTACAGCGAGAGTGCTTGAAGTCAACCCTGAGCAGCGGAGAATGAGACTGTCCCTCAGCGCGCTTGAGCCAGTACCGGAACCTGAGCCAGCCCCGGCACGTGAGGAACGCGAACCCGGCAGACCTGAACCCAGAGGCGACCGTCCTGAACGCGGTGAACGCAGAGAGCGCAAGGGCAAGGGAGGACGTTCACGCGGCTTCAGGGAGTCATCAGGCTATGAGGATGACGGAGAAGCGTTAGAGTACAACCCGTTCGCAGAAGCCTTCAAGGGGTCTGAGTGGGCGAAAGAATAGCAGAAGTGTGAAAAGGTTAACGGTCTCTCAGCAAAATGGGAGGCCGTTTTTTTTGTTGACCCTACAGAGATTTTGCCCATTCCCCGAAACAGTCAGGCTTTGACGTGAAGCATACTGTGATGTTCCCTCCGTCATTGCTGATTGCCTTTGCGTAGAGAGGGCCGCCTATGTCGAGCAATATATTCTGCATGGCCGCAACGTTTGCTTCAGTCTCAAGAACTGCATAACGCTCATCATCGGACAGCTTCACTACATGGCCGGAATATTTCTCATCACCGACATTTTTCCCCTCAAGCAACGAGAATGACACATCAACTTTCTTCGCGACATTCCTCATGACGTAATCCCTGTGAAGAATGTGAATGTCCCCGATTCCGTCAACCGCAAAAATCTTCATGGGACTCGTTGCTCCCTTGGGCATGAAGCTCTGCTCGCCCGACGTGAAAAGCTCCTCCGTGATTTTCGCCCTCGTCCGCTCGGAGATATACACTTGGCCGCCAACCGTGAAAGTCTCAACCCTCCCGGCAAGATTCACAGTCTCACCCATGCACCCGTACTTCATCCTCACGTCTGAGCCTATATTCCCAACGACAGCAGGCCCGGAGTTTATCCCTATTCCCATTTCCAGCGCGGGGTAACCGTTGAGGGCGTTCCATTCGTTGACGGACTTCATCGCGTTCTCCATCTCAACAGCGCATGAGACTGCGTGATTCGCGTGGTCGCTGTCATCATTGGGGGCGTTGAACACGACAAACAGGCCGTCTCCGAGAAACTCGACAAGGGTCCCCTGCCAGCGTCTTATCACAGCTATCATTTCCTCGAAGTAGTGGTTGAGTATCGTTATCAGGACATCGGCGGAAAGTTTCGTGCTGAGAGCCGTGAAGCCCCGAAGGTCGCTCATCAGAATCGTAACGTCCCGGAGCTGTCCTCCCTGCTTCTCACCGCCGGGAGTCTTGAGGACATACCGCGCTATCTCAGGGGAAGTGTAACGCTCAAAGGCCGAGTTCACGCGCAGAAGCTCCGTCAGATCCCGTATGACTATGACGAATATACCGCTGCTCTCTTTCATGTACGTTATGCTGACGTGGAGGCGGAAGATTTTCCCGGTGTTGCTCTCGTAGCTGACGAGTGAATGTATGTCCCTGCTCTGTATTACAGCGTCGATGAAAAGCTGTATGAGTGTGTCGTTCTTCTCGGTGAATGGGATGACTTCCCAGATTTTGCGGCCTGATGACTTGTCGCCGAACCCGAAAAGCTCCGACGCGCTGTTGTTCGCGTAATATATTCCGCCGTTCTTCGCGGTTATGCAGACAGAGTCGGCCATGTTCGCGAAGATGTACGCAAGCTGCCTGTCGTCTATATCATTGTGCATAGTGTCTCTATGTCCTCCATTAATGGCTGACCGTGATATTCGGGCCTCGTGTACTCGATTATGAGGTCGGCTTCTGGGACTTCACTGCGGATATACGGCATCAAGTCAGCAAAGTTTATCGTGCCATTGCCGAGCCTGTTGTGAAGGTCGCGGACTCCGTCGTTGTTGTGGAGGTGGAAGGCGCGAATCTGGCTCTTCAGGTCGTGGATCAGCCTGCGGATGTCCCATGAGTTCGCGTTTGCGTGGCCTATGTCTACAAGCACGTCAAAGCCCTTCTCCCTGCAAAGCGCGGTAAATTCCTCCTGCCCTAACAGCTTGTCGCCTTTCACATCTGTACCGACATTCTCCACGACGATTTGAACGCCGGAAAATATTTCGCGGATCTCCTCAAGGTTGGCGAGTGAAGTTGCCAGCATTGCGTCTTTCGTCTCAGGAGCAACAGCGCAGTTGTTGAGGTGGTAGACCATGTGGACGGGGTGAAGGATGTCCGCGTATTTCTTCGTCAGCATGATGTGGCGCATCGACTCTTCGTATGCCGTGCTGCCTTTGGGGGCTGAATGCTCGACGCAGAACACAGGCTCATGAAAGCTCACAGGGCTCTCGCGCAGGAAGTCAATGTTTGCCTCAAGATTCGCTTCAAATTCGGGCAAGTCGAACATGGGCAGAAGCTCAAAGCATACTTTGTCCCCGAATGCCCCGCGGTAAATTCCCGCCGTCTCAAGCTGGCAACGGGGCAGTACGCACGTGTTAATGTATATTTTCTTCATCAAGAAGCCTCCTTAGTGTTTCGAGTGTAGGTTTGACCGCAGGACTCTCAGGCGAGGAAAGCTCCACGATT
>JAFSRQ010000142.1 GCA_017446055.1 Synergistaceae bacterium | reverse complement strand
CGACAGATACCTTCTATGCCTTGATGAGCGAAGGTTCAGCATTGACGAATTTGCAAAGATATTCACTCAGGACGTAAAAATATCTATGCCGTCAAAAATGCCCTCAATGAAAAGAGCGAACGGCTTGAAGGAATTACGTGAAGTTTATGCGTCTGTGATGTTTCAGAGCGGATTCACTCATCATGTTTCGAGCGATTACGTCTTTGATTTCGTATCGGACGCGGAGGCCAATGTGAGGTGCAATATGTCCGTCTACTACAATCTTTTCGATAAAGACATATCCGGCGGACAAAGGTCTAATTTTCTGATTTCAGCCGTGAATTTCTGCGCTGTATCAGTCAGTGAAAAATGGCAGATAAAGGAGCTTGCAGTAAACGTGAAATGTTCCTACCGTCTGCCTGTAATTTAAGGAGGCAATATCATGAAACGCAAAATTTTCGCACTAGCAGTAACAATCGCGCTCGTATTGTCGGGAGTCTCACACGCCGAGATTCTCGCAGGGCCTGGAATAGCTGTCGTTGACACAGAGGCCGGAAAGTTGCAGGGCTACGTCCGTGATGGAATATTCACGTATCACGGAGTCCCCTACGCTCAGACCGAACGCTTCATGCACCCGGCGAAAGTCCCGGCATGGGAGGGAGTCCGTCTCGCCCTGACTTACGGTTCAATGTCCCCGCAGACCGTCAGCACTGGCCCGGAAAATGACATGTTCCCGGTACATTACTACTGGCCGTTGTGGGAGGCGCGGAATTTCCCCCAGAGCAACAGCTGCCAGAACCTCAACGTCTGGACTCCCGGCCTCGACGGCAAGAAACGCCCGGTTATGGTCTGGCTTCACGGCGGGGGATTCATGGTCGGCTCATCACTTGCTGAGGACGTTTACAGCGGCGAGAGTCTCGCAAGAACTGGTGATGTCGTGGTCGTAAGCGTCAACCACAGGCTCAACGTTCTTGGCTTCCTCGACTTGTCAGCATACGGTGAGGAGTACAAGTATTCCGGCAACTTGGGCATCATGGACATAGTAGCGGCTCTCGAATGGGTCAAGGCCAACATCGCGAATTTCGGAGGAGACCCGGACAACGTTACGCTCTTCGGGCAGTCAGGGGGCGCGGCGAAAATATTATGCCTCATGGGAACGCCTAAAGCCGCGGGACTCTTCCACAAGGGCATCTTGCAGAGCGGCGCGGTTGAACTCATGGGAATCACTCTCCCGAATCAGGAAGCCTCACGCAGAGTCGCAGAGTTGACGCTACAGAATCTCGGAATCAATCCGGCAGATGTCGCGAAGATTCGTGAAGTCCCCTATGACGCGCTGATCAAGGCAGGAAACGCGGCCATGTCCCAGGCGATTCAGGAAGGCCATAAATTGTCGTCATGGTCTCCGGTGAAGGACGGAGATTATATCCCTGCTGACCCGGTAGACGGCGGCTTCAGCGATTGGGCGAGGAATATTCCCGTCATGATAGGCTCGGCTCTCAACGAATGGGTGACTGTCCCGTTAGTCGCAAACATGGCCGTGAACCAGTCAGACAACAAAAATTTCTGGGACGATGAGACAGCCTCAAGAAAGCTCCGAGAGAAATACGGCGACAAAGCAGAGGCAGTAGCACAAGCATTCCTCAAGGCTTATCCCTGGAAGAAGAAGGCTGATGCGCTGTACGTGGACTCGCGGCTGAGGCCGGGTGCACTCCACACGATGAACGCGAAATCATCACAGGGAGGCGCGCCGGTCTACGCTTACGTCTTCACGTGGGAGACTCCCATAATGGGCGGCTATGCCATGGCCTATCACTGCTCGGAGCTTCCGTTCGTCTTCAACAATATTGCGCTGAGTGAGAAAGCTACGGGCGGCGGCGAGAAGGCGCAGAAACTTGCGGACGTTATGAGCGGTGCGTGGCTGAATTTCGCGAGAACGGGCAATCCGGGCTGGGAGGCTTATACCACCGACAAGGGAGCTACTATGCTGTTTGACGATGAGCCTGTTGTTGTGTATCACCATGACCGCGAGCTGATGAGGCTTCTTGTGCAGTAATAAGTCATGGAGAACAGAATCATACCAGACCCAAGCAAAATTTTTCCCGTCAAAGGCATTGACACCTTGACTTATGTGAAGCCCACAGTGAAGAATCCCAACATCATTGTGGGGGACTTCACATATTTCGGTGATGTTGACTTCGAGAAGCACGTTACGCATCACTATGACTTCATCGGCGACAAACTCATCATCGGGAAATTCTGCCAGATTGCAGCGGGCGTGAACTTCATCATGAACGGTGCTAACCACCAGATGAACGCGGTATCAACATTCCCGTTCTACATTTTCGGGAGCTGGAATCAGTCTCCTCCGCCGCTGTCAGAGATGCCGCTGAAGGGTGATACAGTCATCGGCAATGATGTATGGATTGGACAGAACACAACGATATTGCCCGGAGTCCACATTGCTGACGGCGCAATCATCGGACTGAACAGTGTCGTTGCCTCTGATGTCTCGCCCTACACTATAGTTGCGGGAAACCCTGCGAAGCTAATCCGCAAAAGGTTCGATGATGAACTAACTGGCCTAATGCTTAGGCTTCGCTGGTGGGACTTGAGTATAGACGAGATTAACGGTTTAATCCCGGTTCTGTCGTGCGGCGACCTCGTCAAAGTGAAAAGTATCCTGAAGAAAAGACTGGAGGAGCAATAATGATGAAACGATGTGCATTGCTGCTTTGCTGCCTTCTGCTGTTGAATGCTGCTGACGAAGGAGTGTGCCAGGTGAACGTGAACACAAAAATTGCTGACGTGGTGAGCAACCCTGCTTTCGTGGACTGGGGGCGGCTGTTATTCCCGGTCAACAAACACTACTACAGCGGCTCAACGCTCGGAGATTTGCGCCTGACATGGTACAGCAACATCAAGCCTTCGCGTACTGTAGACATCGTGAGCTACATTCTGAGTGAGACAGAATCGGGGCGGCAGGTCTTCTACCGCATATACCCTGACGATGACCCCCGCGCGAGGGATACGGGGCTATTCTTCTTTCGTGGGAAAACGGGCGCAAAGTTCGCAGTCTGCAACGCTGGAGGAGGCTTCGTGTTTGTCGGGGCAATGCATGACAGCTTCCCCCACGCATTAGAGCTTTCACGGCTGGGCTATAACGCATTCGCCCTGATCTACCGTCCGGGTGCTGACACTGCATGTGAGGACTTAGCACGGGCAATAGCATTCATCCACTACAACGCCGGGACTTTTGGTGTTGACGCTGGCGGCTATTCTCTCTGGGGAGGCTCTGCGGGCGCGAGAATGGCGGCGTGGCTTGGGACTCACGGCACGGAGTCATTCGGTGAGCGTGAATACCCCCGTCCTGCGGCTGTCATCATGCAGTACACCGGGCTGTCTGAGGTTACCGGCCGGGAGCCTCCTACGTATGCCTGCGTGGGAACGTCTGACGGCATCGCACCCTATGATGTGATGGAGCGGAGGATACGTGCGATAAAGGCTAATGGTACTGACGCGGTGATTGAGGTATTTCCGGGACTGGGACACGGCTTCGGACTCGGCGAAGGAACAATTGCTGAAGGCTGGCTGAACAACGCCGTGAAATTCTGGGAGGCTCACCAGCAGTAACCCCCCAGCGCACAATCTATCAGCGCGAAAACCTGTACTCTATGTATGATGATTCGGGCTGTCCTGCCTTGACGACACAATCAGGGAAGGACGGCTCATTTATCGCGTTGGGAAATTTCTGGCACTCAAGCGCGAAACCGTCAAAGCTGTTGTAGAACGCCCCGTTTTTCCCGCGGATGTTGCCGATCTGGTTTCCCGTGTAAAACTGGAGGGCGGGCATGTCCGAATACACTTCGAGCTTTATCCCGGTTATGTCTCCTGTAGCTGTGGAACATGGCCGGGCGTTGCTGTCAACCGCAAAACAGTGGTCATAGCCTCCTCCCGCGCTGATGATTTCCGGCGAGTATGAGCTTATCCCGTCAAGAATCTTCTTCCCCTCCCTGAAGTCGAACGGAGTCCCCTCCACATTCACACACGGAGCAAGCGCGAGTAGCTCATCATCTGCCCGGCAATATCTCGATGCGCTGATGCTCACATTGTGATTCATGATTGTACCCCGGCCATGACCGTTGAGGTTGAAGTAGCTGTGATTGGTGATGCTGGCGGGCGTGTCCTTGTCGCAAACATAATCGTACTTCATCATGAGTCTTCCGGCGGTGAATGAGACTGTTACGTTGAGCGTGAAGTTGCCGGGAAATCCCTCGTCCAAGTCCGGGCTGTTCAGGGTGAAGATGACGGAATCATTTTCGCATCGTGAGCCGAATACCCTCTTGCCGAATCCGTTGAAGCCCCCGTGCAATGTGTTGCGTCCGTTGTTCTGCGGCAGCCTGTAAGTTACGCCGTTAAGAGTGAACCTGCCCCCCGCGATTCTGTTCGCGTAACGCCCGACTGTAACACCGAAATTCCTCGTGTCAGCTACGTATTCCGCGAGTGAGTCATAACCCAGCGAGACATCATGAAGCCTGCCGTCATTGCCCCAAACGTTAATCTCAAGAATCGCACAGCCATATTCAGACATAACGACGCTTTGCCCGGATTCGTCAGTGAGAGTGTAGTTGCGGACTTTCCTTCCGTCAGCAAGAGTCCCGAATAAACTTTCCGCTATCATGAAATATCAGCCTCCCTACAGATTGAAATTTTGCCTTGTTGGTGTAGCATTCAGCCATCTCAATTATACAAACAATTTCATAGCATGGAGGGAATTTTCTCATGAGGAAAATTTTATGCGTTGCCCTTGCGTTTGTGCTTGTTGTGTCTGTTACGGCGGCAAGCGCGAAGAATATTGTGATCGCCTTCTCACAGATAGGCCAGGAGTCAGACTGGAGGACAGCCAACACCGACGATCTCCGCTCGGCAATCGAGAATCATCCGGGCTGGAAGCTGGTCTACGATGACGGCCAGCAGAAGCAGGAGAACCAGATCAAAGCGTTGCGCAACTTCATCACCCAGGATGTCGACTACATACTGTTCACGGGCGTTGTGTCAACTGGCTGGGACGAGGTCTTGAAGGAAGTCAACGAGGCCGAAATTCCCCTGCTCCTCATCGACAGACTCCCCGACTGCGCGGACAAGATAGAGTACGTTGCGGCTTTCGGCGGCGATTTTGTCGAGGAAGGAAGAAGGCAGGTCGCTTGGGCGGGCGAGTACCTCAAGAAGATCGGACGCGGTGATGAGGATGTCAACATTGTCATCATGGAAGGCACAACGGGAGCTTCAGCGCAGACAGGACGCACAGAAGGCAACCTCAAGGCTCTTGCTGAGTACCCGCACTTGAAGCTCGTCGGCCAGCAGTCAGGCAACTTCACGAGGGCGGAAGGCCAGGCGGTAATGGAGAGCTGGCTTAAGTCCATCCCGAAAATCGACGTGCTTATCGCGCAGAATGACGATATGGCACTCGGAGCGATTGACGCAATCAAGGCCGCCGGAAAAGTTCCGGGCAAGGACATAATCATTGTAGGGTGCGACTCGGTGAAGGCCGCTTTTGACGCTATCGTTGCGGGCGAGATGAACTGCACAGTCGAATGCACACCGCTTTACGGCGCGTTTGTCGTCCCCACTATTGAGGCTCTGGAGCGCGGCGAGAAGTTCAGCAGGACAGTCATCCACCCTGAAGAAGGCGTGTTCGACACTGACGGCGGAATCGATCTCGGCTCGGTGAAGTCGGTGAAGGCCGCTGACGTTATTTCACAGCGCAGG